>NZ_JBITLX010000035.1:0-23979 GCF_044465625.1 Actinoplanes sp. NPDC049599
GAAGAACACCACCGCCAAGCCCTACCGATGGACCTACGACGGCACCCCACTCAAAGCCGCATGACCCACGACGAACTAACGCGGCGCAGCACTAGGTGCCCCTCGCCGGATCCCGGTCGGACGTGCAAGGCTGAACGCTGACGCGCGTGCGACCGGGGGTTGCGGGATGATCGTGGGGTATCAGTCGTGGGCATGATCAAGGTGGTCGGGCTCGTCCTGCACCCGCGGCGGGACTGCGGATCCGCCATCACCGCCATCGTCGCCTGGGCCGCATCACGCAACGTGACCGTGCTGGGACTGCACGACGAGATCAACCGGATCGACTGCGACGCCGTCGCGGTGGACGCCGAAGAGATGGTGGAACGCGCCGGGCTGCTGGTCAGCCTCGGTGGCGACGGCACCATGCTGCGCACGATGCGCCTGGTCGAGGGGCGCAAGACGCCCGTGCTGGGGGTCAACGTCGGCCGGCTCGGCTTCCTGGCCGAGGTCGACCTGCCCGACCTGCCGGGCGCGCTCTCCTCGATCGACGAGCACCGGTTCACCATCGAGTCGCGCACCGCCGTGCGCACGGTGCTGCCCGGCGGCGAGGAAGTCTCCGCCTTCAACGACATCGCGCTGGTCCGGGTGCCCGGCGACGGGCTGGCCCACGTCGGCATCAACGTCGAGGGCAGCAACTTCGTCCGGTACGCGGCCGACGCCGTGATCGTGGCCACCCCGACCGGCTCGACCGCGTACAGCTTCTCCGCGGGCGGGCCGATCGTCTCGCCCAACGTCGAGGGCCTGCTGGTCAGCGCGGCCGCCGCGCACTCCTCGTTCAACCGTTCGCTGATGCTCTCCCCGGACGAGCAGCTGCAGCTCGACGTGCTGCCGACCAGCGGCCGGCTGGCCATCGAGGTCGACGGGATCATCCAGGGCTACGCCGAGGCCGGCCAGCAGCTGGCCATCCTCCCGGTGCCCGGCGCGGCCCAGGTCATCCGCTTCGGCCAGACCTCGTTCTACGAGCGGGCCCGGCGCAAGCTGCGGGTCGAGGGCAGCGCCCAGGTCGGCTCCGGTGACCTGGGCGAGGCGACCGTGGTGGACAGCTTCGAGCGGTCCCGCTACGAGGTGCTGCTCGGCGGCGAGCTCGCCGGGGTCCTGCACTACCGCCGGCACGGCGGCGAGGTCGAGCTCGCGCACACCGAGATCGACCAGGCCTTCGAGGGCCGCGGGCTGGCCGGCCGGCTGGCCGCGGCCGCCCTTGCCGACGCCCGTGGCCGGGCCACCCCGGTCGTGGTGACCTGCCCGTTCGTCGCCGGTTACGTCGAACGGCACCCCGAGTACAACGATCTGCTGGCCACGAGAGGAACCCCCGGATGACCAAGCCCGCCTGCTCCCACCTCGACCAGGTCCAGGACGTCAAGCCGTCCGGCGACGGCTGCGTGGAGTGCCTCGCCGACGGTGGCCGCTGGGTGCACCTGCGGGTCTGCATGATCTGCGGGCACGTCGGCTGCTGCGACTCCTCGCCCGGCAAGCACGCCACCGCCCACTTCCACGCCGCCGGTCACCCCCTCGTGCAGTCGTACGAGCCGGGGGAGAACTGGTGGTGGTGCTACCAGGACAACGTGGCCTTCGAGGTCGCGGACTCCCCCTCGTTCACCCATCCCTGAGGACTCAGCCATGGGCCATCCCGCCATCCTGACCGTCGACGACGATGCCTCGGTGTCCCGGGCGATCGCCCGGGACCTGCGGCGCCGGTACGGCGAGGCGTACCGGATCATCCGGGCCGCCTCCGCCGCCGAGGCCCTCGAAGCCCTCAAGGAGATCAAGCTGCGCGGCGGCCGGGTGGCCGTCATCCTGGCCGACTACCGGATGCCGCAGATGAACGGCATCGAATTCCTGGAGCAGGCGATGGACCTGTTCCCGAACGCCCGCCGCGCCCTGCTGACCGCGTACGCGGACACCGACGCCGCGATCCAGGCGATCAACGTGGTCGACGTCGACCACTACCTGCTCAAGCCCTGGGACCCGCCGGAGGAGAAGCTCTACCCGGTGATCGACGCGCTGCTGGACGCCTGGCAGGCCACCGGGGACCGCGAGGTCGCCGACATCCGGGTGGTCGGGCACCGGTGGAGCGAGCCGTCGTACCAGATCAGGGACTTCCTGGCGCGCAACCTGGTGCCGTACAAATGGCTCGCCGCGGACGACCCGGAGGGCCGCCGCCTGCTGGAGGCCGCCGGGGTGGGCCCGGAGTCGATCCCGCTGGTGGTCACCGCCGACGGCCGGGCGATGGCGCAGCCGAGCAACTCCGCGGTCGCCGAGGCGGTCGGGCTGTCCACGGCGCCGGAGCGCGACTTCTACGACCTGATCATCGTGGGCGGCGGGCCGGCCGGTCTCGGCGCGGCCGTCTACGGCGCCTCCGAGGGCCTCAAGACGCTGCTGGTGGAGCGGCAGGCGGTCGGCGGGCAGGCCGGGCAGAGCTCCCGGATCGAGAACTACCTGGGCTTCCCGGACGGCATCTCCGGCGCGCAGCTCACCGACCGGGCCCGCCGGCAGGCCGGCAAGTTCTCCGCCGAGGTGCTCAACACCCGCGAGGTGGTCGGCCTGCGCGCCGACGGCTCGGCCCGGACCCTGCACTTCGCCGACGGCGGCGAGATCTCCGCGCACTCGATCGTGCTGGCCACCGGGGTCGCGTACCGGCCGCTGGCCGCCGCCGGGGTCGCCGAGCTGACCGGCTCGGGGGTCTACTACGGCTCGGCGGCGACCGAGGGCCCGTCCTGCGCGGGCAACGACGTCTACATCATCGGCGGGGCGAATTCCGCCGGTCAGGCGGCGCTCTTCTTCTCCCGGTACGCCCGCAGCGTCACCCTGCTGGTGCGGGGCGACTCGCTCGAGGCGTCGATGTCGTACTACCTGATCCAGCAGCTGAACAAGATCGACAACGTGCACGTGCGCACCCGGTGCGAGGTGGTCGGCGCCGAGGGCAACGGGCACCTGCAGGCGATCACCATCTGTGACAGCAAGAACAACACGGTGACCAGCGTCGAATGCGGCTACCTGTTCGTCTTCATCGGCGCCGAGCCGCGGACGGACTGGCTCGGTGACACCGTCGCCCGCGACGAGAAGGGCTTCGTCTGCACCGGCCCGGATCTGCTGGCAAATGGCACCCGTCCGGCGGGATGGGATCGGGAGCGGGATCCGTTCTACCTGGAGTGCAGTGTTCCCGGCATCTTCGCCGCCGGCGACGTCCGGGCCAACTCGGTGAAACGGGTGGCCTCGGCGGTCGGCGAGGGCGCGATGGCCGTCACGCTGGTCCATCGTTACCTGGAGGCACAGTAGATGTCCGAGTCGCTCACCCCCGCCGAGCTGAGGACCCTGTTCCTGTTCGAGAAGCTGACCGACGAGCAGCTGGGCTGGATCGCCGAGCACGGCCACGTCCAGCACGTGGCCGCCGGCGAGCTGGTGATCGAGGAGGGCGCGCCGGCCGAGAAGTTCTTCGTGCTGCTCAGCGGCACGATCGCGCTCTCCCGCCGGGTCGGCCAGGACGACGTGCAGACCACCCGTACGGAGCAGCGCGGCGTGTACATGGGCGCCACCCAGGCGTACATCCGTGACGAGGGCGTCGAGCGCAAGTACATGGCGTCCATGCGCGCGCTCGACGACTCGGATTTTTTCGTGCTCTCCGCCGCGGACTTCGGCTGGCTGATGCGCGAGTGGTTCCCGATGGCGATCCACCTGCTGGAGGGGCTCACCCTGGGCATGCGCAACACCCAGGCGGCCATCTCCGAGCGGCAGCGGCTGGTCGCGCTCGGCGCGCTCTCGGCGGGCCTGATGCACGAGCTGAACAACCCGGCCGCCGCGGCGTCGCGGGCCACCGGCGCGCTGCGCCAGCGGGTCGCCGGCATGCGGCACAAGCTGGGCATGCTGGCGGCCGGCAAGGTCGCGCCGGACCGGCTGGACGCGCTGGTCGAGCTCCAGGAGGACGTCATCGAGCGGGCCGCCAAGGCGCCCACGCTGACCGCCATGCAGGCCGCCGACCGCGAGGACGAGCTCGGCGACTGGATGGAGCGGCACCACGTCACCGGCGGCTGGGACCTGGCGCCGGTCTACGCCCAGGGCGGCCTCGACATCGACTGCCTGGAGGAGATCAAGGCCAAGGTCGTCGAGCCGGGCCTGCTCGACCAGGCCATCCACTGGATCGGGTACGCGCTCGAGACCGAACAGCTGATGAGCGACATCGAGGACGCCACCGGCCGGGTCTCCTCGCTGGTCACCTCGGCGAAGCAGTACTCGCAGCTGGACCGCGCCGCGCACCAGTGGATCGACGTGCACACCGGGCTGGACAGCACGCTGGTCATGCTGGCCCACAAGATCGGCAACGGGGTCAAGGTGGTCAAGGAGTACGACCGCGACCTGCCGCAGATCCCCGCCCACCCGGCGGAGCTGAACCAGGTGTGGACCAACATCATCGACAACGCGGTGCAGGCCATGCACGGCGCCGGCACGCTGACGCTGCGGACGTACCGGGAGGACGACCACGTTGTGGTGTCGATCGGCGACACCGGGCCGGGCGTGCCCGAGGCGCTGCGCAAGCGGGTCTTCGAGCCGTTCTTCACCACCAAGGCGGTGGGCGAGGGCACCGGGCTGGGCCTCGACATCTCGTACCGGATCGTGGTCAACGGGCACGGCGGCGACATCGTGCTGCAGTCCCAGCCCGGCGACACCCGGTTCCTGGTCAAGCTGCCGATCGCGGAGCAGGCCTCGCGATAAAGGGAATGAGCGGCCCGCCCGGCCCGGCTAGGATCGGTGCAGCGGTGGGCGGCTCCCCGCGGTGCTTCCTTCTCATCCTCAGCAAAAGGACTCAACTAGCGTCGCGACTCCCCGCCCGCCGCTTCCGCATGTCCCGGGGGAGGTCGCACCATGGATCCGTTGGCTGTTGTCCTGCTGCGCCGCACCGCCAAGGTCGTGGCCGGTCCGTCCGGCGACGAACTGCACGACGGTACGGCCTGGGTCGGCGCGCTGGAGGCCGACCTCGTCGAGCGGGGCCGGCTGCTGCACCGGGACCTGCGCGCCGCGGCGGCACGGATGCCCCGGACGTCGCGGACGCGATGGGCCGACTGGCTGCTCGCGGCCCTCGACGAGCAGGTCGGCGCCGACCGCGAGATGGTTCCGCTGTACCGCTCCTTTCCGGACACCCCGCAGCACACCGAGGCCGTCTACATCCGCCGGCTGCTGACCCACCTGCTGGCTGTGCCGGGCGCGCCCTGCGTGCTGTGCGGCCGGGAGCAGGACGGTGAGCCGCTGGACCCGTGCGGGCACCCGGTCTGCCGGGTTTGCTTCGCCCCCGAGGAATTCAGCGCCTGCCCGATCTGCGGGCGCCGGGCCGCGGCCGGCGGCGGCTACCTGCCGGTGGTCGCGCCGGCCGGGAAGCCGCCGGCCGGACCCCCGATCCAGGTACGCCTGCTGCGGCTGGAAACCGATCCCCGGGGCGCCGCCGTCCGGCTGCGCGACGAACTGGTGGCGCGGCCGGCGGCGCTGGGCGAGGCCGACCGGGCGGACCTGGCGGTGCTGGTCCGGTCCACCGCGCCGGCAGCCCTCGACTGGCTGCCCGAGACGGTGCCGGCGCGCGAGACGCTCGCGGTGGTGGTGGCTTGGGCGCTGCACGCGACCGCACTCACCGAGGCGTATCCGCAAGTGGTGGCCGAGGCGCGGCGCCGGTGGCAGACGGCGACCGATGCGGGGCGGACGCTGTGGGCCTACTCCGGTGGAGATCCGGGTCTGATCCTGCCGGCTCGAACGGACGCGCCGGGTTCGCGGGCCGTGCCGGTCGCACCGGTCGTGCCGGTCGCGCCGGGTTCGCGGGCCGCGCCGGTCGTGCCGGTCGTGCCGGTCGCGCCGGGGGAGGCGTGGCGGCCGGTGGACGAGCCGGCGACGTCTGTGCCGGTCCCGCGGGTGCGGGCGCTGCCGCGCGCGTTGCGGCGGGCGGTGCTCGAGCACCTGGACGCGTGCGGTGCCGGGACCGCGGCCGAGGACCTGCGGCGGCATCCGGCAGTGTGGAAGCGGCTGGGGGAGCGGCTGCACCCCTTCGAGCGGGCCGACCGTCACCCGGGCGCGACCGTCGCGTTCGCGGTGCTGCGCGGCACCCGGGTAGCGCGGGATTCCGCGCTGGGCGCGGCCATGGTGGCCGCCTGCGCCGAGGATCCGCGGCGCCTGGTGCCGGTCGACCACCCCGACGGTACGGTCTCCGTCCGGCTCCGGACGCATGCGTCGCTGGTGGAGCGGGCCTTCGCGGACGGCGACGCGGGGCTGGCGGCTCGGCTGCTCGCCGAGCGGCCCGGGGAGCTGTGGCGGCGGGTGGATCAGCTGCTGCGGTCCACGGTTCCGGGTGATCGGGCGGGACTGGTGGCTGTGCTGCGGGAGAGCGCGGGACGGGTGGCGCCGGGTGTGCTGGCCGCGGCTGCCGCCGAGCTGGTGGGCCGGGAGGCGACCGTGGCGGCGACCCCGGCGCAGCTGGCGGCGATGGCAGAGGCACGGGCGGCGGGAGTGGCCCGGGCGCGCGGCGGCGCTGCGAGTGCTGCGCCGGTGCGGGCGGCTGCGGCTGAGAACGGCGTGGGCCGCGCTGCGAGTGCGAGTGCTGCGCCGGTGCGGGCGGCTGCGGCTGAGGGCGGCGTGGGCCGCGCTGTGAGAGCGAGTGCTGCGCCGGTGCGGGCGGCTGCGGCTGAGGGCGGCGTGGGCCGGGCCGCGCGTGCGGTGTTCGACGCCATCATCGGGCTGGCCCGCCGGCCGGACCCGACGGCAGCGCGGCCGTCCGGTCCGGATGCCGTGCCGGGCGCGGCCGTTTCGGATGGTGATGCGGTGGACCCGGCGGGGGCCGGTGTGGTGGCGGCGGGTGCTGCGGCTGCCGGGATCATCGCGGGGCGGCCCGGCCCCGGGATGCCGCGGCGGGTCTTCTTTCCGCGGGGCAGCGCCGTCATCACCTGGACCGAGCCCGAGCGCCGCGAACCGCTCGACGCCGTCGCGATCGGCGCCGTGCGGGGCATCGTCGACGGCGAGCTCACCCGGCGGGCCGCGCGCCTCGGCCGGTTCGACGTTGCTGTGCTCGACGCCACGCTCGCTGACGTACCAGCGCCGATGCGCGAGCGGGCCGGCTCCGCCCAGTTCGCCGGGTGGCCCCGGGGCAGCATTCGCGCGCTTCCCGGCGTACCGGAATTGCGGTTGTTCCTGCACTGGCAGGACACGGACGATTCGCGGGTTGATCTCGACCTGTCCTGTGTGTTCTTCGACGACGCCTGGCAGCGGCTGGGGGAGTGTGACTACACCGTGCTGCGGTTCGGTGACGACGGCGCCGTGCATTCCGGTGATCTCACCTCCGCGCCCGGGCCGCTCGGTGCGACGGAGTTTCTGGACCTGCGGCTCGACCGGCTCGCCGAGCTGGGTGTGCGCTACGCCGTGCCGGCCGTGCTCAGCTACAACGCGGTGCCGTTCGAGCTGCTGACCGAGGCGTTCGCCGGGATCGTGCTGCCCGTCGCCGGCGGTGCGCAGTTCGACGCCGGGCGGGTTGAGCAGCGTTTTGACCTGCGTGGCGACGCGCGGGTGCTGATGCCCATGGTGGTTGATCTGGCCGAGCGGTCGTTGCTCTGGACCGACCTGGCCCTGCCGGGGCACGGGTACGGCCACAGCGTCGGCCGGCACGGCGACCAGCTGGCCCGGGCGGCGGCCGACCTGTGGGAGCACTTCGGCGCCGGCAACCGGGCGACGGTGCTGGACCTGATGGCCTGGCAGGCGGCCGGTCGCGCGGACCGGGTCCTGGTCGCCCACGGGGACGGCACCTGCACCGAGGCGGCCCCCACGGTCGCGGCGATCCGTGCGGCAGCGGGAGCGGGCACCGGCAAGCTCGCCGCGGTGGACGGCGTGGACGGCCGCACCGTGCTGGCCGCGACCGCGGATGCCGCGGCACTGGACCGGCTGATCCCGGGTCCGGTGGCGGCTGATTCGGTGGCGCTCACGGTCACCGGCCACCCCGGTGAGCACTGGACCCAGCTCCACGCGGCCGACGCGCTGGGTGAGCTGGCGGTGCCTCAGTAGGCAGCACGTCGGCGCCCCCACGACTCGTGGGAGCGCCGACGTCCGTCAGTTCTGGAGCAGCCCGCGCACGTACGCCGCCTGGCCCACGTGTTGCAGGTCGTCGGTCAGGACGCTCACCAGGCGCACACCCAGGGTGACCGGCGGATCCCAGGACTCGTCCACCACCCGGTCCAGCTCGCCGGCCGTCAGGCCGCCGAGATAGGCCAGCGTGCGCTCGTGCACCGCCTGGTAGTACTCCACCAGCACCGCGGCGCTCTCCGGGCGGACAGACAGCACCTGCGCCGCCGTGTGGCCGTACCCGTGGTCCTCCGGGTCGGGTTTGAGCCCGAATCGCTGGGCGATGTCGCCCGTCACGTACACCTGGTCCGCCCCGGTGACCCCCGCGAGATGGTGGTCCTGGATCCGGGTGAGGTGCCACACCAGCCAGGCCACCGTGTTGGTGCCCTCGGCCGGGGCGGTGCCGAGCTGTTCCGGGGTCAGGCCCTCGACCGCCGACCGCACCAGGTCGGGCAGCCGGCCGAAGGCCTCGGTGAGCAGTTCACTGACGTTCACGGTGACGCGCTCCTTCGCTTCGCGGAAAGTCGGTGCTACTCCGTCGTGCCGTTCTGCTCGGGAGCACCGTCCTGATTCTGCGGCTCCTGCTCCTGATTTTCGGCCGGTTGGGTCGGTTCGGGCGCGCCGCCCGTGGGCTCGGTGCCCGGCTCGGCCGGCGTGGTGGGCTCGGTGGCCGGCTCGGTGCCCGGCTCCGTGGTCGGTGCCGCCGGCTCGCCGGTAGGTCCGGTGGCCGGCGCGTCGGTGGGTGCCGGCGAGCTGTCCGTCGACGGGGTCACGGCCGGCTCCTCCGCGGAGTCGTTACCGAAGACGCTGCCGACGGTGCTCTTGCCCGACGACGAGTTGCCCACGGTGGACGCCACCGACTTGCCCGCGACCAGCTCGAACACCGACAGCGTGCCGATGGCGAGCACGAACAACGCCGTCGCGGCGAGGGCCACGTGACCCCAGCGGATGCTCCGGCGCGGCGCGACCGTGTGCGACGGGCTTTCCCCCTCGGTCGCCGCGGCGACCTCGGGTGTGCCCACCGCCGCGGGCGCCTTCACGAACGTCGGCGCTATCGCGCTGAGCCGTTTGGCGCCCTTGTTGAGCGACCGTTGGTAGACCTCCGTCCCGATCGAGCCGACGACGCTGGCGACCGCGGCACCGGCCAGCGTGCCGGCGACTCCCAGGAAGGAGCCGATGACCGCCGCGGTGATCGCCGCCAGGGTGCCCGCGATGACTTTGCTGATCTCGATGCCGGACCAGATGCGGTCCGGTGCGTGCTCGCTCATGTCCTCCTCGCATCGAACTGCCGTAAGCGGGCAAAGTCTCAACTTTTACCGATGCGCTCGCCGCTAAACCAACCCTTGCCGGCGAGCACCTCCCGCATCGGCCGGACGACCACGCCGTGTTCCTCGGCGAGCCGGCGTCTGGCCAGCTTGCGGGTGCGCAGGATGCCGATCAGGCCGATCGCGCCGATCGCATACTGCACCGACATCGCGACCTTGAAGTCCACGATGTCGTATGTGGCCCGGCCGCCCGTGCGGGCGTCCAGGATCAGGCCGACGAACAGGATCGACACCAGCGAGGCGACGAAGCCGCCCACGTTGACGATGCCGGTGGCCGTGCCGAGCCGGTTCGGCGGGTTGAACGTGCGGGCGAACTCGAAGCCGATCATCGACCCCGGCCCGCCCAGGCCGAGCGCGAGCACGAGCACCACCAGCACGGCCAGCGGCGCCCGCCCCGGCCAGGCGATGACCAGCCCCCAGCCCAGCGCGTTGGCGGCGATCACACCGAGCACCAGCCACGAGCGGCGCAACGGATGCCGCTGCACCAGCACGCCGACCAGCGGCCCGGCGGCCATGCCGGTCAGCACGAACAGGGTGAGCAGCGCGCTGGCCGTGCCCCGGGACAGGCCCTCGCCGGCGACCAGGAACGGATAGCCCCAGATCAATGCGAACACCGTACCGGGGAACTGGGTGGTGAAGTGCGTCCACAGCCCCAGCCGGGTGCCGGGATGCCGCCAGGCGTGCGCCAGGTCGCTGCCCAGCTGCCCGAGCGTCAGCGCCGTGCCCGAGTTGACCCGCCGCTGCGGGGTGTCGTGCAGCGCGACCAGCGCGACGACGGCCACAAAAACCCCGGCGGCGGACGCCGAGATGAACGCGGTGGTCCAGCCCGAGCCGGCCAGCAGCGCTGCCAGCGGTACGGCGCTGAGCACCTGCCCCAACTGGCCGACCAGGCCGGTGAGCTGGGCGACCACCGGAACCCGCCTGGCGGGGAACCACTGCGGCACCAGGCGCAGCACACTGATGAACGTCATGGCGTCCCCGGCACCGACCAGCACCCGGGCGAACACGGCGCCGGTGATCCCGTCGGAGAACGCCATCAGCGCCTGCCCGGCGGCCATCACCAGGGCGCCGCCGACCACCAGCCGCACCGAACCGAACCGGTCCAGCAGCAGCCCGACGGGAACCTGCAGGCCGGCGTAGACCAGCAGCTGCAGGACGGCGAACGAGGCGAGGGCGCCGGCCCCGACGTCGAACCGGAGCTGTGCGTCCAGCCCGGCGACACCGAGGGAGGTGCGATGCAGAACCGCGACGACGTACGCCGACAGCCCCACGGCCCACACCGCCCAGGCCCGGGCTCCGCCCAGCATGAGGTCAACTCCATCCGATCGCGTACCCCCACCCTTTCCCGGGACGCGGCCGACCGACAACGACTCGGCTCACAAAAGGGACGTGTGACCCGTCACGCCGCGTCGTCCACAGGCTGATCCCGGGGCCGGGGCGAATCTGCCAAGGTGACCCGATGGACCGCGTTTGCGCCCAGTGCGGTGTCGTGACCAGCGACCAGGCCGTCAAGCTCGTCGGGCGGGGAAGGGTCCGCGGGCACGTCCGGCTGGGCCGCTGGCGACAGCTCTGCCCAGGAGTCCTGCTGACCAGCAACGGTGAGCTCACCCCGCAGCAGCAGCACTGGGTCGCGGTGCTGGTGGCGGGCCGCGACGCGCTGCTGGCCGGAGCGGCGGCCGCGGTGGCAGGAGGGCTCCGCGGCATCCACGTCGGGCAGATCCCGGTGCTGATCCCGGCCGCCCGGGGCACCAGCCGGCGGATCCCGCGCCTGCCACCGGACATGCCGGCGATCCGGGTGCACCGCAGTGCGCTCCTGCCGGCGGAGCATCGCCGAAGTGCCGGGATCCCCCGGACGACGATGGCCCGTTCGGTCGTCGACGCGGCGGCCTGGGCGCCGTCGGATCGTGCGGCGGTGCTGACGATCGCGGCAGCCTGCCAGCAGCGGCTGGTCCGACCGGAGGAGATCCGATCCGTCCTGACGGTGCTGACGCGGGTCCGGCGCCGAAGACTGGTCCGGAACACGCTGGACGACATAGCCGCAGGAGCGTCGGCACTGTCGGAACTCGACCTGCTGACGGTGTGCCGGCGCTACGACCTGCCGATGCCGGACAACCAACAGCGCCGCCGGGACGCGGACGGACGGCACCGGTATCTGGACGCGTACTGGCGGGAGTGGCGGGTGCTGGTGGAGGTGGACGGGAGACATCACATGGACGTGCGGGAGTGGGCGGAGGACATGACGCGGCAGAACAGGATCTGGACGGCGGGCGACCGGATCCTGCGGTTTCCGTCCTGGCTGCTGCGCACCGATCCCGAAGCCGTGGCTGATCAGCTGCGGGAGGCCCTCCGCTCACACTGACACCGCCCGCCTCCTGAGCCGTCCGACTCCAGCCCTCATCCGGCTTGGCCGGTCCACTCAGCTCGCCTGGCCCGGCTCAGATGGTCCGTTCGGCTAGTTCGGCCTGTTCGGCCTGTTCGGCTCGGTCGGCCTGCTCATGCTGCCCGGTTGGGCCGTTCCACTCGGCCACGCTTTGGGCAGGCCGCCTGGCTTGCGCATTTCGCTCTCCACGTCCGGTCGTTAGGTGAGGTTTGCGGGGTTTGAGCCGTTGCTGGCTTGCCCGGCTTTGGCTCGACCTGTCGGTGGCGGCGGATTTTGTGGAGCTGTGGTGCGGAGCGCACCCGGGTGCTACAAGATTCACCGCGCTCGGGGGGTGAGTGGTCGATCTTGTTGCACTGCGGCGTGGAGCTCGCCACCCCGCTACAAGATCTGCGATGGGCAGCACGATCGGCGGGTGGCGGGTGGCAGTAGTCACCGCGTTCGGGGGGTGAGTGGTCGATCTTGTTGCACTGCGGCGTGGAGAGTCTTTTGCATGGCTGTTGTGATGATCGATCGCCATCCCCCGGACGGGCGACACGCTTCCGCCGCGCCGAACGGCCGCGCCAAGCATTGCCGTAGGCCTGCCCACCGCCGAACCCGCAGCACTGGCCCACACATTGAGCAGGATTCCCACATCGCGGAACTCCTAAGGGACCAAAGGGCGTAAAAGTCACGAAGCGAGCAGCGAATTGTCGATCTTGTGGACTTAAGGTCCGGAGCTCACACCACATCAACAAGATCGAAATCTTGCGCGTCGGTGGCGGTCGGCGCGGCCCACGTCACTCCGGCGGGCTATTGACATCGCCCGATACACCAACCACGCAAAAGACTCTGGAGCTCGCCGCCCTGCTACAAGATCTGCGGTGGGCAGCATTATGGGCGGGTGGCGGGTGGCGGGAGTCACCGCGTTCGGGGGGTGAGTGGTCGATCTTGTTGCACTGCGGCGTGGAGCTCGCCGCCCTGCTACAAGATCTGCGGTGGGCAGCTTCGTCGGCGGGTCGCGGGTGACAGCGGCGGTGGCGGCGAGCTGTCCAGCGCGGCGCAGCGCAGGGCGCAACGTGGTGGCGGCGTGCGGGTCGTGCGTGGTGGTGGCGTGCGTGCGGGTGGTGCGTGCGTGCAGTGCGTGCGGGTGGTGCGTGGTGGGGGCGTGCGGCGCTGCGAGATGGCGGCGTGCGGGTGGGCGTGGTGGGGGCGTGCGGCGCTGCGAGATGGCGGCGTGCGGGTGGAGCGTGGTGGGGGCGGCTGCGTTGAGTGGTGGGGGTGTTCAGTGGTGGGGTAGGGGCGTCTGGTCGGGACGCCCCTGCTCCGTGAAGGTCAGTTGAGCACCGTGCCCGGCGGTGTCAGGTGGCTGGTCAGCCAGTCCACCGTCTCCCGCAGGTATTCCGCCCGCGACGACCGGTGCTGCAGTTCGTGTCCCTCGTCCGGGAACAGCAGGTACTTGTGCGGCACCCCGCGCTCCGTCAGCGCCGCCACCACCTGTTCCGCCTCGATCACCGGTACGTTGCTGTCGTTTTCGCCGTGCACCACCATCAGTGGCGTCCGGAGGTTGTTGATGCGGGTGATCGGCGACAGGTCGCGCAGCAGCTCCGCGTCCGTCACCGGGTCGCCGTACTTCGAGACCGCCGCCGCCGCGATCCAGGGCTCGGTGTGCTCGTAGAACGTGGCGAAGTTGGACATGCCGCAGACGTCGATGCCGACCGCGAACATCGATGGGTACGTGGTCAGCGCCGCCAGCGTCAGGTAGCCGCCGTACGAGCGGCCCATGCAGCCGACCCGGGCCGCGTCGGTCACGCCCGTGGACACCAGGTATGTCACGCAGGCCGCCACGTCGGCGATGGCCGCGTACCGCAGGGGGCCGTTGTCCGCGTTCACGAAGCTGCGGCCGAAGCCGGACGAGCCGCGCACGTTGGCCGCGAAGACCGCGATGCCCCGGTCCACCAGTGACTGGAACAGTGGGCCGTGTCCGGGGCGTTCCTGCGCTTCCGGGCCGCCGTGCAGCCACAGCACGGTCGGGTGCGGGCCGGTGCCGGCCGGCTGGAAGAGCCAGCCGCTGATCTCCAGGCCGTCGTGCGAGGCGAAGCGGTGCAGGACCGGCCGGACCGCGCCCGGGGCCGGTTCCTCGACCGAGACCGGGTGCAGGTCGCCGTCGTACGTCCACACGCCGTGCGGCCGGCCTGGGCCCTCCGCGGTGAACGCCAGCGTGCTGCCGTCGAAGCACCAGGACACGCCGGACACCACCGGGCCGGGCAGGTTGATCGCGGTGGAGTCGCCGCGGTGCAGCACGGTCAGCTCGGATTCGCCGCCGCGGACGTTCCACAGGACCGCGATCGACCGGCCGTCCGCGGTCAGGGCGAACGACTCCACCTCCGCGGTCTCCGAGGAGGCCAGCACCTCCGACTTGCCGTCGGCCACCCGGAGCAGCACCGGCAGCTCGCCGGCGTCGCTGCGGGCGTACACCGCGCCGTCCGGGCCGAAGCAGCCCTGCTCGCCGCTGGTCACGTACTCGTCGGCGCCGGTCGCCAGATCGCGCACCGCCAGGTAACGGCCGCCGCGCGGGCCGAGGCGCAGCAGCGCCCGGCTGCGGTCCGGCGCGACGTCGAACAGCGCGACCAGCTCGCCGGTGGTGATCGTCTCCCGGGTGCCGTGTTCGGCGTCCACCAGCAGGGTGGTCTCCAGGTTCTCGGTCACCGTGAGCAGCGGGCGCCCGGGCAGCCAGCGGACGTTGTCCGCGCTGTCCGCGCCGAAGCCGGCCACCTGGTGCAGCGCCGAGCCGTCCGGGCGTACCAGCCATACCTCGGTGCGCGGGGCGCCGCCGGGGGCCAGCACGCAGGCGAGCCAGCCGCCGCCGGTGGACCAGTGCACCGAGACGACGGGCGCGTCTCCCGTGTCGACCAGGAAGGTCAGGTCGCTGCCGACCGGCTGCACCCACACCTTGGGGGAGCCGCTGCGGTCGGAGACGTACGCCGCGTGCCGGCCGTCCGGCGAGAGCGCCGCCGACCAGCTGCCGGAGACTTCCGAGGGGAGGGCGCCCGACTGCCTGTTCATCCATCCCACGGGCAGCACGGTGACGTCGACACGGTTGAGCTGACCGGTCATACAGGTCCTCCCTCGGTTTACTGGATCCCCTTGTCCTGCAACCACATTTCGAGCAGTGCGAGCTGCCACAACTGGTTCGCCCCGAGCGTGGTACGTGCAGTGTTCGGGTCGGCCAGCAGCGCGTCAACGTACTCCTGCCGGAACAGCCCGCGCGCCCGGGCCGCCGGTGCGTGCAGAGCGTCCCGGACCAGCTCCAGCATCGGCCCTTCGAGGTGCCGGATCCCGGGAACCGGGAAGTAGCCCTTGGTCCGGTCGATCACCTCGTCCGGCACCACGCCGCGGGCCGCGTCCTTGAGCACGCCCTTGCCGCCCTGCGCGAGCTTGAGCTCCGGCGGGCAGGCCGCCGCGAGCTCCACGAGCTCGTGATCGAGGAACGGCACCCGCGCCTCCAGCCCCCACGCCATCGTCATGTTGTCGACCCGCTTGACCGGATCGTCGACGAGCATGACCTGGGAGTCCAGCCGCAACGCCGCGTCGACGCCGGTGGTCGCGCCCGGCCGGGCGAAGCTCGCCGCGACGAACTCGCGGCTGACGTCGTGCTCCAGCAGCCACTCCGGCGCGAGCTGGCCGGCCAGCTCCCGGTACGGGCGGTCGAAGAACTCCTTCGCGTACGCGTCGACGGCCAGCTCGCGCGGCACGTCCCGCAGCGGCGGGTACCAGCTGTAGCCGGCCAGGATCTCGTCCGCGCCCTGCCCCGACTGGACGACCTTGACCTGCTGCGACACGTCCTCGCTGAGCAGGTTGAAGGCGATGCAGTCGTGGCTGACCATCGGCTCGCTCATCGCCGCGACGGTGCGCGCGACGGCCGGCAGGAACCGGTCCTTGCCGATCCGGATCTGGTGGTGGCTGGTGTCGAACTGCTTGGCGATGATGTCGGAGTACGCGAACTCGTCGCCGCTCTCCCCGGCCGCCGACTCGAAGCCGATGCTGAACGTGGTCAGCCCGCGCTGGCCCTGCTCGGCCAGCAGCGCCACGATGTAGCTGGAGTCCAGCCCGCCGCTGAGCAGCACGCCGACCGGCACGTCGGCGACCATCCGCCGCTCGACAGCGGTCCGGAGCGCCTCGTGCACTGCGGAAGCCCACTCCTCCCGCGTCTTGCTCAGCTGGCGGGTGTGGTCGGCTTCCCAGTAGACGTGTTCGGTGGACGTACCGTCGGCGGTGATGATCCGCACCGTGGCCGGCGGCAGCTTGCGGATGCCGGTGACCATCGTGCGCGGCGCCGGCACCACCGAGTGGAACGTCATGTAGTGCTGCAGCGCCACCTTGTCGATCGAGGTGTCGACGTCGCCGGCCGCGAGCAGCGCGGGCAGGGTGGAGGCGAAGCGCAGCCGGCCGGGGGTCTCGGCCAGGTACATCGGCTTGATGCCGAGCCGGTCGCGGGCCAGCATCACCGTGCCGGTGGCGTGCTCGGCGATGGCGAAGGCGAACATGCCGAGGAAGTGCGTGACACAGTCGGCGCCCCAGCGGTGGTACGCCTTCATGATCACCTCGGTGTCGGAGGTGGAGACGAAGGTGTAGCCGTAGCCGCGCAGCTCGTCGCGGAGCTGCCGGTAGTTGTAGATGCAGCCGTTGAAGACCAGGGTCAGGCCGAGCAGCTCGTCGGTCATCGGCTGGGCGCCGGCCTCGGAGAGGTCGATGATCTTCAGGCGCCGGTGGCCGAACGCGATCGGGCCGTGCTGCCACATGCCCTCGCCGTCAGGCCCGCGGGACTGCAGGCACGGCAGCATCCGCCGGACGGCGTCACCGTCGGCTGCCCGGGCGTCGTACCGTAGTTCGCCGCCGATTCCACACATGCCTGATCCTCCAAGTCGTTCAGCGTCTGCCGGTTCCGTTTCGGATTTGTGTCGGGGATGTGAAGGTTCAGCCGAAGAGCCAGGTGTCCTTCGAGCCGCCGCCGCGCGAGGAGTTGACGATCATGCTGCCCGCGGGCGCGACCCGGGTCAGCGCGGCGGGCGCGACCACCGACGTCTTGCCGGTGAAGATGAAGGCACGCAGGTCCACGTGCCGCGGCGCGAGCTGGTGGCCGTCGAAGACCGGGTGGGTGGACAGGTCCACGACCTCCTGCGCCACCCAGCGGTGCGGTGCCGTGTTGATCTGGCGGCGGACCGCGGCCAGATCGTCGGCGGAGGCGTGCGGGCCGATCACGATCCGGTCGCCGCCGTAGCCGTCGACCGGCTTGCAGACCAGCTCCTCGAGCCGGCCGAGCACCTGCGCCTTCTGCTCCGGGATGCCGCACAGGTACGTCGGCACGTCCGCCAGCAGCGGCTTCTCGCCCAGGTAGTACTCGATCAGCTTGGGCACGTACGCGTACACGGCCTTGTCGTCGCCGATGCCGTTGCCCAGCGCGTTGGCCAGCACCACGGTGTCGGCGTGCAGGGCGGTGACCAGGCTCGGGCCCAGCGGCATCCCGTCCGCGCCCGGCGAGTGCACCAGGCTGTCCTCGCCCATCCGCAGGTAGATCACGTCGACCGGGTGCTTGCGGCCGTTCCGGACCCGGTGCACCCGGCCCTCGTCGACCAGCAGCTCGGTGCTGCGGACCAGCGGGACGCCCATCTCCTCGGCCAGCATCCGGTGCTCGAACCAGGCCGAGTCGTCCGGGCCCTGGCTGAGCACCACCACCGCGGGCTCGTCGCCCGCCGCCGGGCCGGCCGCGTCGAGCAGCGCGCGCAGCAGCAACTGCGGGGTCCCCTCGATGCTGAGCAGGTCGTCGGGGCGGGGCAGCTCCGGCAGCACGCTCTCGGTGAGCCGGCGGTTCTGCATCGCGTACCCGATGCCGGAGGGCACCCGCAGGTTGTCCTCCAGCACGCACCAGTTGCCCTCGCCGTCGCGGACCAGGTCGACGCCGGCCACCTGGGCGCGTACCCCCGGCCGGCTGACCAGGGCGCCGCTGGGCCGCAGCTCCGGCGAACCGTCGATGACCCAGTTCGGCACGATGCCGTCCTTGACCGCCACCCGGTCGGTGTAGACGTCGTTGACGAACGCGTCCAGCGCGCGGACCCGCTGGATGAGGCCGGTCTGCAGCTCCCGCCAGTCGGCGGCCGGCACCAGGCGGGGCACCAGGTCGAACGGGAACAGCCGGGTCGCGGCCTCGCCGGCCACGCTGAACGTGATGCCGCGGGCGCGCTGCTCGTCGTCCCGGGCGTCCTCGCGGCGGCGCAGCCCGGCCGGGCCGAGCGCGCTCAGCACGTTGAGGATCCCCTGGTAGTCCGGCAGCACGTCGCCGGCCGGGAACGCCTCGTCGCCGGCCACCGCGTACGGGGTGAGCCCGGCCGGCACGGTGCGGCCCTGCGGGCCGAGGCCGGTCACGCCGCCCCGGGTGTCGGCGATCAGCAGGTCGACCACGTCGGAGACGCGGCCGCGGCGGTCCATCGCCCGGCGCTGGCGGGCCGCGGAGCTGCCCCGGCTGAGCGCCTGCACGGAGAGGTCGAAGACCTGTTCCCAGTCGCCGAGCTCCTCGAGCTGGGGCTGCAGCTCGGCGATGAGCCGCTCGACGGCCACCGCCGCGGGCACCGGCACCGGGGAGCGGGGCAGGTCGAGCAGGTCGCCCTCGAGCCCGGAGCGGGCGGCCCGCCACATCGCGGCGCGGTGCAGCGGCGGCCGGGTCGGCACGATCGGCTTGCCCGCGCGGTAGTCCTGCCGGGCGCGCAACACCAGCGCGCGGAACAGCCCGGCCAGCAGCACCACGGTGTCCGCGTCCGGGCTGGAGTCGGTGACCCGCAGCTCCACCGTGGGCAGGTGGGCCGAGGGCCGGACGTCGAAGTAGACCATCTTGGGGTCGGTGATGGTGCCCGAGGCGATCAGGTCGGCGACCAGCGCGTCGTGGTCCGCCGCCGAGGTCACCACGCCGCTGTCGCCGGCGGTCGGCCAGCGCAGCCAGACCAGCGAGCGCACGCTGGCGTAGCCGCTGTCCTCGCCCATCCAGTACGGCGAGCTGGCGGAGAGCCCGAGCAGCACCGGCAGTGCCGGGGCGACCCGCTGGGCGATCGACACGGCCTCGTCGCGGTCGGGGATGCCGACGTGCACCTGGGCGCCGCAGATGAGCTGCTCACGGGCGAGCATCTGGTACTCGTCGAGCATCCGGCGGTAGCGCGAGGTGGGGGTGACCGGCAGCGAGTCCAGGTCGACGAGCGGGACGGTGCCCGCGGCGATCAGCCCGAGCCCGAGTGACTCGGCGACGCCGACGGCCTTGCGGCGCAGCGCCACGATGCCGTCCCGCAGGTCGTCGAGGGTGGCCGCGACCGGGGTGTTCGTCTCGACCACCGAGCGGTGCAGCTCGGCCGAGTAGTTCGCCTCGTCGAGCTGGTCGAGCACCTCGGGCGCCCGGGGCACGAGCTCCCTGGTCTTGAGATCAACGACGTGCAACTCCTCCTCGACGCCGAGGGTGAGCTCGGTGCCGATGGTGCCGTTGACCTCCCTCGCGCCGTCGTCCTCCGAGACCCTGAGTGACTCCGTCATGCGTAAGACCGCCTATGTCCTCGTCCGTTGTCCGGAGCCTTACCACCTCATGTACCGAACCTGTGACGTGCCCATTTCCGGCGTCCACCAAGCATGACGATCCTGACACCCGGGCGCCCGGCCGCCCACCCCGGCGTGCGTGATCGTGCTCGCGGCTGCGCGAAAAACCGGTTCAGCGAGCCCGAATACGCCAAAGCTTGTGCAATAACTCACCAGTGCTATGGCGGCCGGTGGCGCGCCCCCTACTCTCCGGGACACCATTAACGAGCGTTCGAGTGCAGCCGACGATGACGCATCACCGCATGGGAGGCAGTCGTGACAACGGCCGGCGAGAAGTATGTCTACGATTTTTCCGAAGGTCACCGGGAGCTCAAGGAGCTGCTCGGCGGCAAAGGTGCGAACCTGGCCGAGATGACCCGCCTGGGCCTGCCGGTGCCGGCCGGATTCACCGTCACGACCCGGGCCTGCCAGGCCTACCTGGCGACCGGCAGCAACCCCGCCGGGCTGGCCGAGGAGATCGACGGGCATCTGGCCGCGCTGGAGACCACGATGGGCCGCCGGCTCGGCGATCCGGCCGATCCGCTGCTGGTCTCGGTGCGTTCCGGGGCCGCGTTCTCGATGCCCGGCATGATGGAGACGGTGCTCAACGTCGGGCTCAACGACGCCAGCGTGGTGGGCCTGGCGGCGCAGGCCGGCGGCAACGAGCGGTTCGCCTGGGACTCCTACCGACGGCTCATCCAGATGTTCGGCAAAACCGTCTGCGACGTACCCGGTGAGGAATTCTCGGCGGCGCTGGACGAGGCCAAGAACGCCCGCGGCGCCACCGATGATCTGCACCTGGACGCGGCGGATCTGCGGGCCCTGGTGGATCGCTACAAACACATTTTCGCCAAGCACACCGGATACGACTTCCCGCAGGATCCGCGCGAGCAGATGGAATTGGCGATGACCGCCGTGTTCCGCTCGTGGAATGCCGAACGCGCCGTTCTCTACCGCCGCCAGGAACGCATTCCGGCGGATCTCGGCACCGCCGTGAACGTGGTCGCGATGGTCTTCGGCAACCTCGGGGCGGACTCCGGCACCGGCGTGGCGTTCACCCGCGACCCGGCCAGCGGCGCCCAGGGCATCTACGGCGACTACCTGGCCAACGCCCAGGGTGAGGACGTGGTGGCCGGCATCCGCAACACGGTCCCGCTGCAGGAGCTGGCCACCCTCGACCCCCGCTCGTACGAGGAACTGCTGGCGATCATGGCCAAGCTCGAGGGGCACTACCGGGACCTCTGCGACATCGAGTTCACCATCGAGCGCGGCAAGCTGTGGATGCTGCAGACCCGGGTCGGCAAGCGGACCGCCGGCGCCGCCTTCCGGATCGCCGCGCAGCTGGTCAACGAGGGCATGATCGAGCTGGACGAGGCGCTGCGCCGGGTCACCGGCGCGCAGCTGGCCCAGCTGATGTTCCCGCGCTTCGACCTCGGCGCCGATGCGGTCGCCCTGGTCAAGGGCATCGGCGCGTCACCCGGCGCGGCGGTCGGCAAGGCCGTGTTCAGCGCCGCCCGCGCCGTCGAGCTGGCCGCGGCCGGCGAGCAGGTCATCCTGGTGCGCCGGGAGACCAACCCGGAGGACCTGTCCGGCATGATCGCGGCGCAGGGCATCCTCACCGCCCGGGGCGGCAAGACCAGCCACGCGGCGGTGGTGGCCCGCGGCATGGGCCGCACCTGCGTCTGCGGCGCCGACTCGCTGGAGATCGCGGCCGACCGGTTCAGCGTGGCCGGCCGGACGGTGTCCGAGGGTGACGTGATCTCGGTGGACGGCACCACCGGCTGCGTCTACCTGGGCTCGGTGCCGGTCCGCCCGTCCGAGGTCGTGCAGTACTTCGAGGGCACGCTGTCGCCGGAGGAGGCCGGGGACCCGCTGGTCGAGGCCGTCCACAAGCTCATGTCGCACGCCGACGCCGCCCGCTCCCTGGCCGTGCGCACCAACGCCGACACCGCCGAGGACGCGTACCGGGCGCGGCGTTTCGGCGCCGAGGGCATCGGCCTGTGCCGGACCGAGCACATGTTCCTCGGCGACCGCCGGGAGCTGGTCGAACGGCTGATCCTGGCGGCCACGCCCACCGAGCGTGCGGACGCGCTGGCGGCGCTGCTGCCGTTGCAGCGGGCGGACTTCGTCGACCTGTTCCGGGCGATGGACGGGCTGCCGGTCACCGTCCGGTTGATCGACCCGCCGCTGCACGAGTTCCTGCCGTCGCTGGAGGAGCTGGCGGTCAACGTCGCGGTCGCCCGGGAGCGCGGCGAGGACCACGCGGAGGACGCCCAGCTGCTCGACGCCGTCCGCCGGATGCACGAGCAGAACCCGATGCTCGGGCTCCGCGGCGTACGGCTGGGCCTGGTCATTCCCGGCCTGTTCGCGATGCAGGTCCGGGCGATCACCGAGGCCGCGGTGCAGCTGGCCGGCGAGGGCCTGGACCCGCACCCGGAGATCATGGTGCCGCTGGTCGGCGCGGTCCAGGAGCTGGAAACCGTACGCCGGGAGTGCGAGCAGATCGTCGCGGAGGTGGTCGCCGGCAGCGGCGTCGAGGTGCTGATCGGCACGATGATCGAGGTGCCGCGGGCCGCGCTGACCGCCGGTCAGATCGCCGAGGCCGCCGACTTCTTCTCCTTCGGCACCAACGACCTGACCCAGATGGGCTGGGGCTTCTCCCGCGACGACGTCGAGGGTGCGTTCTTCTGGCGCTACCTGGAACTGGGCATCTTCGGCATCTCGCCGTTCGAGTCGATCGACCGCGACGGCGTCGGCCGGCTCATCCGGATCGCGGCCGAGGAGGGCCGGGCCGTGCGCCCGGGCCTCAAACTGGGCGTCTGCGGCGAGCACGGCGGCGACCCGGAATCGGTGCACTTCTTCCACGAGGTCGGCCTGGACTACGTCTCGTGCTCGCCGTTCCGGGTGCCGGTGGCGCGGCTGGAGGCGGGCCGGGCGGCGATCACGGCCGGGGAATCCGACAGCCGCTGAGGGTAGGCTCCGGGGCCGTGCGACACGCGATCGTCATCGGCAACACGGACGGCATCGGCCTGGGACTGACCGGCCGCCTGCTCGCCGACGGCTGGGCGGTGACGGGCCTGTCCCGCCGGTCCGCCGCCGTCGAGCACGACCGGTACGTGCACATCGTGGCGGACGTCACCGCCCCGGACTATCCGGCGGAGCTGGCCCGGGCCCTGACCGCCGCCGGCCGCGTGGACCTCTGCGTCTACGCCGCCGGCGTCGGCGAGCTGCTCGATCTCGACGACCTCGGCGCGCAGACCCGGGCCATAGAGGTCAACCTGCTGGGCGTCGCGCGCACGGTCGAGGTGGTCGTGCCGCGGCTGCTGGCGGCCGGCGGCGGGCACCTCATCGGCCTGTCCAGCCTCGCCGACACGCTGATCACGCCGGACGCCCCGGGCTACGCGGCGTCCAAGGCCGGCATGTCCTCGTACCTGATCGGCCTGGGCGCCGTCCTGCGCCCGCGCGGGGTGGCGGTGACCGTCGTGCGGTTCGGCTTCGTCGACACCAAGATGGCCAAGGGCCAGGTGAAGCCCATGATGATCCCGGCGGAACGGGCCGTCGACGTGCTGATGCGCTGCGTCCGCCGGCGGCCGGCGGTGGTCGCGTACCCCCGGCGAATGGCCTGGCTGATCGCGGCGGCAGCCCCGGCGGTCCGCGTACGTGCCCGGCTGGCCGGCCGCTGACTTCGATCTTGGTAAACGGTGGCCCCCGGAGAGTCTTCTGCACGGCTGGTTCGGTGGTTGATCGCCATAGCCAGGGCGGGCGCAGGGAGCAACCGGTCGTCTCGCAGGCACATTGACCTGGACGGATCGGGTCCTTGCCGTGGATCGGTGGACCCGGCTCCGGTCCACTGACCGCTGGCGACAACTCTCGCTGCTCTCGCTGCTCTCGCTGCTCTCGCTGCTCTCGCTGCTCTCGCCCGTGCCCGCCGTGCCCCGCGTTCGTTCCGTGCCCCGTGCCCGCCGTGCCCCGCGTTCGTTCCGTGCCCCGTGCCCGCCGTGCCCCGCGTTCGTTCCGTGCCCCGTGCCCGCCGTGCCCCGCGCTCGTTCCGTGCCTCGCGTTCGCCCCCGCCGCGCCGTTGGCGGTGGCTCCTGCCTTTCTCGCCGCTGGCGGTGCCCGGACAACGCCGAGACAACAGCTTCCGCCACCCCGCATCACCGGCGGCGCCCGAGCAACCGCCGATCTTGTAGCGCCGTGGTCAGCTCCTCACCCCACCGTCACAAGATCGCCGCCAACACCCACCACCGCGCCACATTTGCGGTGTTTTGAGAGTGTTGGCTGTTCGGATGGTGAGACGCCTGGCCGTCTGCTGAGACGATCGGCCAGCATCCGAGACCGACACTCATCATGCGGACACCGCGTCCAGTAGCCGGGAGCGCACCTCGTGCCGGGAGCACGCCTCGTGCCGGGAGCACGCTCCGTGCCGGGAGCACGCTCCGTGCCGGGAGCACGCCTCGTGCCGGGAGCACGCTCCGTGCCGGGAGCACGCCTCGTGCCGGGAGCACGCTCCGTGCCGGGAGCACGCTCCGTGCCGGGAGCACGCCTCGTGCCGGGAGCACGCTCCGTGCC
>NZ_JBITLX010000035.1:24074-94190 GCF_044465625.1 Actinoplanes sp. NPDC049599
GTGCCGGGACCACGCTCCGTGCCGGGACCACGCTCCGTGCCGGGAACACGTCCCGTGCCGGGAACACGCCTCGTGCCGGGACCACGTCCCGTGCTGGGACCACGCTCCGTGCTGGGACCACGCTCCGTGCCGGGAACACGCCTCGTGCCGGGACCACGTCCCGTGCTGGGACCACGCTCCGTGCTGGGACCACGCTCCGTGCCGGGAACACGCCTCGTGCCGGGAGCACGCTCCGCGGCCGACAGCACCCGCAGCCGGTAGCACCCGCAGCCCGGCCCGCACCGCAACGCACCCCGACCGGAACGACGCTTCCCCGCACGACCGGCCGCCGATCCACCGCCACCCGCCTGCCGCCACCCACTGCCGCGGCCCCGGACCCGCACCGCCCGGCTTCAGCACGGCCGGGCGACAACCACCCACCCAACACTGCGCCGTCCAGCGATCCGCGTGCGGGTCCGGGTTGAGCCAGCCAGCCTTCCCTCGAAAGGGCGAGTTGACACCGACGCGCCACCGGTCACGCAGAAGGCTCCAGAGGGGCCACTTCTTGCCAAGGTCTACCGCCGACAATAGGTACAAACAGACCGTCACCAACCGCGCGGGCGCCGCGCAAGCCGCTGCGTCCCGTGGTGCCGGGCCGCGGCACTTCGTCGACCGGCCTAGGCCTTCGGCTGGCTGGGTCGGGAGGCCGCTGAGAGAGCGGTCGGGTATGGCGGTATGTAACGAGTCGTTCACGCGCTTTCGCTATGGTGACCGAAATACGCCAGTTACGAGCATATTCGCGTGATACGGAAAGGGCCAAAGACGCCGATGCTGTCGGCCAGTTGGTCAGTGCCGGGGATGTGGTGGTCTGGCTGGACGGCTACCAGCTCGACAGGCGCGGTCATGCGGTGGCCTGCCGCCGCATCTTCGTCCGCCTGGCCGGGCTGGGCCGGCTCCGCACGCCGTAGACCGGACGAGCGAGGGCCCGCACCGCGGAGTCGGTGCGGGCCCCTGCTGTCCGGTGGTCAGTTGCGGATGATGGTGCCGGTGGTCAGTTGCGGATGATGGTGCCGGTGGTCAGTTGCGGATGATGGTGAACGTGTTGGTCGTGTTCTCGATGTCCTTGAAGTTGTTGCTCAGCCGCAGGTTGGTGAACGTCGCCGAGCCGACCGCCGGCCCCTGGTTCGCCTCCGGCATCGGGTTGGCCCAGATGCCGTAGCCCGACTTGGCGTCGTACGCGTCACCGCTCTTCCGCGCCCCGGTGATCGAGACGTTGGTGAACACGGTGTCCTTGATCGGGAACTGCGGCTGGCCGCCCACGTAGTTGGTCTGGAACATGATGCCCGAGTAGGTCGGGTCGACGATGTCGACGTTGCTGACCCGGATGCCCTGGAAGACCTTCGACGCGGAGAAGACCCAGATCGCCGGGAACACCTGGGCGCCCCAGAAGTGGCCGCCCGCCCGGACGATCGAGATGTTGTCGAACACCGTCGGCGGGCTGGCGCCGAAGCCGTTCATCGGGTAGCCGAAGTCCAGCGAGCTGATCGTGATGCCCGAGTAGACCAGGGTGTCCGCGATGTAGATGTTCTTGAACGTGTTGGCGTAGCCGCCGTAGACCGCCAGGCCGGCGGCCCGCCAGGTCAGCGTCGAGGACAGGTTGGAGAAGACGTTGTTGATCTCGTCGGAGCCGCCCGCGTCGATCGCGGAGAACAGCGCGAAGCTGTCGTCACCGGTGGCCCGGGCGTCGTTGTTGTCGACCAGGTTGTCGGTGCTGCCGTTGGTCATGTTGACGCCGTCGGCGAACAGGTTGCGGATCCGGGAGTTCTTGATCGTCATGCGGTCGGTGTTCGCGCCCCAGTAGAGGCAGACCGTGTGCTCGGCCCAGATGTTGTCGATCGTGATGTTCGAGACGTTGGCCAGGTCGAACACCTTGCCGGGGCCGTCGATCCGGGTGGTGTAGTTGCCGAAGAAGGCGAAGTTCCGGAACGTGCTGCCGTTGGCGGTGGCGTCGGCCCGGAAGCCGGCGTCCGTCTCCGACTGGTTCTGCGGGGTGTAGAAGCGGGTGTACCAGGGGCCGGCGCCGACGACCTGAATCGCCTTGCCGTACACCTGGAACTTGTTGGCGGTCGAGTAGTCACCCGCGGGCAGGTAGACGCCGACCTTGCCGCTGTCCTGCCGGGCCGCGTCGAACGCCGCCTGCACGGACTGCTGGTCGAAGCCCGCCGGCACCACGTACGTGGCCGGGTTCGGGTTGGCGACCGGCGCGACCTGCTCGGTGTTGATGAAGTCGATCGCGATGTTTCCGCCGTTGCCCGAGTCCTTCTGCAGCTTGATCACGCTGCCCGCGGCGACCGTGCCGTTGAGCAGGATGTTCGCCTCGTCGTAGATGTGCCGCGGGTCCGAGCCCGAGTTCTGCGGCGCCGTCTCGTTGCCGTAGAGCCACGCGTACTTGGAGTTCAGCGGCAGCGTCTTGTGCAGGGTGCCGTTGACGTAGACGTTGATCGAGCTGGTGGTGGTGTCCGGAATGGAGAACCGGGCGACCAGCGTGTTGGTGCTGGCCCGGGTGGTCCACTGGACGTAGGCGCCGGTCGTGTTCAACGTGACGGCCTTGCGGCCGGACGCCTCACCGGCGAGGTCACCGACGGTACGGTTCGGGCCCACGACCGCGGCGCCGCCGCCGGTCTGGCCGTCCTCGGCCTCGTACATGTCGTACGGCATGTTCGCGCCCCGACCGACGAAGAACGGCTTCTCGCTGGTGTTGTTGGCCTGCTTGACCGGCAGCTCGTTGCCGTCGTTCGCCAGCACCGTGCGGACGGTGTACTTGCCGTTGACCGCGACCCAGGTGCCCAGGTCGATCGCCGGCGAGGACGCGCCGGGCGCCAGGGTGCCCGAGTACGAGCCGGTCAGCGTCCTGATCGTGGCGCCCGAGTCGGAGAGCACGGTGACCGTGACGCCGTGCGAGCCGGCGGCCGAGGCCTGGGTGCCCTCGTTCCTGATGGTGACCGAGAAGGTGACCGTCTGGCCCGCGGACGGGTTGCCCGGCGACCAGCTCACCACGGAGGCGACCAGGTCCGAGCTGCTGACCGGGGCGACCACCAGGTTGGTGGGGCTGGTGTACGAGTTGTTCGCGTCGTTCTGCTCGACGACGGTGTTGGCCTCGTCGACCTTGGCGCTGAGCACGTAGGTGCCGGCGTTGCGCGCGCCGATGTTCGCGGTGACCGTGGCGGACGCCCCGGCGGCGAGGGCGCCGACGTCGGCCGTGCCGACCTTGGTCGTACCCAGGTAGAAGTTGACGTTGCTGGCCGGGCTGCCGGCATTGCCGGCGTTGCGCACGGTGGCCGACAGGGTCACCGCGTCGGTCTCGACCGGCGCCGCCGGCGAGAACGACAGCGCCGTGACCGTCAGGTCCGGGTTGGGCGCCGGGTTGCCGATGACCTGGAACTCCGCGACCTGCCCGCTGGGCGCGCCGGTGTTGGCGGTGAAGCTGAGCCGGATGTCCGCGGCGGTCGCGCTCACCGGCACGGTCACCGTGTTGCCGGTGGCCGGGTTGAACGTGTACGTCGCCGAGCCGACGAGCGTGGTGAACCCGGTGGCGCTCTGCTCGCGTCCCTGCACCGAGAAGGTCTGCTGACGCGTGCCCCACGCGGTGTCGGGGTTGAGCTTGACCACCACGGACTGGGTGGTGGCGTTGGCGCCCAGCTTCACGGTCAGGTTGGCCGGGTAGGCGCTGCCCTCCCAGTAGGTGGCTGTGTCGTTGTCGTTGGCGTTGGCGGCCACGAACGTGAACACCGTCGAGGAGGCCTCGATCGGCTTGCCCAGCGCCAGGTTGGTCCCGTCGGTCACGCTGCCGGTCCGGGTCACCGTGTTGCTCGCCGCCGACTCGTTGCCGGCCGCGTCCCGGGCCTTGACGTAGTACGACACCGTCGCGCTCGCGGGCTGGCTGTCCGTGTAGGTCAGCCCCGTGACCGTCGTCTTGAGTGTGCCGTTGGCGTAGACGTTGTAGCCGGTCACGCCGACGTTGTCGGTCGACGCGCCCCAGGCCAGCCGGATCTGCCCGGCCGCCGGCTGGGTGTACGACAGCGTGCCCGGCGTGCTCGGCGCGCTGTTGTCACCGCTCTGCCCGGCGCGGGTGACCGTGTTGCTGTTGCCAGAGGTGTTGCCGGCGGCGTCGCGGGCCCGCACGTAGTACGCGATCGTGGCGCTGTCCGGCTGGTTGTCCAGATAGGTCAGCACGTTGCCGGCGACCGTGGTGCGCAGGGTGCCGTTGGCGTAGACCTCGTAGCCGGTGACGCCGACGTTGTCGGTCGCCGCGTTCCAGTTCAGCCGGATCTGGCCGCTGGCCGGCTGGGAGTACGCCAGCCCGGACGGCGCCGAGGGTGCCTGGGTGTCGCCGGTGGTGGGGCCGTACACCTCGAGCTCGGAGAGCTGGCCGGCCGGCCAGCCGGTGTTGCCGGTGAAGCTCAGCCGCAGGTAGCGGGTGGTGGCCGCGCCGAAGTCGATGGTCACGGTGTTGCCCGAGGCCGGGTTGAACGTGTATCCCGCGCTCGCCTTGAGGTCGGCGAAGGCCGAGCCGGTGGTGCTGCCCTGCACGGTCAGCGTCTGGGTGCGGGTGGCCCAGGCGGCGGCCGGCGGCAGCTTGAGGACGGTCTGGTTGACGCTGACGGACGCGCCCAGGTCGACCTGCAACCACTGCGGGAACGCGTTGTTCTGGCTCTCCCAGTAGGAGCTGGCGTTGCCGTCGCCGGCGTTTCCGGGGCCGTACACGTCGGCGACGCTGCTGGCGGTGAACGTCTTGCCGGCGGCGAGGTTGGGGCCGGCGGCGGCCGCCGGGGCGGCGGGGAGGACAACCTGGATCAGTGCGGTGGCTATGGCTGCGGCGAGGAGCTGTCTGCTGACTCTTCTCATGGTGGGAGCGCGCCCTTCTTCGGTGGGGGATCGGGCTTTGTCAGGAGGTGTAGGCCTCGAGCTCGGAGATCTGGCCCGCGGGCCAGCCGGTGTTGCCGGTGAACGTCAGCCGCAGGTAGCGCTGCGAGCTCGCGGGGAACGAGACGGTCGCGGTGTTGCCGGAGGACGGGTTGAACGGGTAGCCGGCGGATGCCTTGACGGTGCTGTAGGACGAGCCGTCGGCGGAGCCCAGCACGGACAGCGTCTGGGTGCGGCTGGCCCAGGCGGCCGCGGGCGGCAGCTTGAGCACGACCCGGGAGACCGACCGGGCCTGGCCCAGGTCCACGGTCAGCGACTGCGGGAAGGCGTTGCTGCTGCTCTCCCAGTAGGTGTTGGCGTTGCCGTCGACGGTGTTGGCCGGGGTGTAGACGTCCGCCTGGCTGGTCGCGGTGACCGGGCGGCCCGCCGCGAGGTTGCCGGCGGGCGGCGGGGTGCTCCCGCCATCGGCGTACGCCTCCAGCTCCGAGAGCTGCCCGGCGGCCCAGCCGGTGTTCGCGGAGAAGGTCAGGCGCAGGTAGCGCCGCGCGCCTTCGGGGAGGTTGATGGTGACGGCCGGGTTGAAGGTGTAGCCGGTCGCGCCGACCAGCGACGAGTAGGACGACCCGTCCGTGGAGGCGGAGACCGCGATGGTCTGGGAGCGCGTCTCCCAGCCGGGCGGCAGCTTGAGGACCAGCCGGCCTACGGCCTGCGAGGAACCCAGATCAACCGTGTACGTCTGGGGGAAGGAACCGTTGGCGCTCTCCCAGTACGTGGCCGCGTTGCCGTCGACCGCGTTGGCGCCGGTGTAGGGCCCCGAGGAACTGGAGGTGGTGACGGCCTTGCCCTGGGCGAGGTTGCCGGTGGCCGGGGGTGTGGGGGGTGGCGTGGTGGGTGGCGTGGTGGGTGGCGTGGTGGGTGGCGTGGTCGGTGGCGTGGTCGGGGGCGTCGTCGGCGGGGTGGTCGTGTTGCCCCATTGCGGGGCGGGCCACGGGCCGCAGTCCGGGGTGTCGGTGTACCAGCCGGTGTTGGTGCCGGTGCGGGTGATCTGGAACGCCGGGCCGACGCAGTTGTGGATCGGCTTGGCCTGCGCGACCCCACTCGCCCGGACGTTGTCGAAGCTGACCTGGCTGGCCGCCTGCACCTGGAGCGCGTACGTGCCCGCGCCCTGGATGTTGACGTTGCTCAGGTGGATGCCGTTGGTCTGGCCCTCGATCCACATCAGCGCCGCGTACGAGCTGTCCAGGATGTCGGTGTCGGTGATGTTGACGGTCGGGTTCTGGAACGCCTCGTTGAGCGCCGAGAACCAGATCGCCCCGACGCCGAACTGCCAGTTGTAGTCGGAGTTGCCGGCCCGGATCAGGGTGTTGCGGGCCAGCGTCCAGGTGCCCTGCACGCCGGTCGCGCCGTTGACCCCCGGGTAGCGGTTGGCCACGTGGATGCCGCCGCCGTTGGTGACCGTGTCGGAGACCACGTTGTCGGTCATCACGATGTCCCGGCCGCCGTAGCTGACCAGGTTGTTCGCCAGGATCGGCGCGACCACCGTGTTGTGGGTGAAGGAGTTCGCGACGTTCGGGACGCTCTCCGCCCACATCGCCAGCCCGTCGTCGCCGGTGTTGCGGACGAAGGTGTTGGTCACCGTGGAGTTGGTGACGCCGATGTGGAAGTTCACGCCGTCCGCGGTCTGGTCCAGGATCCGGCTGTTCTTGATGGTGAAGCGGTCCATCGGGCCGTCCATCCAGGCGCCGACCTTGGTGTGCTGCATCCACACGTTGTCGATCGTCGAGTTGGACATGGCCCCGCCGAACGCGTTGACCTGGTCGTCGTCGACCCGCTCGCGGATGTCACCGATGATCGCCAGGTCCTTGACCGTGACGTTCTGGCTGGGACCGCCCTGGTTGGTGTACTTGCCGTAGATGCCGGCGGCCAGGTTGCGCTGGGTGGGGTGCCGGCCGCCGAGCACCGTGTACCAGGGACCGGCGCCGACGAGCGTGACCCGGTCCACGATGACGTGGCCGTAGAGCGTGTAGGTGCCGGGCGGCAGATAAACGGTGCCACCGGCGTTCACCGCTGCCTGGATCTTCGCCGTCGAGTCGGTGGCTCCGGTCGGGTCCGCGCCGTACTGGGCCACCGCGTCGACCGCGCCGGCCGGCTTGCCGACCGGGCCCGGCACGTTCTCGAAGTCGGCCAGGTCGATGGTGAAGGTGGGCGACTGCGCGGTCGAGCTGACCTGCAACCGCACCTTGGTGCCGGCGGCGTACGTGGTCCCGAACATGGTCCGGGCCTCGTCGTAGAAGTGGTGCGGGTTGCTGTCGCCCGGGTTGTTGTTGAACGGGTAACCGCCGTAGTACCAGCTGTACTTCGAGGTCACCGGCACGGTCTTCACGACGGCGTTGTTCACCCGCACGTCGATCGAGGCGTCCCGGCCGGCGCCGTTGTTGCCGTCCGGCAGGCTGTAGCGGAAGGTGACCGCGTTCGCCGGCTTGGTCAGGGTGAACTCGACGTACTCGCCGACGGCGTCCAGGGTGACCGCCTCGCGGCCGGACGCCTCGGACGACAACTGACCGTAGTAACGGCTGGTGCCGGTCCTTGTGCCGTTGGTGGCGGCGTTCTCCGCCTCGGTCTCGACGAACGGCACGATCGCGCCCCGGCCGGGCACGTCGAAGGGGGAGAGCCCGGCCGCGGCGGCCGGGGTGGCCGACCAGGTGATGACGGCGGCGACGGAGGCCGCGGTGAGTGTCGCGAGGGACAGATAGACGGTGCGGTTGGCCATGGGGATCCCTTTCGTCAGGTGGCCAGGCGGAGCCACACGGCGGTGTCCGGGGGGAGCAGGTCACCGTCGAGCGGACTGCTGATGAGCAGGCACTGGTCGTGGTCCGGCAGCGCGACCGCGACATCGGACATGTTGAGCACACAGGCGAAACCGGGGCCCCGGGTGTAGGCGAGCACCCCGGGGACGGTGCTCAGCCAGGCCATGTCGGCGGTGTGCAGACCCGGCTCGGCGCGGCGCAGTTTGATCGCCCCGCGATAGAGCTCCAGCATCGAGCTCGGGTCGCCGGTCTGCGCCTGGACCGTGCGGTCCTTCCACTCGGCGGGCTGGGGCAGCCACGGTTCGCCGGTGGTGAAGCCGAACGGCGGTTCGTCGCCGCTCCACGGCAGCGGGACCCGGCACCCGTCGCGGCTGTGCCCGCGGCGGCCGTACATCGGGTCCTGGAGCTGCTCGACCGGGATGTTCTCGTTCTCCCAGAGGCCGAGCTCCTCGCCCTGGTAGACGTAGGTGGCGCCGGGCAGCGAGAGGGAGAGCAGCGCGGCGGCGCGGGCCCGGCGGGTGCCGAGCTCCAGATCGACCGGTACGCCGTCCAGGTTGTTCTCGAAGCTGAAGGTGGTCTCGGTGCGGCCGTACCGGGTGACGTGCCGGGTGACGTCGTGATTGGACAGCACCCAGGTGGCCGGCGCGCCGATCGCCGCGTGCGCGTGCAGGGTGCGGTCGACGCACTCGCGCATCAGCCGCGGGTCCCAGGCGCACCCGAGGAAATCGAAGTTGAACGCGGCGTGCAGCTCGTCGGGGCGCAGGTAGTTGGCGAACCGGTCGACCTCCGGCATCCACACCTCGCCGATCAGCGCGCGGTTCGGGTAGCCGTCCGCGACCCGGCGCCAGGCGCGGTAGACGTCGTGCACCTCGTCGAGGTCGTGGAACGGGTGCGGCTGCCCATCGACCACGGCCGGCAGGTCGCGGTCCTTGAACAGCAGCGCGGCCGAGTCGATCCGGATGCCGTCGACGCCGCGGTCGAACCAGAACCGCAGGATGTCCTCGAACTCCGCGCGCACCGCCGGGTGGTCCCAGTTCAGGTCCGGCTGCTCCGGGGTGAACAGGTGCAGGTACCAGTCGCCGGGGGTGCCGTCCGGGTCGGTGGTGCGGGTCCACGTGGTGCCGCCGAACTCGCCGACCCAGTCGGTGGGCATCTCGTCGCCGTCCGGCCCCCGCCCCGGACGGAACCAGAACAGCTCGCGCTCGGGGGCGGCCGGGTCGGCCAGCGCCTTGGAGAACCACACGTGCTCGCTGGAGACGTGGTTCGGGACGATGTCGATGATCATCCGGAGGCCGGCCGCGTGCGCCTCGGTGATCAGCGCCTCGGCGCCGGCCAGGGTGCCGAACGCGGGGTCGATGTCGCGGAAGTCCGCCACGTCGTAGCCGGCGTCCGCCATCGGCGACGGGTACCACGGGCTCATCCAGATCGCGTCGACGCCGAGGTCCGACAGGTGGCCCAGGCGGGCGCGGATCCCGTTGATGTCACCGATGCCGTCGCCGTCGCTGTCGGCGAAGCTGCGCGGGTACACCTGGTAGATGACGGCGTCCCGCCACCAGGGATCCTGGTCGGAAATAGCCACGTTGACCTGCTTTCTGGGTTTCTCGACAGACAAGGAAGGGCGCACGGGCTCCGCCGACTGTCAGTCCAGGCTTGGGTAGCCACGCTGCGATCGACGGTGACCGCCTGGGGAACCGGGTGGGATCAGCCCTTCATCGAGCCCGCGGAGAGTCCGCCGATGATGCTGCGCTGGAAGATCAGGAAAACGACGATCATGGGTACGCTCGCGATGGCCAGCCCGGCCATGAACTCCGTCGGTGGCACCTGGCTGGTGTTGGAGAGGCGGCTGAGCGCGACGCTGAGGGTCTGCGATTCGGGGTCCTGCAGCACCAGCAGCGGCCAGAGGAAGTCCTTCCACATCGCGACGATGATGAAGATGGACACCACCCCGAGCACCGGCCGGGACAACGGCAGGATGATCGACCAGAGCTGCCGCAGCTTGCCGGCGCCGTCGATCGAGGCGGCGTCCAGCAGGTCGTCGGGGATCTGGTCGATGAAGCGCTTGAGCACGTAGATGTTGAACGCGTTGGCCACGGCCGGCAGCCACAGCGCCCACGGGGTGTTGAGCAGGTTGATGTGCAGCAGCGGCAGGTCGATGACCGTCTTGTAGGCCGGCACCAGCAGGGCCGAGGCCGGCAGCATCAGGCTGGCCAGGATCGCCCCGAGGATGACCTTGCCGAAGACCGGCTTGAGCTTGCTGAGCGCGTACGCGACGCCGATGTCGAACAGCAGCGAGATCAGCCAGCCGCCGAGCGCGTAGAAGACCGTGTTGGTGAAGTACTTGGCGATCCGCATGTTTGTCCAGGCGGTCGCGTAGGTGTCCGGGTGGAACGACTCCGGGACGAACGTCGGCGTGCTGCGGGCGTACTCCGCCGGGGCCTTCAGGGCGCTGATCACCATCCAGTACATCGGGAAGAGGAAGACCAGCGCGAAGACGGTCAGGGCCAGCCCGAGCACGAGGAAGTACAGGCGGCGGTGCCGCCGGAGGTCGACGGCGGAGACCAGCGTGCGGGTGGCCGGGCCGGCGCCGCCGCGACGGCGCTGCTTGCGGGGCTCGAGGGGCGCCGGGGTGACGCCGCCGAGCGGGGTCCGGGGCGGTGCGGTCAGGGTCATCGTCGTCTCCTCAGTCCGCGGTCCGGGTGAGCCGCAGGTAGAGCGCCGAGAAGGCGCCGAGCACCACGAACAGCAGCACGCTCATCGCGGCGGCCAGGCCGAAGTCCTGGTTGACCGTGAACGCGTAGCGGTAGACCAGGATCATCACCGTGATCGTGTCCGGATTGGAGGTCCCGGTCAGCTGGTACGGCTCGATGAACACCTGCATCGTCGCGATGATCTGGAGCAGCAGCAGGACCAGCATGATGAACCGCATCTGCGGGAACGTCACGTGCCGCAGCCGCTGCCAGATGCTCGCCCCGTCGAGCTCGGCGGCCTCGTACAGCTCGCCCGGGATGCCCTGCAGCGCCGCGAGGTACATCAACGTGGCGCCGCCGAGGTTCGCCCAGGTCGAGACGAGGACCAGCGAGATCATGGCGGTGCTGGAGGACTGCGTCCATTGCGACTCCGGCAGTCCCACGCCGCGCAGCAGGGTGTTGAACAGGCCGTTGCCCGGGTCGTAGAAGTACTTCCAGAGCAGCACCGCCACGATCGGCGGCAGCATCACCGGCAGGTAGACCAGCACCCGGAAGAAGCCGCTGAAGTGGCGGAACTCGTTGAGCAGCACGGCGATGAAGAACGGGAGCACAAAGCCGAAGACCAGCGCGAGCCCGGTGAAGAACAGCGTGTTCTTCCAGGCCGTGAGGAACAGCGGGTCGGCGAAGAGCGTGCGGTAGTTCTCCAGCCCCACCCAGTACGGCGGGCTGACGAAGTTGTCCTGCTGAAAACTCAGGATCACGCCCTTGACCAGCGGATACCAGGAGAAGAAGGCGAAGCACAGCAGCCCCGCCGCCATGAACGCGTACGCCAGCAGGTTGTCCTGGATCTTCCGGCGCAGGCGGGCCGTGCGGGATTCCCGCAGCTGGGCCGCCGTCAGAACCGCCATCGTCTCTCCTTGCTAGGAAGGCCGCCGGCGGATGGCCCGCCGGCGGCCCGGTCGACTACTTGACGCTTGCCAGGATGGAGTTGGCCTGGGTCTCCGCGTCGGCGAGCAGCTTGTTGACGTCGGCGTTCTTGTCCGTGAGGACCTTCTGCATGGCCACGTCCAGCGCGGCGTAGATCTGCTGCGCGTTCGGCGGCTCGAGCTTGACCGGGATGGTCGGCATGCCGGCCACGAACGCGGCGTAGTTCTCCTGCGGCACGTTCGCGTACTTCTTGTCGGCCGCGGCCTGGGTCGCCGCCGCCGCGCCGGTGAAGATCGCCGGCTCGGGCAGGCCGACCGGCTGCTTGGTCTCGCTGGCCCACTTGTTCTCGGCCTCGAAACGGTCGGCCGAGGTGAACCAGAAGGTCAGCCACTTGAGCCCGGCGTTGATCTTCTCGGGGCTCAGGCCGGCCTTGAACATGTAGCCCTCGCCGCCGCCCAGCGTGCCCTTGCCGTCCGGGATCGAGCCCAGCCCGTAGGTCTCGTACTTGCCCTTGTACTGGTTGACGATCGTCGGGATGTTGTCCGCGGTCGCCAGGTACATGCCGAGCTTGCCCGAGCCCATCTGCTGCAGCAGGTCGGCCCACTCCAGCAGCTGCTTCTGGCCCATCGAGCTGTCGGTCCAGCGCATGTCCTTCAGCTGCTGCAGGACCTGCTTGCCCTGCGGACTGTTGAACGCGGCCTTCCAGGTGCCGGCGTTGTTGACGGCCATCTCGCCGCCGAGCGAGTAGAGCTCGGTGGTGAAGTGCCAGCCGCCGGTGTTGTTCTTGCTGTAGTCGCCGTAGCCGACGGTGCCGTCGCCCAGGTCGGCGATCTTCTTGGCGGAGGTACGCACCTCGGCCCAGGTCTTCGGCGGGCTGTTCGGGTCCAGCCCGGCCTTGGTGAACAGGTCCCGGTTGTACAGCAGCCCCATCGAGTAGTTCTTGTACGGCAGCCCGTACGTGGCGCCCTTGTCGTCCTGGAAGACCCGCAGCACCTCGGGCTTGATCTCCGAGGTGATCGGGTAGTCCTTGAGGTACTTGCTGATGTCCGACACCTGGCGCTTGGCGATCAGGCTGGCCGGGTCGGTGAAGTAGACGTAGAAGACGTCCTCGAGCTGGCCACCGGCGAGCTTGGCGGGGAACGTCTGCGGGTCCATCTTGCCCTCGCGGGCGTCGATCTTGATGTTCGGGTTGGCCTTTTCGAACTCGGCCACGTTGGCGAGGAAGCGCTCGTGGGTGGCCTTCTCGGTCGCCGGGGGCAGGCCGTTGACCACCAGTGTGACCTTGCCGTCCTTGGTCGCCGCGGGGGTGTCGTCGTCGCCGCACGCGGCGGCCGACATCGCGACCCCGGCGACGAGCAGCAGCCCGAGGGCACTGCGCAGCCTGGTTCTGAACATGGGAAATAGACCCCTTCCTGGGGTGGGTGCGCGCCTTAAGGGGGTTCACTCATCGGTGCGATGTTTCGTGGCTGTGACGATACAAAGTCAAACGGTGTCCCGCAAGAAGTGAACCGACAGTAGAAAAAACGCGACGGTTGTGGGCCAGGGCACACAAAGAAGGGCGGGCCTTCCGGCCCGCCCTGATGATGAGGATGAATGTGCTGGTCAGCCGCCCGCGATGGGCACCGGACCGGTGGACCCGCGCACCACGAGCTCCGGCTCGAAGAGCAGCTCGTCGGTGGTGGCCGCGGCGCCCTCGATCTGGTTCACCAGCACGTCGACCGCGGCCTGGCCCATCAGCTCGATGGGCTGCCGCACGGTGGTCAGCGGCGGGTCGGTGCAGGTCATCAGCACGCTGTCGTCGTAGCCCACCACGGACACGTCGCGCGGCACGTCCAGGCCGAGCCGGCGGGCCGCCCGGATCGAGCCCAGCGCCAGCACGTCGCTGGCGCAGATCAGCGCCGTGACCCCGCGCTGGATCAGCCGGGTGGCGGCCAGCCGGGCGCTCTCCATGGAGAAGTTGGTCCGCTCGACCGGCCAGTCCGCCGGCGGACCGGTCCAGCCCGCGACCTCCTTGACCGCGGCCAGCTTGCGCCGCGACGGCACGTGGTCCTCCGGGCCCATCACCATGCCGATCCGCTCGTGGCCCAGCGAGCGCAGGTGCCCGAAGGCCTGCTCCACCGCCACCGCGTCGTCCGTGGAGATGTGCGGGAAGCCCAGCCCGTCGACGCCGCCGTTGACCATCACCACCGGCATCCGCCGGTCCAGCAGCTGCCGGTAGTGCCCGTGCTCGGCGTGGGCCAGCGCGTACGACCCGCCGGCGAAGACCACACCGGACACCTGATGGTCCAGCAGCATCTCGATGTAGTCGCGCTCGGGCACGCCGCCGATCGTGCGGGCGCACAGCGCCGGGGTGAAGCCGCGCTGCGCCAGCGACGCGGTCACCACCTCGGCCAGCGCCGGGAAGATCGGGTTCTGCAGCTCCGGCAGCACCAGGCCGACCAGCCGGCCGCGCTCGCCGCGCAGCTTGGTGGGCCGCTCGTAGCCCAGCACGTCGAGGGCCGTCAGCACGGACGCCCGGGTCGCCTCGGACACCCCGCTGCGGCCGTTGAGCACCCGGCTGACGGTCGCCTCGCTGACGCCGGCCTTCTTCGCCACTTCGGCTAGACGTTTGGTCACGGCGGAATCCTACGTCAGGGAGCTGCAAGACTCGTACTGGCTCTTGCAGCACCCGACGAATGCTTGACCGGTCTTGCGGATACTGTCAGTTCGTGATGGCGGTGCTCGCGTAGGCGGCCACCTGCTGTTCACCGCGTGCGGGCCGCCGCTGACCTTGCCGGGATAGCCGGAAACCGCCGCGCACGCCGGCTGCGGGATGCGATGTTGGACATCCGAGCCGCAGCCGAGGGGCGATGCGTGATGACGGACCGGGACAGCGGCTACACCTCGTCGGACAGCACGTCGCAGCCGGGGGACCGGCTCGCCGCGGTCAGCAGCGACATGGCGACGGCGACCCGGTCCGCGGTCCGGGCGGCGCAGACCGCGGTCGAGGTGATCCAGCGGCTGGAGGCCAGCAGCGCCGAGATCGGCAAGGTGCTGGAGCTCATCGCCACGATCGCCAAGCAGACCAACCTGCTGGCGCTGAACGCGACCATCGAGGCGGCCCGGGCGGGCGAGGCCGGCCGCGGCTTCGCGGTGGTGGCCGGCGAGGTCAAGGACCTGGCGACCGAGACCGCGGTCGCGACCGGCGAGATCGGCGGGCAGGTCGGCGGCATCCGCACCGACACCCGGAACGCGGTCGCGGCGATCGAGGAGATGCGCCGCCTGATCGAGGAGCTGGATCGCTGCCAGCAGGTGATCAGCGAGATCGTGCTGGAGCGGCAGGGCCGGTAGCGCGCACAATCGAGCGCATGCCGACCTATTCGCCCGGCGAGATCGCCGACAAGACCGGCTTCAGCCTCGACACCCTGCGGTACTACGAGCGGATCGGGCTGCTCGACGACATCGCCCGGACCCCGGGCGGGCAGCGGATCTTCGACGACGACGACATCGCCTGGCTGGGCATCCTGCGCTGCCTGCGGGACACCGGCATGCCGATCGCGCAGATGCGCCGGTACGCCGATCTGACCCGCGACGAGCGCACCCTGCGGGAGCGGGTGGAGCTGCTGGAGGAGCACGACCGGGAGATCGGGCGGCGGCTCGAGGAGCTGGCCGCCCAGCGCGAGCACATCCGCGGGAAGATCCGGTACTACCGGTCGCTCGACGCGGCGGGTGGGCCAGAATGAGGGCATGGCCCGACGCGCACCCCGCCGCACCGAGACGGTGACCGGATTCGACGACGCCAAGGTCTGCCCGTGCGGGCTCGGCCAGCCGTACGGTGAGTGCTGTGGCCCGGCACACCGCGGCCACGCGCCGGCCACCGCCGTGGGGCTGATGCGCTCGCGGTACACCGCCTTCACCCTCGACGACGCCGCGTACGTGCTGCGGTCCTGGCACCCGGACACCCGGCCGGCCGACGTCGAGCCCGACGCCGGCCTGCGCTGGACCCGCCTCGACGTGCTGGACACCACCGGCGGCGGGCTCTTCGACGCCGAGGGCGTGGTCGAGTTCCGGGCCCACTACCGGGACGCCGGCCGGCCCGGCGTGATGCACGAGCGCAGCCGTTTCGTGCGCCACGACGGTCAGTGGGTGTACTGGGGTCCGGTCCTTACCGACGAGGCCCTCGCCAACATCTGACGGGTGTGATCTCCTTCAGGTGGATCATCTGAGGAGGGGCTTGTCGTGTCGTCGAACCAACGGCCGCTGGAGCCCGGCATCGTCCGGGACTTCAAGGTCAACATGTCGTACGGGCGGTATCTGCGGCTGGACCAGGTGCTCTCGGCGCAGCAGCCGGTCAGCGTCCCCGAGCACCACGACGAGCTGCTGTTCATCCTGCAGCACCAGACCTCCGAGCTGTGGCTCAAGCTGATCCTGCACGAGCTGCGCGCGGTGCAGCGCCGGCTCGCCGCCGACGAGCTGCGGCCGGCGCTCAAGGGCCTGGCCCGGGTCAAGCACATCCAGCGCTGCCTGACCGACCAGTGGTCGGTGCTGGCCACCCTCACCCCGTCGGAGTACGCCGAGTTCCGCAGCTTCCTCGGCACCTCGTCGGGCTTCCAGTCGTACCAGTACCGCGCGGTCGAGTTCCTGCTCGGCAACAAGGACAGCCGGATGCTGTCGGTGTTCGACGACGACCCGGCCGCCCGGGAGCTGCTGGAGGCCGCGCTCGCGGCGCCGACGGTGTACGACGAGTTCCTGCGCTACCTGGCCCGGCACGGCCACGACGTGCCGGCCGAGCTGCTGAAGCGTGACGTGACGCAGCCGTACCGGTATCACGAGGAGCTGGTGCCGGTGTTCACCCGGATCTACGAGAACGCCGACGCCCACTGGGAGGCGTACGAGGCCTGCGAGGAGTTCGTCGACCTGGAGGAGAACTTCCAGCTGTGGCGCTTCCGGCACCTCAAGACCGTGGAACGCACCATCGGCTTCAAGGCCGGCACCGGCGGCTCCAGCGGCGTGGCCTTCCTGCGCAAGGCCCTCGACCTGACCTTCTTCCCGGAGCTGTACGCGGTCCGGACCGAGATCGGAGCGCTGGACGCGTGAGCGACGACCTGCTGACCCGCGCCGAGGCCCTGGACGCCGCCGACCCGCTGGCCCCGCTGCGCGACCGCTTCCTCACCCCGGACGGCTTCGACGTGGTGTCGTACCTGGACGGCAACTCGCTGGGCCGGCCGCTGCTGGCCACCGCGCAACTGCTCGACGAGTTCGTCCGCGAGCAGTGGGCCGGCCGGCTCATCCGGGGCTGGACCGACGGCTGGCTGGAGTGGCCGCTGCGGCTCGGCGACCGGCTCGGCGCGATCGCGCTCGGCGCCGCCGCCGGCCAGGTGGTGGTCGCGGACTCCACGACCGTGCTGCTCTACAAGCTGTCCCGGGCGGCCGTCGACGCCCGCCCCGGCCGGCGCCGGGTCGTGCTCGACACCGACAACTTCCCCACCGACCGGTACGTGCTGGAGGGCATCGCCGCCGAACGCGGCCTCGAGCTGGTCTGGGTCAAGACCGACCCGGCCACCGGCATCACGCCGGCCCAGGTCGCCGAGGCGGTCGACGAGGACACCGCGCTGGTGCTGTTCAGCCACGTGGCGTACCGGTCGGGCTGGCTGGCCGACGCCGCCGAGATCAACCGGATCGCGCACGCCGCGGGCGCGCTGACCCTGTGGGACCTGAGCCACTCGGCCGGCTCGGTCCCGGTCCGGCTCGACGACTGGGGTGTGGACCTGGCCGTGGGCTGCACCTACAAATACCTCAACGGCGGCCCCGGCGCGCCGGCCTTCGGCTACCTGCGCCGGGAGCTGCAGGGCGAGCTGCGGCAGCCGATCCAGGGCTGGATGGGCCATCGGGCGTCGTTCGAGATGGGCCCCGGGCACGAGCCGGCCGAGGGGGTGCGGGCGCTGCTCAGCGGCACCCCGCCGATCCTGGCGATGGTGCCGCTGCACGCCAACCTGGACATGCTGGCCGAGGCCGGCATCGAGGCGGTCCGGGCCAAGTCGGTGCTGCTCACCGGTTACGTGCTGGAGCTGGCCGACCGCTGGCTGGCGCCGCTGGGCGTGGCGGTGGTCAGTCCGCGTGAGCCCGATCGCCGGGGCGGGCACGTGACCCTGCGCCGGCCCGGCTTCGCGCAGCTGCTGGACACGCTGTGGGACCACGGTGTCATCCCGGACTATCGGCAGCCGGACGGCATCCGGATCGGCCCGGCGCCGCTGAGCACCAGCTTCGCCGAGGTGCACCGCGGCCTGAGCGTGCTGCGCACGCTGCTCGAGAAGCAGTTGTGAACGCGGCCGGCGCGGAGTGGCTGCTGCCGGACTCGCTGTGGTGGGACGGGCGGCTGCGCACGGGCGTGGCGCTCGGCCCGCCCGCTCCGGAGGGGGCCGGGCGCGCCGACCGTCCCGGCCTGCTCGCGTCGGAGGGGGCCGGAGGTGACGGCCCTCTCGGCCTGCTCGCGTCGGAGGGGGCCGGAGGTGACGGCCGTCCCGGCCCGCCGGCGTCGGAGGGGGTCGGGCGGGAGGTCGTGCCGGTCGGTGCGGTGCCGGCCGAGGCGTCGCGGCGGCGGTTGCCCGGGACGGTGCTGCCCGGGTTGTGTGACGCGCACGTGCACTCGGCGCTGGTCCACCTGCCGACGGTGTACGCCGGTGGCATCTCGTCGGTGTGGGACCTGGGCGGCGTACCGGAGAAAGCTGCCGCCCAGGCCGCGCGGGGAGCGCCCGCCATGCGCTTCGCCGGACCGTTTTTGATCGCTCCCGGCGGTTATCCGGCCGACCGCGCCTGGGCGCCCGCGGGCAGCTGCCGTGAGGTGCGCTCGCCGGCTGACGCGGTTGAGGCGGTCGCCGAGGCGCGGGCCGTGGGAGCCACGCTGATCAAGGTGACGGCGCACGCCGGCGGCCCGCTGCTCGACGCCGCGACGCTGGCCGCCGTGGTCGACGCCGCGCACGCGGCGGGCCTGCCGGCGGTCGTGCACGCGGAAGGACCGGGCACGGTCGTGGCCGCGCTGGGCGCCGGCGCCGACTTCCTCGCGCACACGCCCTGGACCGAGGAACTCGACGACGGCCTGATCCGGGACTGCGCGGCCCGGATGACCTGGATCAGCACCCTGGACATCCACGGCTGGGGCGCCGCCACGCCGGAACGCGACACGGCGGTCGCCAACCTGCGGCGTTTTCTGGGCGCGGGCGGCAGGGTCCGCTACGGGACCGACCTGGGCAACGGGCCGCTGCCGCCCGGCATCAACGTGCGTGAGCTGCGCGGATTGCAGCAGGCCGGGCTGAGCCCGACCGACATCCTGACCGCGATGACCGAGCCGGGGCGCGGGGAGCCGGCCTGGTTGCCGGCCGGGCTCGACCTGGCGCCGGGGACGTTCGCGGACTCCCTGGCGACCGCCCGGGTGCTGGGCGACGAGGTGCGCCCGCGCCGATAGCTACGAGGCCAGCCGCTCACCGGGGTGGTGCGCCGAGCCGGCGAGCCCGGCCGAGGCGGTGAGCCCGGCCGAGGCGGTGAGCCCGGCCGAGGCCCCGGCCGCGCCGGTGAGCCCGGCCCCGGCCGCGCCTGCGAGCCCGGCCCCGGCCGCGCCTGCGAGCCCGGCGCCGGCGTCGATGCGGTTGATCTCCGACCACACCGCGTCGAGGGAGAGCCCGAGCACGTCGGCGATCGCGGCGATGGTCGGGAAGGCCGGGGTGGCGACGCGGCCCGACTCGATCTTCCGCAGCGTCTCCGGGGAGACGCCGGCGTCCAGTGCGGTGATGAGCATCGATCTCTGCCCGCGGGCGCGGCGCAGCAGGGCGCCGAGGCGCTGTCCGCGTTCGACCTCTGCGGGGCTGAGCGGCAACCTGACCATGGCTCCGATTCTAGTACCGGGATAATATGGCCGGGATACTTATTGGTCGTTCGAGTAAGGCGCCGCATGATCGAGATCCTTGACCCCACCGACCTGCCTCGCGCGCGGGAGGCAGGCGCCCTGGTCGCCGGCATCCTGCAGGCGCTGAAGAGCCGCAGCACGGTCGGCACGAACCTGCTCGACATCGACCGCTGGGCGCAACGCATGATCACCGAGGCCGGGGCGCAGTCCTGCTACGTCGACTACGAGCCGTCGTTCGGGCGCGGGCCGTTCGGCCACTACATCTGCACGTCGGTCAACGACGCCGTGCTGCACGGGCTGCCGTACGACTGCCCGCTGGCCGACGGCGACCTGCTCACGCTCGACCTGGCCGTCTCCCAGGGTGGCGTCGTCGCCGACTCGGCCGTCAGCTTCATCGTCGGCGACACGACGCACCCGGAGAGCCTCGCGATGATCGACGCGACCGAGCGCGCCCTGGCCGCGGGGATCGCCGCGGCCGGCCCCGGCGCCCGGATCGGCGACATCTCCCACGCCATCGGCTCGGTGCTCAGCGCGGCCGGTTATGCCATCAACACCGAGTTCGGCGGGCACGGCGTCGGCTCGACGATGCACCAGGACCCGCACATCTCGAACACGGGCCGGCCCGGCCGCGGCTACAAGCTGCGCCCCGGGCTGCTGCTGGCGCTGGAGCCGTGGATCATGGCGGACACCGCCGAGCTCGTCACCGACGCCGACGGCTGGACGCTGCGCAGCGCGACCGGCTGCCGGACGGCGCACAGCGAGCACACCATCGCCATCACCGACGACGGCGCCGAGATCCTCACCCTGCCGGAACGCCTCAGAGCGTGACCGTCTCGCCGGTGGTCGCGCTGATCCGGGCCGCGTCCAGCACGTCCATGGCGCGGACCGAGTCCCACGGGTCGACCGGCGCCGGCCCCTCGCCACGGACCGCCGCCGCGAACGCCGGGTAGTAGCTGTCCCACCGGCCGCGCTCGCTGCGCACCGGTGCGCCGGTCGCGCCCCGGTAGAGCCGGCCCCAGGTGTGCTCCGGCTCGACGCCCCAGCGCTCGCCCAGGTCGGCGGGGGAACGGCCGGCCTTGAGCGCGGCCTCCTGCCCGTCGATGCCGTCGACGATGTAGGTGCCGGTCGTGCCGCTGACCCGCAGGCGCGGTCCGGGCGCGGCCTGCCGCCAGCTGCCCCACAGGTGCGACTCGACGCCGCCGGAGTGGTGCAGGGCCACGAAGACGTCGTCGTCGAGCTCGCCGTCGCCGCGCATCTCGGCGTACACCCGGGTGGCCGGGCCGAAGAGCAGGTGCGCCTGGTCGACCAGGTGCGCGCCGAAGTCGAGCAGCGTGCCGCCGCCGGCCGCGGGCGGCTCGCGGTCCGGCGCCCAGCGCTCGAAGCGGGACTCGAACCGGCGGACCTCGCCCAGCGCGCCCTCGCCGATCAGCCGGCGCAGGGTGAGCAGGTCGGAGTCCCAGCGCCGGTTCTGGTAGACGCTGAGCAGCACGCCGGCCTCGGCCGCCAGCGTGGTGACCTCGCGGGCCGCCTCGGCGTCCAGCGCGAACGGCTTGTCCACCACCACGGCCAGGCCGAGGGCGACCGCCTCGCGGGCCAGCGGGATGTGGGTGGTGGCCGGGGTGGAGACGGTGACGGCCTCGACGCCCGCGGCGGCCAGCTCGGCCAGCGAGTCGTAGGCGGGTACGTCCGGGTGGGCCTTGGCCAGCGCGGCGCGGCGCTCCGGGGAACGGGTCACCACGCCCGCGAACTCGACGCCCTCCGCCGACGCGAGCAGGGGAGCGTGGAAGATCCGCCCGCCGGAGCCGTACCCCACCAAGCCGAAACGTGTCGCCGTCATGAACGGGATCCTACGTCCCGCGATCTTCGCGGTCCCGGGCACCAGCTCAGGCGTGCTGGAGGCGGTCGCCGTGCCGGGCCGGGTCGTAGCGTTCGACCCGGCTCTTGCCGGCCGCCTTTGCCGCGTACATGGCCAGGTCGGCGTGGCGGGCCAGCTCCTCGGCGCCCAGGCCCGGGGTCGCCGCCGCGATGCCGATGGAGGCGCCCACCGCGACGGTGGCGTGGGTGAGCCGTACCGGCGCCAGGATCGCGGAGCGCACCAGCCGGGCCGTCGCCTCGGCGGCGCCGGGCTCGGCCAGCCCGGTCAGCAGCAGGGCGAACTCGTCACCGCCGAGCCGGGCGGCCAGGCTGCCGGGCCCGCCCGCGTGGACGATCCGCGCGGCCAGCTCGACCAGCAGCTCGTCGCCGGCCGCGTGCCCGTGCGTGTCGTTGACCGCCTTGAAGTCGTCCAGGTCGAGCAGCAGCAGCGCAACGCTGCCCGGCGCCCCGGCCGCCGTCGCGGCGGTCAGCTCGCGGAAGAACTTGACCCGGGTGGGCAGGCCGGTGAGGTGGTCGTGGTGCGCCCGGTGCTCCAGCTCGGCGTGTGAGCGGCAGGCGCCCTCGCCCAGCACCACCTGGTTCGCCACGGTCCGGAACGCGGCCAGCACGTCGTCCGCGATCGGCTTGCGCCCGCCGACCAGCAGGTGCAGGTCGGCGGAGAAGGTCTCGATCCGCCAGTGCCGGTGCCCGGGCACGAAGGCCCCGAACGCGGCCGGGTCGGCGATCACCGACTCGGCCACCGTGCGGTGCCGCAACGACTCGGGCAGGCCGGCCAGGTTCGCGACGAACAGCCCGTGCTCGCCGCGGCGCAGGATCACCATCACCACGCCGGGGGTCAGCGCGATGATCTCCTCTGCCGCCTCGATGCCGGCCCGGCGCACCGCGGCGACCTCGGTGAGGCTGATCATCCGGCTGCCGGTCCGGGCCAGCACCGCGTCACGGGCGCCGACCCGTTCCTGGTGCCGCAGCGCCAGGTAGACCCCGCGGGTCAGCACGCTCGTCAGCAGCAGGGGCGGCAGCAGGTTGAGCACGGGCGGGGAGTTCCAGGGGATGATCCGGCCCAGCGAGAGCGGTGAGATGGCGACCGCGGCGAGCACGGCCAGGTAGCTGCCGATGGTCCGGACCACCCAGAGGCTGGTCGGGCCGTACAGCGAGAGGCCGAGGGTCACCGCGAGGGCCAGGCCGACCGTGGCGAGCGGGTCCCGCAGGCCGGCGCCGCCGACCGTGATCAGCACCGGCAGGGTGAACGAGTCCCACCAGGGTGCCCGGCCGCGGACGTGGGTCAGCACCACCGCGATCATCACCAGCAGGACGGACAGGAACGCGGCCAGGTTCCAGCTCGGCGACCGCTGCTCGTTGCCGATCTGGAAGAGGTCGCCGAGCAGCGCCAGGGCGCCGATGACCATCGCGGCGAGCCTGGTGCGGTCCAGGTTGCCGGTGGGCAGGTGCCGGAAGCGGGTCACATGTCACCCGATCGGTGAAAGTCTCCGGAATCCAAGCCTTCCCGTGTCGGAAGGTTGACGGCCGCCCGCGGCGGGGGCCCGCGCCGCGCAACGATCGGTGCCATGGAGCCCGCACAGCTGGACCGCACCCCGTTCGCGGACCTCGACGCCATGCCACCGGACATGTTCGCCATGCTGGTCGCCGCCCTCGAAGGCATGTCCCGGCACCCCGAGATCCGCCGGGTCCGGCACACCGCCTGGCAGGCGCTGCGCCCGGCTCCGGGGCAACGGCTGCTGGACGCCGGCTGCGGCGCCGGCGACGTGGCCCGCGCGCTCGCCGCGGCGGTCGCGCCGGGCGGCGAGGTGGTGGCGCTCGACTACTCCGCCGCGACGCTGGCCGCCGCCCGCGAGCGCCACGACGGCGGCGACATCCGGTACGTGACCGGCGACGTCTCCGACCTCGACCTGCCGGACGACAGCTTCGACGGCGTCTGGTGCGAACGGGTGCTCCAGCACGTCGACGACGCCGACGTGGCGATCGGCGAGCTGATCCGGGTGACCCGTCCGGGCGGCCGGATCTGCCTGCTGGACACCGACTGGGGCTCGCTGGCCTTCGACGGGGTGGACGCCGGCCTGGCGCAGACCATCGTCGGCCACATGCACGGCCGGCTCACCCCGCGCCAGCTCGACATGGGCCGCACGCTGCGCCGCCGGCTGGTCGGCTACGGCCTGCACGACATCGTCGCGGCCCCGGTCACCTGCTATTTCCCCGACCCGGACTCGGCCGCGGTGGTGCTGCCGATGGTCAACCCGAAGGTGCCCCAGGAGTCCTGGATGACCCCGAACGGCCTGCGCGAGCGCTGGTTCGACCAGGTTGAGCGGGCCGGCGAGGACGGCGAGTTCCTGGCGGTGCTGACCATCTGGGTGGTCGCCGCCACGGTCTGATCAGCCGTCCGTGCGGCGGAAGTGCTGGCGCTTGCGCTCGTCGCGCACCACGAAGCCGAGCCGGGCCAGCTCGTCCCGCAGCTCGCGGGCGTCGTCGGCGTCGCCGCGCTCCAGGGCCTGCCGACGGGCGGCAAAGAGCGCCGCCGCCTCCGCCGGGACGTCCGGCAGGTCCGGCACCCATCGCCGGTAGGCGTCGGCGTAGGGATCGTGGTGCGACCAGACCGGCCCGAAGGCCGCGGCCAGCTTGCCGGCCGAGGTGTTGGCGGGCTCCCGGGCCAGTTCCCGCCCGGTCCGCCCGAGCAGCACCAGCTGGTCCCGCTCCCGGTAGGCCACCGCCACCTCGCCGCGCGGCACGGTCCGGGTGCTCCCGGGCCGGTGCAGCGTGACCTCGGTCCCGGAGATCCGTACGGTCAGCGACTCCCGGTCGATCAGGCCGGCCAGCACCAGCCCGGCGACCGCGCCGAGCAGCAGGGCGCCGCTCGTCGCCCAGGGCTCGGCGAACCGGTCCAGCAGGCGCAGCGGCCCCCGCATCGGGACGAACGGGATGCGCAGCAGCCAGCCGGGCAGCTGGTGCAGCACCACCCAGCCCAGCCCGGCGCCGGCGGCGGGCAGGACCGCCCACACCGCCGCCCGGATCCCGATCGAGGTCGCCGCGGTCGTCTCGTTCGTCACGACTGCCGAGTCTCCGGCCGCGGGCGCCCGTCCGGCCAGCGGCATCGGTCGGTCCCGCAGCGACCAAAGTCGACGGTACGGCCGCCGACCGGCCACTGCGCGCGCGGGCGGCGGCGCAGTACGGTCCACGCATGAGGCGCTGGCTCGTCGAAGCGGCCCTGGCGGTCGCCGCCCTGGCCCTGGGCAGCTTCTTCCTGTGGACCACCCTGACCGAGGGCGACGGCTGGCCGATCGGGGTCGAGCTGGTCGCCGGCGCGGTGGCCGTGGCCGGCCTGGTCCGGTACCGCCGCAGCCGTCCGGTCGCGCTCGCGCTCACCCTGATCGCGCTCGGCCTGGTCTTCGGGCTGCCCATGGGCGCCACACCGATCGCCCTGTTCTCCGTGGCGCTCTACCGCCCGGCCCGGGTGACCGTCGCCGTCACGGCGGTGCACGCGGTGTCGCTGGCGGCCGTCTACCTGATCGCGCTGGGCCCCACCCGCACCTACTGGGAGGCGACGATCTCCCTGGTGCTGCTGCACGTCATCCTGGTCGGGATCGGCATGCTGGTCCGCGCGCGGCGGCGGCTCGTCCGGTCCTGGGCCGAGCGGGCGCGCGAGGCGGAACACGGCGACGAGCTGCGGGTCGAGCAGGCCCGGCTGGCCGAGCGGGAGCGGATCGCCCGGGAGATGCACGACGTGCTGGCCCACCGGATCTCGTTGCTGGCCGTGCACGCCGGGGCGCTGGAGGTGCGCCGGGACGCCCCGGAGAGCGAGCGGGCGGCGGCCGGGGTGATCCGGCGGAGCGCACACGACGCGCTGGAGGAGCTGCGGCAGGTGATCGGGATGCTGCGGGAGCCCGCCGACGACCGGCCGCAGCCGACCCTCGCGGACGTGCCGGCGCTGGTCGAGCAGTCCCGGGACGCGGGGGAACGGGTGGAGCTGGAGCTGACCGCGGCCGAGGTGCCGGCCGGGGTGGGCCGGCACGCCTACCGGATCGTGCAGGAGGCGCTGACCAACGCCCGCAAGCACGCGCCCGGCGCGCGGGTGCGGGTGGCGGTCACCGGCCACGCCGAGCAGGGGCTGGTGGTGGAGGTCGGCAACCCGCTGCGGGCCGGCGGGCCGGCGCTGCCGGGCGCCGGCGCCGGACTGGTCGGCCTGCGCGAACGCGTGCAGCTCGCCGGCGGCCGCCTCGACCACGGCCCGACCGCGGCCGGCGAGTTCCAGCTGAGAGCCTGGTTGCCTTGGACACCCTAGGGAGGCCGGCCGGGGCTCCGGTGCGGGTGCTGCTCGTGGACGACGACGCGCTGGTGCGCGCCGGGCTGACCATGATGCTCGGCGCCTTCGACGGCATCGAGGTGGCCGGCGCGGTCGCGGACGGCACCGAGGTCGCCGCCGCGGTCACCAGCCACCGCCCTGACGTGGTGCTGATGGACATCCGGATGCCGGGCATGGACGGGCTCACCGCCACCGAGTCGCTGCGCGCCCGCCGGGAGCCGCCCGAGGTGATCGTGCTGACCACCTTCGACACCGACGCGCACGTGCTGCGGGCGATGCGCGCCGGGGCGAGCGGCTTCCTGCTCAAGCACACCCCGCCGGAGGAGATCGCCCGGGCGGTGCGGCGGGTCGCGGCCGGTGAGCCGATGCTGTCGCCCGAGGTGCTGCGCCGGATGATGAACCAGGTCGCGGCCGTGGACCCGGGACGGGACCGGGCCCGGCTGGCGCTGCGCCGGCTGAGCCCCGGCGAGCACGACGTCGCGCTGCTCGTCGCGCAGGGCCGCACCAATCAGGAGATCGGTACGGCCCTGCGGATGAGCACGGCCACGGTCAAGGCGTACGTGTCCCGCATCCTGACCAAACTGGACCTGACGAACCGGGTGCAGGTGGCCCTGCTGGTGCACGACGCCCGTTAGACCACCGGCACCATGGCGGCGAGCAGGTCGTCGAGCGGGATGCTGGCGAAGCCGACCCGGACGTCGCTGGCCCCGTACGGCAGCCAGAACCGCCCGCCGTGCAGCAGCCCGCCGCAGGAGTAGACGACGTTGGGCACGTACCCCTCGCGCTCGGTCTCGTCGGGTTCCAGCAGCCCGTGCGGCAGGTCGGCGATGACCTGCTCGGGGTTGTCGAGGTCGAGCAGCATCGCGCCGATCGCGTACCGCCGCATCGCGCCCACCCCGTGGGTCAGCACCAGCCAGCCCGCCGGGGTCTCCACCGGCGACCCGCAGTTGCCCACCTGGATCAGGTCCCAGCCGCGGTGCGGGTGCAGCAGCGACACCGCCTCCTGCCAGCGGTTCTGCTCGTCCCGGGTGCTCAGCCCGAGGGTCTCGCCGTCGGAACGGCACAGCGCGAGGTGCCGGCCGTTGACCATCCGCGGGAACAGCGCCATGCCCTTGTTCCGGGCCGCCGGGCCGCGCAGCGCGGTGACCTCGAAGTGCCGCAGGTCGCGGGTGTGCATCATCCGCCCGGCGATGTGCCGCCCGTCGTACGCGGTGTAGGTGGCCTGGTAGGCCGTGCGCCCGTCGGACTCCACGACCTGCACGAACCGGGCGTCCTCCATGCCGTTGCTCTCGGCCGGGGTGGCCGGCCAGAGCACCCGCTGGTGCAGCGGCACGGTGGCCGGGAAGCTCACCGCGTAGTCGCTGGCCACGATGCGCCGGATGGCCTCCAGCGTCTCGTTGGCGGTGGGCCGGGCCAGCAGCTCGCCGGGCAGGTGGCCGAGGACGTCCTCGAACTCCTCGTCGTCGTAGCGTTCGGGCAGCGAGGACAGCACCGTCGCGGTGATCTCGTTGTCCAGGTCCTCCTCGGTGAGGCCGGCGGCCAGCAGGTCGTGCTGGTGCTTGGCGCCGACCCGCTGACCGATCATCAGTGGCCCGTCGCGGTCCTCCAGCCGGATCGTGGCGTCCGGGCCGAGCACCGCCGAGCAGAAGCCGACCGAGGAGATGTGTCCCTCGCCGATCTGCCGGAGGCTGATCGCCGTCCGCAGCTCGCCGGGCGCGAGGTCGCTCTGGTCCGGGTGCGGGATCATCGACGGGTTGCACAGCGCCGCCGCCTCGACCGCGAACTCGTGGCTGAAGTAGGCCCCGATCAGCGCCCGGGCCGTCGGCGACAGGTCGATGTCCGGTGGCACCCGGTGCTGCACCAGGTCGTAGTGGTGCTGGAAGGTCGCGCAGATGTCGTGGTGGCGCCCGGAGAAGCGGGCCAGCACGTCGTCGAGCAGCCGGGTGATCTCGTCTTCGTCGAGCTGCAGGATCCGCTCGATGATCAGGGATGCGCGGTTCTGCCCGAGCTGGGCGTCCTCGCCGGGCACGAAGAGCTTGATGACGACCCGGCGGTCGTCGGGCTGCATCGTGAGGTCGTGGCGGGAGGCGAGGGAGGTGGTGCGGACGTCGTGGGGGTCCATGGTCGCGGTCATGTGAGTCCGCCTGACGGTCGGGTCGCGCTCCGGCCCGCCAGCGCGCGAGCGTGCTGCAGGGTGGAGACGAGCGCGAGGGTGGATTCGGCGCCTTGGTTCAGGTTAGGGCCATCCGGCGTCAATCCGTCATATCCGCCACCCGTCAAGGGGTCGTACATGACGGAGCCGGAGTCGTTGTCGCCCAGGAACCAGGCGATGGACTGGAACAGCGGCGCGTCCCAGCGCTCGTCGCCGGTCACCGCGCCGGCGGTGGCGCAGGCGTCGGCGGTGGCCGCCGCCTCGATCGGCTGCTGGTCGAAGCGGTGCCGCGGCACCCCGGGCCGCCATCCGCCGACCGGGACGGTGGAGAGGTGGCCCTGGTGCTCCTGCATCCGGCACAGCCAGCTGAGCATCCGCAGGCCGTCGGTGAGCAGCGGCTCGTCGCCGAGCAGGTCACCGGCCTGGATGAGCACCTCCGCGAGGACCGGGTTGGCGTAGGTCAGCTCGCGCTCCGGCCACACCCACTCCGGGTCGGAGTCGGGCAGCCCGATCACCGTGGCGGCGTCGCCGAGCAGCTCGGCCGCCACCCCGGAACGCGGGTCGGCCCGCAGCACCTCGGCGGCGCCCAGGCCGGCGAAGGCCATCGCGCGCGGCCAGGGCGAGCGCTGCCGCACCGCGATGCCGAACGCGGTCCGGGCCTCGGCCCTGATCCACGGCACCGCGCAGCGGCCGGCGGCGGTGCCCAGGGCCCACACCGTTCGGCCCCACCAGTCACCCAGGGTGGGCTCGTCCAGCCAGCGCCGGTCGTGGCTCAGCCGGTTGCGGCACCGGCCGTCCGGCGCCAGGGCGTGGGTGAGGAACGCCAGGTAGCGCTCGGCCAGCCCGGCCACCAGCGCGGTGGGCTGCGGCTCGCGGCAGGCCACCAGCAGGCCGCGGGACACGTCGTCCACGCAGTAGCCGTGCTCGCGCCGCGGGATCGCGTTGCGGGCGTGCTCGAGCAGACCGGTGTCGTCGGACAGCCGGGCGATCTGGGACCAGTTGGGTTCGGGGGCGTCGACGAGCCGGATCGGCGGCGGCACGAGCCGCAGGACACTCACGCGGGCACGGGCGCGGAGACGGGCGCGCGGTCGCGGATCAGGCGCGCGGCGAGGGCCTGGTAGCGGGCGGCCACCGCGGGCCAGCGCAGCGTCGGGCCGCCGGCCAGCCCGCTGAGCTGGTTCGCCACGTCCGGGGTGGTCAGCACGCGCCGGATCGCCGCGGCCATCGCCGCCGGGTCCTGATGCGGCACGAGCAGGCCGTGCCCGTCGGCGAGCAGCTCCACGGCGTGCGGGAACTCGGTGGCCACCACCGGCACACCGGCACCGACCGCCTCGATGAGCACCCCCGAGGTGACCTGTTCGGTGGAGTCGTACGGCAGCACCACCACGTCGGCCGACCGGATCAGCCGGCTGAGCGCCGCCTGGTCGTGGTACACGTCGTCCCAGCGCACGGCCTCGGCGACGCCGAGCTCGGCGGCCAGCTCCCGCAGCGACTCGCGGTAGACGTCCCCGTGGTGCTCCAGCACCTTCGGGTGGGTCCGCCCGGCGACCGTGTACACCGGCATCGGCGTCAGGTCCCGCAGCAGGGCCAGCGCCCGCAGCGCCCACTCGATGCCCTTGCCGGGCCCGAGCAGCCCCCAGGTGAGCAGGTGCGGTACGTCGTGCGTCTCCCGCGGCGCGCTGGAGTGGCTGCCGGCGCCGTGCGGGATGACCGTGACCTTGCGGGCGTCCACCCGGTATCCGGTGGTCAGCCGCAGGCGGGCGGTGTCCGTCATGGTGACCACCGCGTCGGCGGCCGCCACGATGCGCTCCAGCACCACCCGCTGGTTCATCGAGGGCGTGCTCAGCACGGTGTGCAGCACGACGATCTTCGGGGCCTTGACGGCGCGCAGCAGCGGCAGCACCTCGTCACCGTCGACGCCGGGGTAGATGCCGTACTCGTGCTGCAGGATCACCACGTCGAACCGGTTCAGCACGTTGGCCGCCGCCACCCAGCCGCCGGGGCTGTCGGTGTGCCAGGTGTGTGCCACCCGGGGCGCCGTACGGTCGACCGCCAGGCCGCCCCCGGCGGCGTCCGCGGAGAGCAGCCGGACCACACCGTTTCCGGGCGCGCCGCCCGTCAGGTGGCTGGCGAGCGCCGCGTTGAACGTCGCCAGACCGCATTGGGTGGGGGGATAGGTGCTCAGGAAACCGTAGGTGGCGGGCATTTGACGGGCCTTTCTGATCAGCGGCTGCCTCCCCGCAGCACGAACCGGCGCGCGCGGGCGTGGAGCGTGAGCGCACGCTTCAGCTAACGGCGGCAACTGGGTATAGAAATGCCGCAATTCGGTATTCAGACGTTAACAAGAACCGCAGTTCAACCGACCAATTTGCGGTAAATCGCCAGGTAGTCGTCGACCATCCGGTCGGCGCCGAAGCGCGAGCGGGCCCGCGCCCGGCAGGCCGCCCGGTCCAGCCCGGCGAGGCCGGCCACCGCGGCGACGGCCTGGTCGACGTCGTCGACCAGCCGGCCGGTCACCCCCTCGTCGACCACCTCGGGCATCGACCCTTTCCGGTACGCGACCACGGGCGTCCCGCAGATCATCGACTCGACCACGGACAGCCCGAACGGCTCGGCGAACAGGATCGGGTGCAGCAGGGCCGCGCTGCCGCCCAGGACGGCGGCCCGTTCGGCGGGTCCCACCGAGCCGAGGTAGACCACCCGGTCCCCGTCGATGTGCGGTTCCACCTGCTCGGCGAAGTACCGCTGGTCCTGCACGATGCCGCACAGCGTCAGCCGACGCCCGGCCCGGCGGGCGATCTCGATGGCGGTGTGCGTGCCCTTGTCGGGGTGGATCCGCCCGAAGGCGACCAGGCCGTCCCCGCCGTCCGGGTCGAAGGGCAGGCCCTCCGGATCGACGCCGTGGTAGACCGTCGCGACGTAGTCCAGGTCGGGGGAGCGGTCGGCGTCGGAGATCGAGACGTAGTGCGACCGGCCCCGGCGGTACGCGGGCAGGATGTTCGGCCCCGAGAACCCGTGCACCGTGGTCAGCAGCGGCGCCCGGCAGTGCGCGGAGAACGCCAGCGGCAGCCAGTCGATGTGGTTGTGCACCAGGTCGAAGTCGCCGGACCGTGCCAGGGCGTACGAGACGTGCAGGGCCTCCCAGACCCGCCCGTCGATCTCCGGGGTGTCCTCGTAGCCGCTCGGGCAGATGCCGTCCAGAGTGGCCTTGGTGACCGAGTCGAGCGTCGCGAACAGCGTCACGTCGATACCGCGCGCGGTCAGGCCCTCGGCGAGCAGGCTGGTGATCAGCTCCCAGGGTCCGTAGTGAACCGGCGGTGTGCGCCAGGCGATCGGTCCGAGCAGGGCGACCCTCATGGGCCCCAGTATGGGAGCGGAACCGATGTTTCGCCGGTGGTTCCCGTGTTAAAGAGTGACTATGCAGAACCCCTGGTGGCACAGCGCCGTCGTTTACCAGATCTATCCGCGCAGCTTCGCCGACGCCGACGGGGACGGCATGGGCGACCTGCGCGGCGTCATCGACCACCTGGACCACCTCGCGGGACTCGGCGTCGACGTGCTCTGGCTGTCCCCGGTGTACCCGTCGCCGCAGGACGACAACGGCTACGACATCAGCGACTACCAGGACATCGACCCGGTCTTCGGCGACCTGGCCGACTTCGACGAGCTGCTGGCCGGCGTGCACGCGCGCGGGATGAAGCTGATCATGGATCTGGTGGTGAACCACAGCTCCGACGAGCACCCGTGGTTCACCGAGAGCCGCTCGTCGCGGGACAACCCGAAGCGCGACTGGTACTGGTGGCGGCCGGCCCGGCCGGGCCTGACCCCCGGCGCGCCCGGCGCGGAGCCGACCAACTGGGGCGCGGCCTTCGGCGGCCCGGCCTGGGAGTACGACCCGGCGACCGGCGAGTACTACCTGCACCTGTTCAGCCGCAAGCAGCCCGATCTCAACTGGGAGAACCCGGAGGTCCGCGCCGCGGTCTACACGATGATGAACTGGTGGCTGGACCGGGGTGTGGACGGCTTCCGGATGGACGTCATCAACTACATCTCCAAGGACACCACGCTGCCGGACGGCCGGGTGCAGCCCGGCGTCGCGTACGGCGACGGCTCGGCGTCCTACATGAACGGCCCGCGGATCCACGAGTTCCTGCACGAGATGCACGAGCGGGTCTTCGCCGGCCGCGAGCAGGAGCTGCTGACCGTCGGCGAGATGCCCGGGGTCACCATCGACGAGGCGAAGCTGTTCACCGACCCGGCCCGCGGCGAGGTCGACATGGTCTTCCAGTTCGACCACGTCTGGGTGGACCGGGGCGAGGATCCGTGGCTGCTGTACCCGCTGCGGCTCACCGCGCTCAAGGCGATCCTGGGCCGCTGGCAGGCCGGGCTGGCCGACGCCGGCTGGAACAGCCTGTACTGGAACAACCACGACCAGCCCCGGGTGGTCTCCCGCTTCGGTGACGACTCGCCGCAGTACCGGGTGCGTTCGGCGCAGATGCTCGGCGCGGTGCTGCACCTGCACCGCGGGACGCCGTACGTCTACCAGGGCGAGGAGCTCGGGATGACAAACGCGCCGTTCGGCTCCATCGCGGACTTCCGGGACATCGAGGCGCTGGGCCAGTACGTGCAGGCCGTCGACCAGGAGGGACGGTCGCCGGAGGACGTGCTGACCGTGCTGCGGGCCCGGGGGCGGGACAACGCCCGTACGCCGATGCAGTGGGACGCGTCGCCGCACGCGGGCTTCACCACCGGCACGCCGTGGCTGGCGGTCAACCCGAACCACGACCAGATCAACGCCGAGGCCGCGGTCAAGGACGAGGAGTCGGTCTACCACTTCTACCGCCGGCTGATCGAGCTGCGGCACTCCGAGCCCGCGGTCGTCTACGGCGACTTCACCATGCTGCTGCCGCACGACGAGCGGCTGTACGCCTTCACCCGCACCCACGGGGCCACGACCCTGCTGGTCATCGGCAACTTCTCGGGCGAGACCGTACGGGCCGAGATCGCCGACGCCGCGGCGTGGGAGGCAGCGGAACTGCTGCTCACCAACGCCGCGGCGCCGGAAGGTCTGGTCCTGCAACCGTGGCAGGCCGTGATCTATCGCCAGGTCAGGCGGTGATGGTGTCCCAGGAGAAGGCCAGCAGCGCGAAGGCGGCGCCGAGCAGGGCCAGCGAGATGCCGCGGGTGCCGATCGGCAGCGCCGCGAGGACGAGCAGGATGACCGCGATGATGTAGAAGAGACCCTGGATGCTCATTGGTGTTCCTCAATTCGTGTGGGGGATGCGGCGCGGCATGTACCCCCCACCCGAGCCGAGCTAAACAACCGTGACCATCCCGTTGCACGCGCCGCCCTTCGAGCAGTTCCGGCCGTTCTGACCGGAGCCGGTCATGGCTGAACCTCCGTGGGCATGCCCTTCTGGCCCTCGCCTGCGAGGCCGTCGTCGGCTCCGGCCGGGAGCTGCTCGGTGCAGGCGGTCATGCCGCCGGCCGGTGCACCGGCAGGGTCAGCGCCGACGGGTGGTCCGGGTCGTGGTGCAGTGTCGTGTGCGTGGCGACCAGCCGGGTCGCCGTCGCGAGCGGTTCGCCGGTGCCGTAGTTGCGGGCGAAGCGGGGGTGCGCACCCCCGCTCACCTGCAGCCGGATCCGGTGGCCCGGCTCGAAGCGGTGACCCGCCGCGCCCATCGGCACGGTCACCGGGTCGCCGTCCGGGTGGTCCGGGGTGAGCCGGGTGAAGCCGTCGCAGACGTTCACCGAGCGGCCGTCCGGGTGCACGTCGCACAGGCGCACGAACAGGTCGAAGTGGCCGGTGCTGCCGCTCGCGTGCACCGTTGCTGAGGGCGTACCGATGATCTCCAGGGCCGTGGTCAACGGCCCGGTGGTGAAGGTCCGGACGTCCGCACGCGCCTCCAGTTTCCGGTTGTCGCGGGCCCCGGCCGTGCGGGACTGCAGCTGGCCGGCGAACGACGGCGTCGGGTCGGCCGGGTCGTAGTCGAAGCCGGTGCTGCCGTCCGCGAGCTCGCCCAGCTCGCCGCCCGGCCGCAGGTGGTAGCGGACCGGCGTGCTCGGCGGCGGCCAGGCGGGCAGCTCGCGCCACTCGTTGTTGACGTGCACCTTGATCCGCGTGGTGCGCTCGCCCTCGCCGCGCAGGTGCACCCGCAGGTGTTCCAGCGCGTCCGCGAACACCTCGGGCCACCCCTTGTCGAACGCCGAGGTATGGGTCCACGGCCCGATCATCAGGGTCGGCTCCTGGCCCGCACGGCGCAGCCGGGCGTACTGCCGCAGGGTCTGGTCCAGGGTGAGGTCGTGCCAGCCGGAGACCAGGCTGACCGGCACCGTCATCCGGTCCGCCGCCGACCCGGCGTCGGCGCCGGCCCAGAACAGATCATCCTGGTACGGGTGCCGGACCCACTCCTCGAACTCCGGCCGCCGCCCCCCGAGTGCGCGGCGGTAGGAGTCGAGGAGGGGCACCCCGGTGGTGGCGTGCTTGAGGTGCCGCGCCAGGCGCAGCACGGCCCGGAGGTAGGTGCCGGGGCCGGCCGCCTGCTGGAAGAACGTCACGCCGCCGACCAGCGCCATCTCCAGCCGCAGGGTGCAGTGCTGGTCCGGGTGGAAGCCGTCGTAGAAGTCGTGCGCGGCGACCTGGAGGATCGCGGCCCGCCATTCCGGGGGCGGGTCCAGCCCGAGCGCCCACTGCACGTAGCTGAAGTAGCTCGGGCCGATCGTGGCGAACGCGCCCGGGAACCACTCCTGCTTGCGCAGCCACTCGATGGTCGCCTGGCCGTCGGCCGCCTCGTTGCGCCAGACGTGGAAGTCGCCGCCGGAGCCGCCCGACCCGCGGGTGCTCTGGATGAGGACCCGGTAACCCTGGGCGGCGAACGCGGCGCCGAACAGGGAATTCCACGGGAAGCCTCGGCCGTAGGCGGTGCGGATCAGCAGCACCGGGCTCTCCCGGTCGGTGACCGGCGCGTAGTGGTCGGTGATCAGCGGGCTGCCGTCGGCGGCGGGCACTTCCAGCCCCGGTTCCCACCGCACCTCGAAGGGCGCGGCCTCCCGCGCGCGGCGGCGCAGCAGGCGAAGGAAAAATGGCAGTCGTTCCATGACCCGACCCCTTTCCCGTACGTTGTACTGAAAATAGCACCCCGGAGGATTCCGTGCCACGAGGCCGACCGCCCCAGCGGACCCGCGAGCAGGTCGTCGCGGCCGCGGTCGCCATCGCCGACGCCGAGGGGCTGGACGCGCTGACCATGCGGCGGCTGGCGGCCGACCTCGGCGCCGGGGTGATGTCGCTGTACACGTACGTGCGTGACAAGGACGACCTGGTGGACCAGATGGTCGACCGGATCAGCGCGTACGACCCGCCGGAGCAGCCGGACCTGCTCACGCTGACCCGCTGGCAACGCGAGCTGATGCTGCGACACCCGTGGCTGCCGAGCGCGCTGCCCAACCGGCAACTGACCGGCGAGAACACGCTCCGCTACCTGGAACTGGGGCTGGCGGCGCTGGCACCGACCGGCCTGCCCGGCGGGACCAAGATGGAGATCCTCGCGCTGCTGACCGGCTTCGTGGCCAGCTACGTGAGCCACGAACTGGCCCAGGCGCAGGCCGGCCTGACCGACCCGGAACGGATCGCGGCGCACATCGCCCAGCTCCAGGCGGCGGTGGCGACCGGCGCGTACCCGGAACTGGCCCAGGTGCTGGCCGAACCGTCGCCGCCGGTCGCCCCCAGCTTCGACGCCATCGCCGAACGCATGATCAACGGCCTGGTCAACGGTTAGCCGCCCGCCCACCGGGGGTAAACCCCGGCCATGACCACAGCCCCCGTCGCGCACCGGCCCACCTGGTGGGGCCTGATCCCGTTCGCCGCCGCGGTGACGGTCGCGGCCCTGCTCGGCGTGCTCGGCGTCAGCGGCACCTCGGCCGAATACCAGACCCTCGAACAACCGTCGTGGGCGCCACCGTCGTGGCTCTTCGGCCCGGTATGGACCATCCTGTACGCGATGATCGCGGTCGCCGGCTGGCTGGTCTGGCGCCGCACGGGCTGGAACCGCGCACTCTCCGTCTACGCGCTGCAACTGGCCCTCAACGCGATCTGGACACCGATCTTCTTCGGCGCCGGCCAGTACGGCCTGGCCCTGCTCGACATCGCGATGCTGTGGCTGCTGATCGGCACAACAATCGCGCTGTTCCGGCCGATCTCCAGGACGGCGGCGTGGCTGCTGGTGCCGTACTGGGCGTGGGTGAGCTTCGCAACGGCCCTGAACGCCGCCATCTGGTCCGCCAACTGACACCACGCGAGACATGGTCGCGACCCCTGCCTGAGAACCGGCTGAGGAGCTCCACTGCCGCTCAATGCGCGCCCCGAACTCGGCTTGGTGCCGGTCGCTCCTGCCCGGCGTGCTGAGCTCAAATCGGTCGGGGTCTTCGGCGTCGTGCCGGACCGGGCGGCGCCCGCTTGATGCACCGGCATCCGATGCGGATCGGCCGCACTGACCATTCTTGGCGGGACAATGGTGCTCCGCGTCGCTTATCAAAGGGTGGAGATCGGCTGATCCTCCGACTCATTCCGGAGAGAGATAACGCATCGTTTTCTGCGCAACGGCGGCGACTCCGTGGCGGTCTGGCCGGGATCGGTGCCGGTGCATCGGGGCGGTCCCGCTGAGGCGCTGTAGCTGACTGGGGGACCTTGCAGGGGAGGCCGCATCCACGCCTGGCGGACCGGTTGTGGTCAGCGCCCGGGCTGTGACGATCACCTTGGGTGGGCCGGGCGGCGCGCGGGTGGGGTGTGGGTGGCCGGTCTCGGCGGGGTGTGTCCGGTCGGGCTGCCCTCGGTCGACTCAGCGGCGTGTTTTTGCCGGTCAAGGTGTCATAGGTGGGTGTCTGCTCGATCGTGACTGGCTCTTCTGCCCGGGCGGGTTGTGGCTCTGCTTGGGTGGGCCGGTCGGCGCGTGGGTGGGGTGTGGGTGGCCGGTCTCGGCGGGGTGTGTCCGGTCGGGCTGCCCTCGGTCGACCTGGCGGCGTGTTTCTGCTGGTCAAGGTGTCATAGGTGGGTGTCTGCTCGATCGTGACTGGCTCTTCTGCGCGCGCCGGTTGTGGCTCTGTCTGGGCCAGCAGGGGCTCTATCCGGGCTGCTTGCGGCTCTGCGCGGGCTGGCTGGGGCTCTGCCTGGGTCGGTTGCGGCTCTGTGCAGGTTGGCCGGGGCTCTGGGCGAGCTGGCTGCGGCTTTGCCTGGGCCGGTTGCGGCGGCGGCGTCGGTCGGTCTTCGCCGGCCTCTGGCGGCCGGGTGGCGCGGGATTTCTCCCGCAGGTGCCGCAAGCGTGCGGCGTGGCGCTGCGCTAAGCCCCAGGCACGATGGCGCTGATGGGTGCGGCGGAAATCGTCATTCTCGGGCGAGTAGGTGCGGGATGCGGTGCGGTCGCGCATAGCAGCGAGTTCCGTATTGGTGAAGAACTGGAGCTGCCGCATGGGCCTATTCTCCCGCACCTCGGCGACAATTCTCCACTCAGATCAACAGTCGATCATGCCAATTTCCTGACGCCGCAGGAATGCATTCTTTTGGGCAATGCGGCGAGGTCGAAGCCGCCCGCGGACGGGGGCGGAGGCGGTCGTGATGAGCAGTGGTCAGAGTCTGTCGAGCCGGCGGAGGTAGCGGCCCAGATGCGGGTCGAAGCGGGCCGGGTCAGCCGCCGTCAGCTCCGTCCGGGGCCACCAGCGGACCCCGGCGAACTCGCCCTCGTCCACCCGCAGCGGCTGGTCGCGGCGGACCTCGGCCGGGAACCACAAACTCACGTCCGTGTGCCCCGCGTCCACCCCCACCGTCTCCGTCACCGTCAGGAAGATGGGTTCGGCGGCCGCGCCGGTGACGCCCAGTTCCTCCTCCAGTTCGCGGGCGGCGGTCAGTGCGGGGTGCTCGCCCGGTTCCACATGGCCGCCCGGTGGCAGCCAGAGCCGGGCGTTGCGGTGGTCCACCAGCAGCACGTCGCCGGTTTCCGGATCCGTCGGGACCACATAGGACACCAGGTGCTTCGGCGGCGTCGCCGGCTTGACCCGGCGGTACACGTCGTCCGTGCCGGCCAGCCAGGCCAGGGCGTCGGCGCGGTGGGCGGCTTCGAGGTCGTCGTGCGGGGACAGGGCGGTGATGAGGGCGGCGAGCATCGGGCGATGATGTCAGGCCGCGCGCGACACTTCCGGCCGTAGCGCGGCGGTGTCGCGTGGCGGAATGCCGATCCGCTCGCCCGCCGCGATCATGCCCGGTAGCCCGGTAGCCCGGTAGCCCGGTAGCCCGGTAGCCCGGTAGCCCGGTAGCCCGGTAGCCCGGGAGCCCGGGAGCGCTGCGGCCGGGCGGTCGGGCGGTCTTGGAGCGCTGCGGCCGGGCGGTCGGGCGGTCTTGGAGCGCTGCGGCCCGGCAGCCCGGCGGCCCCGCAGTCAAGCGGCCCCGGAGCCCCGCAGCCCGCCGCCGCCACCCGCAGCGGGTGGCGGCGGCGGATCGGTGACCGCCCGCCGCGCCGGGATCTGGTCGGCGCGGCGGCAGACCTCAAGCGCTCCCGTCAGCTACGCAGGCAAATATCGAACGGATGGCCGCCCGGATCCAGCAGCACCCGCCACCGCTCCGGATTCGGCTGCTCGGTCGGCTTGGTCGCCCCCAGCGCCACCGCCTGCTCCTCCGCCTTGTCCAGATCTTCGACATAGAAGTCCAAATGGAAGCGCTTAGGGGCACTCTCCTCCGGCCACCCGGGCGCCGAATACCCCGGCAGCCGGCCGAAGCCGATGCTGGTCGAGCCGTCGCCGATCATGGCGTATTCGTCCGCGCTGTGCAGGACCTCCCAGCCCAGCACCTGCGAGTAGAACGCCGCCAGGGCGGCGGGATCCGCGGCGTCCAGATTGATCATGGCGAGGGAGGCGAATCCGGGCATGGCACAGCCTTTCGGGTACGGGCGGCGCTGATCGCCGCCGATCACCTGATCCTGCCGCAGATGACTGACACCTTCTGTCAGGTATCGCGGTGCGCCGCCAGCCATCCCGCCACCTGGGCCCGCGAGGTGAAGCCGAGCTTGCTCAGGATGTTCTCCACGTGTCCCTCCGCCGTCCGCTGGGCCACCACCAGCCGGGCCGCGATCTCCCGGTTGCTCAGACCCTGCGCGACCAGCGCGATGACCTCACGCTCGCGCGGCGTCAGGCCCAGCTCCGCCAACCGGGCGTCCGGGCTGGGCATGGCCTCCGCCGACGCCGGGCGGGGTGCCGGCAGGCCGGTGGCCGGGCGGGGTGCCGGCGGGCCGGCGGCTTGGCGGGGTGCCGGCAGGCCGGTGGACGTGGGCCGTTCCAGCGCCATCGTCACGGCCTCGGCGGTGCTCAGCTCGGCGCCGCGCCGGAACGCCGTGTCGAACGCCCGGTCGCCCAGCCGCAGCCGGACGGTGGTCATCGACTGCTCGTGGAAGTCCTGCATGCCGCGGAACGCCGCCAGCGAGGCGTGCATCGCCTGCCACACCCGCTCGGCCGCGCCCAGCAGCATGGCCGCGCGCTGGTCGCGGCCCTCGGTGCCGGACACCCAGCCCAGCGACTCCAGCGCCAGGCCCACGCTGAACTGCTCGTCCTCGACCATCTTGCCGACCTCGAGGCTCTCCTTAGCCGCCTCGGCCGCGCCCGGGCCGTCGCCGGCCAGCCAGCGCAACACGCTCAGCGCCCACAGCACGAACGAGCGCCACCACACCTCGCCGTTCGCCACCGCCAGGTCGCGGCACGCCATCAGGTCCGGATAGCCCGCCGTCGGGTCGTTGCCGCCCAGGCCGCGGGCCAGGCCCAGGACCGCCAGCGTCCACATCTGACCGCTGAGCGAGCCCAGCTCCCGGAACCGGGTCAGGGCCTGCTCGAACAGCGGCAGCGCCTTGGCGTGGGCGCCGCCGAACATGGCGATGTTGCCCTCGATCAGCGGGAGGAACGCCAGCTCGGGCGAGGGTGGCAGGGTCAGGGCCAGCGCGCGGGCGTCGGCCAGCAGCGCCTCGGCCCGTTCCGGGTCGCTCTGGATGCAGGCGATCCACGCCGCCACCCGCAGCGCGCGGGCCCGGGTCCAGTGCCGGGGCGCCGGCCGGGCCAGCGCCCGGTCCAGCCAGTGCCGCCCCTCGGAGAGGAAGCCCCGGACGAACCAGTGGTTCTGCAGGTCGGCGGCGAAGCGCAGGGCGGTCTCCGGCGTCGCCGTCGTGACCGCGTACTCCAGGGCCACCCGCAGGTTGGCCTGCTCGTCGCGCAACCGCATGATCAGCGCGGCCTGGTCGGGACTCACCCAATGGGCGTCACCGTACGCGGCCAGCCGGGCGAACCACTCGCAGTGCCGGCGCGCCACCTCGGCGTGTTCGTCGGCGTCGGCGAGCCGGGCGGCCCCGTACTCGCGGACCACCTCGAGCATCTTGTAGCGGGCCCGGGGACCGTCCCCGGTGCGGGCGATCACCGACTTCTCCACCAGCGAGGCGACCAGGTCGAGGATGGCGTCGGCCGGCAGCTTCTCGTCGGCGCCCACGTACTCCGCGGCGTCCAGCTCCAGGCCGCCGGAGAAGACCGACAGCCGTGCCCAGATCACCCGTTCCGGCTCGGAGCAGAGGTCCCAGCTCCAGTCGATGAGGGCGCGCAGCGTCTGCTGCCGGGCCGGCGCGTTGCGGGCGCCGGCGGTGAGCAGCTTGTACCGGTCGGTCAGCCGGTCCAGGATCTCGTCCAGCGTCAGCACCCGCAGCCGGGCCACCGCCAGCTCGATGGCCAGCGGCATGCCCTCCAGCGCCAGGCACAGCGCGCTGATCGTGGCGCAGTTGGCCTCCGTGAGGGTGAAGCCCGGCAGCACCGCCGTCGCCCGCTCGATCAGCAGGCTGGCCGACTCGTAGCGGGCCAGCTCGGCGGGGGTGCACGCCGCGTCCGGCTCGGGCACCGACAGCGGGTGCACGGTCAGCGTGGCCTCGCCGGCGATCCGCAACGCCTGCCGGCTGGTCACCAGGATGCGCAGGCCCGGGCAGGTGCGCAGCAGCGTCTCGGCGAGGTCCGCGCAGGCGCCGACCAGGTGCTCGCAGTTGTCGAAGATGAGCAGCGCCTGCTGGTCGGCGAGGAACGCGGCCAGGCCGGGGGCGCCGGGGCTGACGGACTCCTCGCGTACCCCGAGGGCCTCGGCCACGGTGACCGCGACCAGGTCCGGATCACGCAGCTCGGCCAGCTCGACCAGCCACACGCCGTCGGCGAACGCGCGCCGCATGTCCAGCCCCACCCGCTGGGCCAGCCGGGTCTTGCCGACACCACCGGCGCCGGTCAGCGTCACCAGCCGGCTGGTGGACAGCATCCGCCGGACCCCGGTCAGCTCGTGCCGCCGGCCGACGAAGCTGGTCACCTCCGCGGGCAGGTTGCCGGGAGAACCACGCGCGGTTGTGGCGGTGCTCATAGGAGCACGTTAGTGGGTGTGACCTCCGGCGGCCGTGGCCCGGATGCCGACGGATACCTCGGGGCGGGCGGCGAGCGCGAGCCCGGCACACACCCGCGGCGCCGTCACGCGGCCGTCGGGGAGCAGCTCACCGTTGTCGTCGAACGTCACCACGCCGTTGCAGAGCAGGCTCCACCCCTGCTCAGGGTGGGTGGCCACCACCCGGGCGGCCTCGTGGTCGGACTGGGTCGCCCCGGGACAGGGCGGCACGTGTACGCAGAGCATCGTGATCCTCCAGCGACCAACAGTCCTGCGCGGGTCCGGCCGCGGACACGGGAGAACTACCTGACCCGTACCCGATTGTGTGATCGCGGGTACTTCTCCCGTGGCCGCCGGCGGGCCGGCGGGCCAGCATGGGTGCCGACATCAGACGGAGAGGGGCACCCATGGGCCGCCACGCGGCCGACCGGCCTCGGAAGCCTCCGCTGCACGCGGACCTGTTCGTGCCGACGCCGGGCAGTGCCGCAGCCCGGGCCGCCCAGGACCGCGCGGCCGCGGTCTTCGAGACCCTGGTGCGGCCGCACCGGGAGGCGCTGGAGACGTACGTGCTGAGGCTGACCGACGGCGACGAAGCGGCCGCCGAGAGCCTGCTGAAGGAGACGCTCTACCACGCCGCCCAGGACCCGTCGCGGTTTCCGCAGCGGGCCTCGGCGGTGCGCCCGTGGCTGGTGCTGACCGCCCGGACGATCCTGCGCGACGGCGTGCGGACGGCCGGGCACGACGACCGGCCCCCGGCCCCGCCGCCGGAGCGGGCGCCGGGACCGCAGGCCGCCACGACGATCGTGCGGGCGATGGACGACCTCGCGACCGCGCACCGCGACATCCTGGTGGAGCTCTTCTACGAGGGCGTCTCGCTGGAGGACGCGGCCGCCGCCCGGGGCGTGCCGGTCGAGACGCTCAAGTCCCGGCTGTACTTCGCCATGCGGTCCCTGCGGGTCGTGCTCGATCAGCACCTCGCCGGCCGGCCCGACCCGCAGGGCGGCGGTCACCGCAGGTAGACCAGCCCGTCGGCGATCACGCCGGGGCGGCCCGCGGTCCCCTCGACCTCGATCCGGACGGTGTGCCGGTCGCTGGAGCTCCAGGACCGGGACCACACCGCGCGCCGGTTCAGCGTCGCCGGCGAGCGCAGGTCGACGACCCCGGCCGGCTGGTCGTCGACGAACACCCGTACCCGGCCCGACACGGCCGTCCGGGACACCGCCAGGGCCGCCGAGCGGCCGGTGAAGGCCCAGGTCAGCGACGAGTCCGCGGCCGTGCTGCGGAGCGCCTGCCCGCCCAGGTGGACCGCCGAGCCGACCGGGCTCCAGGCGCCGGTCCGGTCCGCCAGGGTCTCCGCGGCGACGTACGCCGTGCGCTGCACCGCCACCGAGCGCACGTTGCCGGCCCGGTCGGTGGCGCGCAGTCCGTAGCTGATCTCCGCGCCCGCCGGCACGCTGCCCGCCCAGGCCGTCGTCGCGGGCGTCAGGCTCACCGCGGCCGGGGTCGTCACGTCCAGGCCGGCCAGCCCGCCCGCGTCCGCGACCGCCCAGCGCAACCGCACCGGCACGATCCCGTTGAGCGATCCGGTCCGCAGCGCCACGCTCGGCCCGCTGGTGAACTCCGGCAGCGTCCGGTCCACCAGCACGTCCGCGCTGGTGGTCGAGACCTTGCCGTTGAGCGCGACCGCCCGCACCTGGACCGTGTGCCGCCCGGGTTCGAGCCGGAGCAGCTGCTGGCGGTCGGCCCGCGGCACCGAGGCGGTGAGCACGTCGTCGACCAGCACGTCGAACCGGTGCATCAGCGTGACCGGGGTGTCCACCCGCCAGAACGGCCGCAGCGTGCCGCGGGTGTACCAGGTGCCGCCGACCTTGGTGGCGCCGTTCACCTTGGCGACGGCCAGCCCGCTCGGCCCGGCGTTCGCGATCCTGCGGATGGGACCGAGCTGCGAGTACAGGGCGTCGCCGGGGCACGCGGTGCGGCCGGTGTCGCGGTGCCCGGAGATCCGGTTCAGCATCGCGGTGCTGCCCTTGTCGTACCGGTCGCTGCCGCTGGAGGCCATCGCGACCCGGCCGGCCGGCGGGTTGCCGTACGCCCCGATCTTGTACGCCGCGACCTGCGCGATCACCCGCCGGACCCGGGCCGGCACGCCGCGCCCGGAGTAGTCGCCGAGCACCGCGATGGCGCTGCTGCGCGCGTTGAAGCCCAGCGTGTGCGCGCCGAGCACGGGCCGGCCGATCCCGCCCTTGCGCCCCTCGAAGAGGGTGCCGCACTTGTCGACCAGGAAGTTGTAGCCGATGTCGTCCCAGTGGTTGCTCTTCACGTGGTACGCCGCGATGCCGCGGATGATCGACGCGGACTGGGCGCAGCTGTAGTTGTTGGTGCCCGCCGTGTGGTGCACGAAGACCACCTGCACGTCGGTGGAGTACTCGGGGGCGCCCCGGACGATGGTGTCGTCGGCGCCCCAGCCGGCCCGGCTGACCACGGTCGGCGCGGGGCGGGGCGGCACGACGACCTCGGCGTCGCGGGCGAGGCCGGGGGACTGCGGTACGGCGTACCCGGCCGGGGCGGTCCGCGCGGCCGGCGGCGCACCCGGGTTGATCAGGTCCACCCGCAGCCCGGCCGGCAACGGCCCGGCCCGCCCGGCGATCCGGGCCTGCACGCCGTCGGAGTCGCCGACCCAGAGCGGTTCGGTGCTGCCCCGGGCCGCCGCCGCGTCACCCGAGCCGGGCTCCACCGGCGCCGCCGCGTGGGACTCCAGGTGCCGCCAGGCGCTCCAGGTGCCGTCGGCGGCCCGCCGGGTGCGGACCTCGACGACGTCGCCGAGCACCCGGCGCGGGTCGGCCCAGGTCGCGCCGATCACGCTGAAAAGCCCGGTGGTACGCGGCGCGACGGTGCGCGCCCCGGACGTGGAGAAACTCCGGCCGGTGGCAGCCGCCAGGTCGATCGTCTGGAGTGTGGACGCGCCGGCGCCGGCGGCCGGAACCGGCGCCGCCGAGCTGCTCTCGCCCGTCACCGCAATCACACCGCTCACTGCGAGCGCGCCGCTGAGCAGCGCGGATTTGATGATTCTCTGGGTCTTCTCCGCCACGCGTATCCCCCCGTGAAAGCCATCGGACCAGGCCGGATCAGGATGAAACGTATGTGGGTTTCATGTGTAGAGTTGCCGTTTCTCGTGACACCGGTCACTCTGTTTCCGGTGCCGGGCGTGGGGATTGTTAATGCATCAGGCGTTTCTGCCGATCGTTGAGATGTGACTTCTGTGCTGGCGCCTGTCCGCACGGACGGCGAGCTCGCTGCGCCGCCCGCGGTGCAGCCTGGGCTCCCCCCGCGCAGCACCCTGCTGGCCTGGTCCTACCTCGGCGTCTCGGCCCTCATGATCGCCCTGTTCGCGGTCGGCCCGGCCGGGTTGCAGGCGCCGCTGATGCTGCTCGCGATGGTGGGCGGCCTGTCCGCGACGACGTACGCCGTCCGCCGGATGGCCCTGCCCGGCCACCGCGCGCCGTGGCGTCTGCTGCTCTACGCCGCCTGGCTCGTTTTTGTCGGCATCGTGCTGCGGGCCGTCGTGCCCGGTGCCGCGGCGTCCCCGCCGACCCCGATGGCGCTCATCCCGGACGCCTTCGTGCTTCCCGCGTATGCGCTCATCGGCTACGGCTTCGCCGCGATGCTGCGCCGGCGCCGGGCCGCCGACGACGACCCGGCCCGGGTGGACGCGCTGCTCGTCGGGCTGGCCGCGGCGTTCATGTGCTGGACGTACCTGATCGTGCCGTCGATGGGGCAGACCGACCTGACCCCGCTGCGGATCGCCAACTCGTTCTTCCCGGTCATCGACGTCGTGCTGCTGGTGCTGGTCGCCCAGCTGGCCCTGTCCGGCGGTGCCCGCCAGCCGGCGTTGTGGCTGCTCATCGGGTCCTCGACGACGATGTTCGTCGGCGACTTCCTGTTCATGCTGCGCGACGGCGCGCTGATGGCGGTGCCGCAGCACGCCATCGACGTGCTGTTCATGGCCACGTTCCTGCTGCTCGGCGCCGCCGGCCTGCAACCGTCGATGCGGACGCTGACCCAGCCGCAGGACGTGGTCGTCACCGACCTCGGCAAGATCCGCACCGGGCTGATCGCCGCGCTGGTCGTCATCCCGACGATCATCACCACCGTGCTGCCGGCCGGCTCCACGCTGAACGGCATCGTCCGCTCGACCCTGTGTGTCCTGCTCATCCTGGCCGTCTTCGCCCGGGTGGTGCGCTCCAACAACTCGCGGGCGCGCGCCGAGCGGGCCACCCGCCGCCGGGCCACCCACGACGCCCTGACCGACCTGCCGAACCGCGAGCTGCTCGCCGAGACGATCACGCAGTGGGGCGACCGGGCCGCGGCCGAACAGCAGGAGATCAGCCTGCTCTTCATCGACCTGGACCGGTTCAAGATGGTCAACGACCACTGGGGCCACCAGGTCGGCGACGAGCTGCTCTGCGCGGTGGCCGGCCGGCTCAGCGCCCAGATCCGCGGCGCGGACCTGGTCTGCCGGATCGGCGGCGACGAGTTCGTCATCGCGCTGGCCAGCCCGTCGCACTCCGCGCTGGCCGAGTCGCTGGCCGACCGGGTGCTGGCCGAGTTCCTCCGCCCGTTCGAGCTGTCGGTCGGCAACGTGGTGATCTCCGCGTCCATCGGGGTGGCGAAGTCGCCCGGCGGGGCGCACGCCCTGGAGCTGATCCGCGACGCGGACACCGCGATGTACAAGGCGAAGGGGAACGGGCGCAACGCGTACGCGCTGTTCGACACGTCCCTGCGCGACGAGGTGCGGGACCGGATGAACCTGGAGCAGGCGCTGCGCCGGGCCCTGCCGCGCGGCGAGCTCTCCGTGCACTTCCAGCCGATCGTGGACCTGGCCACCGACGAGCTGGACGGCTTCGAGGCGCTGATGCGCTGGCAGCACCCGACGCTGGGCGCGGTGTCGCCGGTCGACTTCATCCCGGTGGCCGAGGAGACCGGCCTGATCGTGGAGAGCGGCGCCTGGCTGCTGCGCGAGTCCGCGGCCCAGCTCGCCCGGTGGACCGCCGAACGCGGCCCGGCCGCGCGGCGGCTGCACGTCTCGGTCAACGTCTCGGTCCGCCAGCTGCGCGACTGCGCCCTGGTGGCGATCGTGCAGGAGGTGCTGGCCGACACCGGGCTCGCCCCGGAACAGCTCTGGCTGGAGATCACCGAGTCCGGCGTGATGGAGGACCTGGACACCGCGCTGGCCACCCTGGGCCGGCTCCGCGACCTCGGCGTCGTGCTGTGCATCGACGACTTCGGCACCGGCTACTCGTCGCTGAGCTACCTCAACCGGCTGCCGGTCGGCATCGTCAAGATCGACCGGTCGTTTGTCGGCCAGGTCGGCGAGGACGGCGCCAACGAGCCCATCGTGCGGGCCGTGCTGGCGATGACCCGGGCGATGAACCTGCGGGTGGTGGCCGAGGGGGTGGAGACCGAGGTGCAGCGCGACTGGCTCCGCGAGCAGGGCTGCGACCTGGCCCAGGGCTGGCTCTACGGCAAGGCCGAGCTGCCCCGGAACCTGGACGCCTGGATCCACCGCGCCGCCGTCGCCTGAGCCTCACGGCTCCACGATCAGCACCACCTTGCCGCGGCCGTGCCCGGACTGCACCACCGCGTGCGCCTCCGCGGCCTGCGCGAGCGGGTACGCCCGCACCGGCATCGCCAGCACCCCGCGGGCGGCCAGCGCGACCACCTCCGCGAGCCGTACGGGCGACCGCGCCGGCCGGACCACCGGCGTGCCGAACTCGGCGGCCTCCTTGTCGTCGACGATCGTGCCGATCCGCTCCCGGGGCACGCCCAGCGCGACCGACGCCGCGACCGCACCGCGCCCCGCGGCGTCCAGCGCCACCGTCACCGGCCCCGGTGCCACCGCGCGGACCGCCTCGACCAGGCCGGCGCCGTAGGCCACCGGGATCGCGCCCAGCTCACGCAGGTAGGCGTGGTTGGCCGGGCTCGCCGTGCCGATCACGGTGGCCCCGGCCAGCCGGGCGAGCTGCACCGCGAGCGTGCCGACCGAGCCCGCCGCCGCGTGCACCAGTACCACGTCGCCCGCGGTGACGGCCAGCTGGGTCAGCGCCCCCGACGCGGTCTGCCCCGCCGCCACCAGCGCGGCCGCCGCCGGGAAGGACAGCTGCGGCGGCTTGCCGACGAGGTCGGCGGCGGGCACCACGACGTGCGTCGCCTGGCCGTTCATCATCGTGGAGCCGAGCACCGCGGTGCCGGGGGCGGGGCCGGCGACGTCCGCGCCGAGCAGGTCGACCACCCCCGAGAACTCCTGGCCGACCTGGTGCGGGAAGTGCGCCGGCCCGCGCCTGATCCAGCCCTCGCGCACCGCGACGTCGAAGGGCTGGACGCCGGCCGCGCGTACCCGGATGCGCGCCTCGCCCGGGCCCGGCACCGGATCCGGCAGCTCCGCGACCCGGAGCACCTCGGGCGGGCCGTACCGGTCGAACACCGCTGCTCTCATCCGGCCACTGTGCAAGCTGAAGCCCGGTTGAGGTCAAGAGCCGCACGCGCGCTGCACGCGAACCACAAGCGGCGCGGTGCACGGTGGTGCCATGACAACTTCTGAGCAGACCGCGGAACGCCTGCTGGGCGCCCTGATCGGGGCGGCCGAGCTGTTCACCGTCGAGCTGGGCCGCGAGCTCGGCCTCTACCGGGCCCTGCGCGGGACCCGGCGCACCGCGTCCGACCTGGCCAAGACCGCCGGCATCGACGCCCGCTACGCGCGCGAGTGGCTCGAACAGCAGGCCGCCGCGGGATTCCTGACCGCCGCCGGCGACGACCCGGACGGCCGGCTGTTCGCGCTGACCGAGGAGGTCGCGGCCGTGCTGCTGGACGAGACCGGGCCGGCGTTCCTGGGCACGGCCGGCCAGTTCGCGCTCGGGGTCGGCCTCGCCTACCCGGCCGTCACCGAGGCGTTCCGGACCGGGAGCGGGGTCTCCTACGCCGACTACGGGCGGCACATCCGGCACGGCATCGCCGCGTTCAACCGGCCGATGTTCACCCACCAGCTCGCCGGCGAGTGGCTGCCCGGGCTGCCCGAGATCGACCAGCGGCTGCGCGCCACCCCGGGCGCCCGGGTGCTGGACCTGGGCTGCGGGGTCGGGCACTCGTCGGTGGCGCTGGCGCTGGCGTACCCGGCGATCACCGTGCGCGGGGTGGACCTCGACGAGGCGTCGGTGGCGGAGGCCCGGCGGAACGCCGCCGAGGCCGGGGTGGCCGACCGGGTGAGCTTCACGCTGGGCGACGCGGCCACGCCGGCCGACGCCGGCGTGGACCTGGTGACGATCTTCGAGGCGCTGCACGACATGGCCGACCCGGTGGGCGTGCTGGCGGCCGCGCGGGCGGCGCTCGCCGAGGGCGGCAGCGTGTTCATCGGCGACGAGCGGGTCTCGGACACGTTCACCGCGCCGGCCGGCGAGATCGAGCGGCTCCAGTACGCCTTCAGCGTGCTGCACTGCCTGCCCGCGACCCGGGCAGAGAGCTCGGACGTCGCCAACGGCACGGTGCTGCGGGCCTCGACGCTGCTGGACTGGGCGCGGGCGGCCGGCTTCACCCGGCCCGAGGTGCTCGACATCACCAATGACTTCTGGCGGTTCTACCGGTTGCGCGGCTGACCGGTACTGCCGGAAAGGCGACGGCGATCAGGTGCCGGCTCGCCCTAGGGTCAGGACATGCGGGTACGGGTGCTCGGGCCGTTCGAGGTGGACGGCCCCCTCGGACCGTGCGTCGTGGCCGGCGCACGGCAGCGCACCGTGCTCGCCACCCTGGCCCTGCACGCCGGCCGGCCGGTCGCGGTCGGCCGGCTGATCGACGCGCTCTGGCCGGAGGACCCGCCGCCGTCGGCCCGCAACAGCCTGCAGTCCCACGTGGCCCGGCTGCGTGCGGCCCTGCCGGAGGGCGCCATCCGGCACGAGCCGGCGGGGTACCGGCTGGCGGTGACGCCGGAGCAGGTGGACGCGCTCCGCTTCGAACGGCTGGTGGAGCAGGCCCGGTCCGGCGCCGACCCGGTCGTGCGGGCGGAACTGCTGGACGGGGCGCTGGCGCTGTGGCGGGGGCCGGCGCTGCCGGAATTCCCGGCGGGGCCGCTGGCGGGCTGGGCGGCCCGGCTCGGCGCGGCCCACCGCACCGCCCTGGCAGACCGCGCCGAACTCCCCCTGCCCGACCCCGCCCGGCCCGGCGGTGGCCCGCCCGGCACCGACCCATCCGGCGGCGGCGCTTCCGGCCGTGGCTCGCCCGGCAGTAGTCCGGCCGACGGTGGGCCGCCCGGCACCGACCCACCAGGCGGTGGGCCGCCCGGCACCGACCCACCAGGCGGTGGGCCGCCCGGCACCGACCCACCAGGCGGTGGGCCGCCCGGCACCGACCCACCAGGCGGCGGGCCGCCCGACACCGACCCGCCCGGCAGTGGGCCGCGAGGTAGCGGGTGGGGAGACGCCGGGTGGGGTCGTGAGAGGGGGCTGGGCGGGACCCCGCCGCTCGGCGTGGCCGCGCGGCTGGCGGCTGAGGTCGCTGCTGATCCGTGCTGGGAGCGGGGTGTGCTCGTGCTGGCCCGGCTGCTGCCCGCCGCCGAGGCCGGCGCCGTGTTGCGCCGGCATGCCGAGGCGGTTGTTGACGTGCTCGGGCTTGATCCGTCGCCGGCGGTTCGGGAGTTGCAGACCGCGCTGCTGCGGGGCGACCCGCCGGTCGGCCCGGCGGCGGCGCAACGGCCCGGGGTGGTCGCGGTGGCCGCTTCGTCGGGGCGGGGCGGGGCTGTGGACGTACCCCGGTATCTTTCGTCTTTTCTGGGGCGCGACCGGGAGCGGACCGCGCTGCTGGCCGCCGCCGGGTTGAGCACCGTCGCCGGGCCGGGCGGGGTCGGCAAGACCCGGCTGGTCGCCGAGGCGTTCCGGGACCGGGACGTGGCCTGGGTCGACGCGGCGGACGTCCGCGGCCGCGACGACTTCCTGCAGGCCGTCGCCGCCGGGATCGGCGCCCGCCCGGGCCCCGGCGACGATCTTGTCCGGGCCATCGCCGCCGGATCCGGGCGAGCGCTCGTGCTGGACAACTGTGAGCATGTGCTCGCCCCGGCCGCCGAGGTGGTCGAGGCGATCCTGGCCGCTGACCCGGCGGCCCGGATCGTCGTGACCAGCCAGGAGCGGCTGCGGATCGACGGTGAGCAGGTGCTGCTGCTGCCGCCGCTGCCCGCTGCCGCGGCCGCCGCGCTCTTCGCCGACCGGGCCGACGGCGCTGTTGATCTCGACGATCCGGTCCAGGCCGCCGCCGTCGGCGCGGTGGTCTCGGCGCTCGACGCGTTGCCGCTGGCCATCGAGCTCGCCGCCACCCAGGCGCCGGCGCTCGGCGTCGCCGGCCTGCGGGACCGGCTCGACGACCGGCTGGATCTGCTGACCCGGGGGCGGCGCACCGGCGCGTCCCGGCAGCGCACCCTGCGCTCGGTGGTCGACTGGTCGTTCGGGCTGCTCGGCGCCGACGAGCAGCGGGTGCTGGTGCGGCTCGGGGTGTTCGCGGGCGCGTTCACGCTGGCGCTGGCCGAGGCGGTGGTCGCCGACGCCGCGCTGCCGCGTTCCCGGGTCGCCGCGGCGGTGGCCGCGCTGGTCGACCGGTCGCTGGTCAGCCGGGCCGGGCCGGCGCGGTTCCGGCTGCTGGAGACCGTGCGGGCCTATGTCCGGCAGCATCCGGCGGCCGACGATCTTCGCCGCCGGCACGCCGAGGCGGTGGTCGCGGTGGCGGAGGCGCTCGACCTCGCGCTGCGCGGGCCCGCCGAGGCCGAGGCCGCGCGTGACCTGGACGCGCTGCTGCCCGACCTGCGGCAGGCGGTGGAGACCGCCCGCGACGAGCCCGCGCTGATCGGGCGGCTGGCCTCGGCCCTCTACCGGTACGGCTACCACGGCCAGCGCTACGAGGTGCTGGCCTGGGGTTACGCGGCCACGGGTGGGAAGTCGGCGGGCGCCCTGGCCGCGGCCGCGACTCACGCGTGGGGTAACGGGGACCTCGGCGCCGCCCGTGACCTGCTGGCCGCGGCCCCGCCCGACCCGGCCGTCCACGAGGTGCTCGGCGACATCGCCCTGGTCCGCTGCGAGGGCGACGCCGCGCTGAGCCACTACCGGGCCATGACCACGCTCGCCACCGACGGGGCCGTGCGCGCCTCCGGGCTGGCCGGCGAGGCGCTGGCGCTGGCCTGGACCGACCGCGCGGAGCAGGCCGTCGCGGTGGGGGAGGCCGCGCTGGACGTCGCGGACCTGACCGGCAACCCGACCGGCCGCGCGATCGCCCGGTACGCCCTCGGCGAGGCGCTCGGCGATCTTGACCCGCGGCGCGCGCTGGACCTGCTCGACGAGGCCGCCGAGCTGGCCCGCGGCGTGGACAACCGGCTGTTCGTCGGCGCGTCCACGGCCGCCGCGGTGGCCATCCGTTCCCGGCACGCCGACCCGGCCGCCGCGCTGCGGGCGTTCCGTGAGGTGCTGCTGCTGTGGCGGGAGGCGGGCAACAACACCCTCCAGATGGCCGCGCTGCGCAACCTGGTCGTGCTGCTGGCCCGGATCGGTGCCGACGACACCGCCGCGCTGGTCGACGCGGCGCTGCCGGCCGCGTGCGTCTATCCGGCCGAGGCGGCCCGGCTCGGCCGGGCCCGGGCGGCCGTCGCCGAGCGGCTGGGTCCGGCCGGGGTCGAGGCGGCCCGCCGGCGGGCCGCGGCGCTCAGCGGTGGCCAGGTGGTCGAGGCCGCCCTGGCCGCGATCGACGCCGACCTGGCCCATCGGCCGCATCCGGCGGACGCCAGGTCACGATCCGGCCCTCGCCCGGTGCCCGGCGGCCCGGCATCGCTACCGTTGGCGGGTGTCTGAGATCCCCTGGTGGGCGTTACCCCTGGTCGCCGTCGTGTTTGCCCTGGCCGGAGCGGGTGTGACGCTGCTCGTGTCGGCCCGCGACGAGTACGCCCGCAGCCGCGCCAAGCGCACCAAACGGTGGTACGCCGAGCGCAAGGAGGCCTACATCGCCCTGCTGACCGAGTTCGAACGGGCGACTTACCGGCTGCGCGCGGCGTACGACGGTGGTCAGCCGCCGCCCGGGCCGTTCGCCTACGTGGATGCCGTCGGGCCCGCCCTGATGCAGGTCCGGCTGCTGGCCTCCGGGCCGGTCCGCAGCGCCGCGCTGGCCGTGCACCTGCTGATCGAGAAGCTGTACGGCGAGCGACCCACCCCGCCGCCCGGCGTCGACCCGGAGAAGTCGGTCCGCGAGATGCTCGGCCACGTGCCGCTGGTGATGCAGCAGCTGGAGGCGGCGATCCGGGAGGAGCTCGGGATCAACGCGGTCGCGCCCCCGCCGCCGGCGGAGCCGCCGTCGCGGGGGCTGCGGTCGTACATCCGGCGGGGTGTGCCGGCGGCGCGGAGCAAGGAGTCCCGGGTCACTGGATGATCTCCACCGCCCCGGGGGATGATGGAGCCATCGACGATGGTAGCTGGGGAGGCGTCCATGTCAGACATGTCGGTTACTGCGGCGGTGGTCCGGAGCGGCGTGGTGGCTGTGCTGCGCGCGCCGACCGCGGACTGCTTCGCGGCGGTCAGCGATGTGCTCGTGGAGGCCGGCATCACCGCGCTGGAGGTGACGCTCACCTCGCACGGCGCGATCGAGGCGATCGCCGGGCTGCGCCGCCAGCTGCCGGCCGAGGTCGCGCTCGGCGCCGGCTCGGTGCTCACCCTCGATGACGCCAAGGCGAGCGTGGACGCCGGGGCGGCGTTCCTGGTGTCGCCGGTCCACGTGCCCGCGCTGGACGGCTTCCCGGCGCCGGTCTACCCGGGCGCCTTCACGCCCACCGAGATCTTCAACGCCAGCCGGGGCGGCGCGCCGCTGGTCAAGCTCTTCCCGGCCGGCACGGTCGGCCCGCGCTACCTCAAGGACCTGCGCGGGCCACTGCCGGACGTGCGGATCATGCCGACCGGCGGCATCGAGATCGCCGACATCGCCACCTGGCTCAACGCCGGCGCGGTCGCGGTCGGCCTCGGCGGCCCGCTGATCGGCGACGCCGCCACCGGCGGCAGCCTGGCCCAGCTCGCGGTGCGGGCCCGCCGGGCCGCGGACGCCGTTGCCTTCGCCCGCTCATGAGCGGCGGCCTGGTCACGCTCGGCGAGACGATGGGCCTGGTCGCGGCCGACGGCATCGGCGCCCTGGAGTACGCCCGCGGCTTCCACTTCGGCATCGGTGGCGCCGAGAGCAACGTGGCGATCGGCGTCGCCCGGCTGGGCGGCACGGCGACCTGGCTGGGCCGGATCGGCCCGGATGCGGCCGGCGACCTGATCGAGCGCCGGCTGCGCGCCGAGGGCGTGCACACCGTGGCCCTGCGCGACCCGGCCTTCACCGGCCTGATGGTCAAGTACCGCCGCACGGCCGGCCTGCTGCACGTCGACTACCACCGCGCGGGCAGCGCCGGCTCCCGGCTCACCCCGGCCGACGTGCCGGCCGCGCTGCTCGAGTCGGCGGGAATCCTGCACGTCACCGGCATCACGCCGGCGCTGAGCGACTCGGCCCGCGCGACGGTGTTCCACGCGGTCGAGACCGCCCGGGCGGCCGGGGTGACGGTGTCGGTCGACGTGAACTACCGCGCCAAGCTGTGGTCCCGCTTCGACGCCGCGCCGGTCCTGCGCGACCTGGTGTCCCGCGCGGACCTGGTCTTCGCGGGCCCGGAGGAGGCGGCGCTGGTGCTGGGCGCGACCGAGCAGCTCGCCGAGGGCCTGACCGCGCTCGGCCCGGCCGAGGTGGTGCTCAAGGACGGCCCGCGCGGCTGCACCGCCCTGATCGACGGCCGGCGGTACGCGCTGCCGGCCCTGAAGGTGACGGTGGTCGACTCCGTCGGGGCCGGGGACGCCTTCGTGGCGGGCTACCTGGCGGACCGGCTGGCCGGGGCCAAAGCCGCCGAACGGCTGGCGACGGCGGTGGCGGTGGGCGGCTTCGCGGTGACCGTGCCCGGCGACTGCGAGGGCCTGCCGTCCCGCGCGGACCTCGCGACACTGCTCTCGGCCACGGACGACGTCGCCCGATAACCCCGCCGATCCGGCCGGCGGGCCGGGCGCGGCCCGCACCGCGCCTGCCCATCCAGGCCGGCGGGCCGGGCGCGACTCGCACCGCGCCTGGCGATCCGGTCGGCGGGTGCGGCGCGCGCACCGCACCCCGTGATCCGGGCCGGCGGGCCGGGCGCGACTCGCACCGCACCTGGCGAGCCGGTGCCGGGTCAGCCGAAGAGGGCGAAGCGTTCCCGCCCCGCGCCGCCGACCCGGGTGAAGGCGCCGCCCGCGGCGATCCGCTTCCGCGCCGGGTAGGTGGTCAGGACGTGGGTGCCGACCGTGCCGTTGGCCCGCGGGTTCCAGCCGGTGAGCCGGCCCCGCCCGTCCAGCGCGGCCAGCTTGACCCGGGGCGTGTAGCCGCCGAGGCAGCCGAGCTGGCGCAACGTGCTGGTCCGCCGGCAGGACCGGTCGAAGTGGCCGCCGACGTAGGCGACCCCGCCCATCACGGCGATCGTGTGCACGTCGCCGTCGAAGAGGTGGGTCCAGCGCACGCCGCCGGACGCCGAGTAGCCGACCGCCCGGCCGCCCGGTCCGCCGGTCGCGGTGTAGACGCCCCGGGCGTCGACCGCCACGTCCATCACGTTCGCCGGCGCCTTCGGCCGGAAGGCGGTGATCAGCGCGCCGGTGGACGAGTGCACGGCGGCCAGCCGGTCCGCCGCGCGGGAGCCGTTGACCCGGTGGAAGTCGCCACCCAGGTAGACCCGGCGGCGGGTGACCGCCAGCGACCGGACGTGCCCGCCGGTGCCCGCCCGCCAGGACCGGTCGAGGGCGCCGGTGCCGTGCGAGAACGCCGCCAGGTTGCGCCGCGGCACACCGTCCACGCTGGAGAAGCTGCCGCCCACGTACACCCGGCCGTTGCCGATCGCGAGGGTGGCGGCCGACCCGGAGACCCGGTGCGCGAAGCGGGACACCCGGCCCGAGCGCGCGTCGAGGCGGGCCACGGCGTCGCGGCGCTGCCCGGAGATCGTGTCGAAGTCGCCTGCGGCGTACACCGCGGTGCCCGCGACGGCCAGCGCGCGGACGGTGCCGTTGGCGGTCGGCTGCCACGGCAGCACTGCCCCGGTACGGGCGTTGAGCGCGGCCAGTCGCTTGCGCGGGAAGCTCCGCCCCCGGAAGGTGACCGTGGTGAAGGACCCGCCGACGTAGACCACGTCACCGCGGAACGCGATCGCCCACACCGTGCTGTTGAACGCCGGTGTCGCCTGGGTGCGGGGTCTGACGGCTGCGGCCGGAGACGCGGTGGCGACGGCGCCGCCGGCCAGGGCGCAGAGCAGAGCCGTGAATACTGACAATTTTCGCATACCGTGATCAACTAGCGTCGGCCGGGAAAGGTCGCGGGGGGAACCGGCGCCCGGCCGCCGACGTCCCAGGAACGGCGATGGAGGTGCCCGATGCGCCGGTTCGGTGTGTTGTTACTGGTCATGACGGCAGTGCTGGCAGCGTCCGCGGGTTGTGGCGGTGGGTCGGGAGCGCCCGCGCCACCCGCCGGACAGCTCAAGATCGAACCGGCCTGGACGTCCTGTGCGGCCGAAGCGCCGACCCCGTCGGGGCCGGGCCTGCCGGGGCCCGCCGATGCCGGGACGCTGCCCCGGCTCGACGACAGCTTCCAGCCGGTCGCCGCGGTCGTGTGTTCGTCGGCCCCGCTGCGCCGCACCGACGGCGGCCAGGATCTCGTCGCCACGGAGAGCCGCGCCGAGGACGTGACGGCCCTGGTCACCGCCCTGCGGCTGCCGGACGAACGGCTCTCCGGCGGCGCCTGCACCCTGGAGCTGTATCTGCCGCCGTTCTTCGTGCTGCTCGACGCGCGGGGCCGCTGGGTGCGTCCGGGCCTGCCCGCCGACGAGTGCGGCAAGGTCCGGTCCGAGGTTCGGAACGCCGTGCAGGGCCTGCGCCTGACCCCGGTCGCCGGCCGGCCGGTCAGGGAGATCGAGTCGTCCGAGGCAGCGGCGGCCGGGTGCGGCCAGCAGTGGTCGGACATGGTGTGGGTGGCCGGGGCCGGGGCCGGGGCCGACTCGGGCCGGGCGGCGGTCGTGCCGCCGGGCTTCGACGGCCCGGAGCCGGTCCGCCTCTGCGTCTACCGGGTGCCGGCCGAGCAGCAGCGCACCGGCAAGCCCGCCGGCGACTTCGTCTCCGGCCGTTATCTGAGCGACGAGCAGTGGTCCGGCGCCCGGCGGGAGATCGAGTCGGCCGCGGCCGCCGGCCCGTGCACGACCCCGGCGAGCCGGTTCGCGGTGCTGCACTTCGGGGCCGGACAGCTCTATGTGGAGCTGGACGGCTGCCGGCGGCTGCTGGCCCAGGCGGCCGACGGCAGCCAGACGCTCCGCCGGGCCTCGCCGGCCCTGCTCGCCCTGCTGGCGCGGTAGCTCAGCCCGAAGGTGGTCACGACCCGGGCCGGCGTGACCGGATCGTTCCGGTCCTGGTCGGTTCAGTGCCTTACCCCGGCGCCGTCCCGGCGGCCAGGATGGGTGCCATGACCAATGCACTCGTCGTCATCGACGTCCAGGAGTCCTTCCGGGTCCGGCCGCTCTGGCAGGCCGTCTCCAACCCCGCCGTCGTGGACCGGGCCGGCACCCTGGTCGCCGCCGCCCGCGCCGCCGGCGACCTCGTCGTCTGGGTGCTGCACGCCGAGCCGGGCAGCGGCGGCGACTTCGACCCGGCCCGCGGCCACGTCCGGGTGGTGGCCGAGCTGGTGCCGGCCGCCGGGGAGCCGATCATCACGAAGACCTCGCACAACGCGTTCACCACCACCAATCTCCAGCAGCTGCTCACCGAGCGCGGGATCCGCGAGCTGACCGTCTGCGGCATCCGCACCGAGCAGTGCGTCGAGACCACCGCCCGGGTCGGTTCCGACCTCGGCTACGCGGTCACCTTCGTCACCGACGCGACCGCGACCTTCCCGATCCCGCACCGGGACGCCCCGGCCGGCCAGACCGTCGCCGAGTTGCTGGCCGACCCGCGTACGCTGGCAGCCGAGGACGTGGTGACCCGCACCGAGTACGCACTCGCCGGCCGTTTCGCCACCGTCCGCACCGTCGCCGAGCTGACCGGGAGCTTGACCGGATCGTGAATCAGGTGGTCTTCGTCCTGGTGCCGCAGCTGCACCTGCTGGACCTCGCGGGCGCCGCCCAGGTCTTCTCGACCGTGGCCGACCACGGGCACCCCTACCGGCTGGCCTACGTGGCCGAGCAGCCGGAGGTGCCCACCCACCAGGGCATCACGCTGCGCGCCGAGCCGGCCTGGCCGGAGCTCGGCCCCGGCGACCTGGTGGTGGTGCCCGGCTGGCGGGCGGCGGAGCTGCCCGGCACCGGCCACCTCACGGCGGCGACGCTGGCCCGGCTCGCCGCCCACCACGCCGCCGGCGGCACGGTGGCCAGCGTCTGCGCGGGCGCCGACGCGCTGGGCCGGGCGGGCCTGCTGGACGGCCGGCGCTGCACCACCCACCACGACGTGCAGGACGAGCTGGCCCGGCGCTATCCGGCGGCGACGGTGGTCCGCGACGTGCTCTACGTCGCCGACGACCGGGTGATCACCTCGGCGGGCATCGCCAGCGGCATCGACCTCGCGCTGCACCTGGTCGCGGTCCGGCACGGCCCGGCGGTGGCCGCGCAGGTGGCCCGGCAGATGGTGGTCTACGCCCGGCGCAACGGCGACGAGCAGCAGGCCAGCGCGATGCTGCGGCACCGCGCGCACCTCTCCGACGCCGTGCACCGGGTGCAGGACCGGATCGACGCGAGCTTCGCCGAGCCGCTGCCGCTGGCCGAGCTGGCCCGCGCGGCCGGGGTCAGCGAGCGGACGCTGACCCGCCGGTTCGAGGCCGCGACCGGCCGCACCCCGCTGCGCTACCAGCAGGTGCTGCGGGTGGAACGGGCCGAATACCTGATCGGGCACGGCGCGACGGTCGAGGCGGCGGCCCACGCGGTCGGCTTCGCCGACGCCCGGATGCTGCGCCGGCTGCGCTCCCGTTCGTGCTGAGCGCTCAGCAGAGCGTGGGGTGGCCGAACAACCCGGGCAGGCCGCCGCTGTGCAGGAACACGATCTTGCCGTCCGGCGGGCTCGCGCGCAGCCCGGCCAGCGCCCGCCCGGTGTAGATCGGGTCGAGGAAGAGGCCCTCGGTGCGCGCCGCCAGGCTCAGCGCCTCGCCGACCGGCCGGGTCAGGGTCGCGTAGCCCTCGCCCACGTGCGAGCCGTCGATCTGCAGCTGCTCCGGCCGGACCGGTACGCCCATGGCGTCGAGCAGCGCTGCCACCGTGCCCCGGGCGTCGGGCAGCGCGCCGGTGTCCACCCCGAACACCCGGCTCGGGCCGAGCGCGGCCACCAGCCCGGCCATCGTGCCGCCCGAGCCGACCGCCACCACCACGGTGCTCAGGTCGGGCAGCTGCGCGGTCAGCTCGCTCGCGCAGTCCACATAGCCCAGTGCGGAGACCGCCGAGGTGCCGCCGAACGGGATGACGTAGCCCTTCTGCGCGGCCGCGACCTCGTCGAGCGGCGCGTCGCCGGCCCACACGATGCGCGCGCCGGCCAGCTCGTCCAGGATCAGGTTGCCGCGCGGGGCCGGCGGCTCGGCGCCGCCGAGCACCAGCACGCACTCCAGGCCCAGCCGGGCCGCCGCCGCGGCCGTGAGCCGGGCGTGGTTCGACTGCGCCGCACCGGTGGTGACCAGCGTGGTCGCCCCCGCCTGGAGCGCCTGTGCACAGGTGTACTGGAGCTTGCGCACCTTGTTGCCACCGCCGCCCAGGCCGGTGAGGTCGTCCCGTTTGAGCCACAGCTCGTCCAGTCCGAGCGCGGTGCCCAGCCGGGGTGCCGCCTCGAGCGGGGTCGGCCAGGTGCCCAGGGTGATCGGCGTGATGTCCACCCGCCGAGTCTAGGATCTCGGTCGTGAAACTGCGTGGTGTCCTGCTCGACCTCGACGGCACCCTCGTCGACCACGAGAGCGCGGCCGCCGCGGGCCTGCGCGGCTGGCTGCCGACGATCGGCCTGGTGCCGACGGAGGCCGCGATCGTCCGCTGGGCCGCCGTGCAGGAGAAGCACCTGCTCGCGTGGCGGGACGGCCGGATCAGCTTCGCCGAGCAGCGCCGCCGCCGGCTGCGCGACTTCCTCGGCACCGGCGGCACCGACGCGGAGCTGGACGAGACGTTCGCCGGCTACGTGACCCACTACGAGGACGCCTGGCGGGCCTTCGACGACGCGGCCGGTGCGCTGACCGGGCTCGCCGCGGCCGGGCTGGCCACCGCCGTGCTGACCAACGGCTCGCGCGGCCAGCAGCTGCGCAAGCTCGAGCGCACCGGCCTCGCCGAGCTGGCCGGGCCGGTCTTCGCGGTCGACGACCTCGGGGCGGCCAAGCCGCACGCGGCGGCGTTCCTGAAGTCCTGCGCCCGCTGGGGGTACGCGCCCGGCGAGGTGCTCAGCGTCGGTGACGACCACGCGCTGGACGTGCTGGGGGCGCGGGCGGCCGGGCTGTCGGCCGTACACCTGGATCGGCACGGGCGCGGGCCGGCCGGCGAGGCGCACCGGCTGACCTCGCTGCGGGAGCTGGGCGCCTACCTCGGCGCCGGCTGACGGCGGCGGCCGGCGAACCGCTGCACGCTCAGCGTGAGCACCCCGGCGGCGATGATCGCGGCCACGTTGATGAGCAGCTGCAGCGCCGAGCCGGCGGCCTCGTTCGTCACGCCGTAGGCGACGGCCACCGCGACGTTCGCGGCGGCGGGCACGGTCGTCACCGAGATCAGCACGCCCACCAGGGTGCCCGCCTTCGCCGAGGTCAGCGACAGCATCCCGGCCACCCCGGCGAGGAAGCCGACCACCCAGCTCAGCGCGTCCGGCTGCCAGATGAACTTGGTCAGCGGCCGGGGTCCGAGCAGCATGTCCTTGTTCACCAGGTCCAGGGCCGTCAGCGCCCAGGTGGTCGCGACGGTGACCAGCATGCCGACCGCGAAGCCCACCACGAGCGCCAGCAGGGCCCGGCGGATCAGCGCTGAGCGCCCCCTGACCACGCCGACGCAGAGCGCGGCCAGCGGCCCGAACTCGGGGCCGACGACCATCGCGCCGACGATGAGGATGGGCTGGTCGAGCAGCACGCCGATGCCGGCCAGCACGGTTGCGACGATCATGAAGGTGAGGAAGGCGCCGGACAGCTCCGACTCCGCGGCGGTGGCGTTCTCGACCTCCTCCCAGACCACGGCGTCCACGCCCAGGCCGGGCACCCGCCGCTCGGCCCGATCGGCGGCCGCGGACAGGGTGGTGTCGACCTTCTCCAGCATGATCGAACCGTCCCGGTCCACGTGCAGCTCACGCAGCCCTTCGATGATCGCGCTGGCGCCCTCCCGGACCACGTCACAGAAGATCAGGTCCCCGGTGGGCTGGACGGCGGCGCCGGGCAGCACGACGACGTGGGTCACCGCCTCGTTGCCGGTCAGCAGCTCCTGGACGGCCGCCGTACGGGCGGGCGGGACGATGATCCGCAAATGCAGCACGCGGCCATCCAACCACCGCTCAGGAGTGGATCGGCCCCGCGGTGCCGGTGAGCCGCCCGCCGGTGCCGTTCCAGCGCACCGCGACGATCTCGGCCGCGATGCTGACCGCGGTCTCCTCGGGGGTGCGCGCCCCCAGATCGAGACCGATCGGCGAGGCCAGCCGGTCGATCGCGGCCGGGGCGAGGCCGGTCTCGCGCAGCCGCTTGAGCCGGTCGTCGTGGGTGCGCCGGGAACCCATCGCGCCCACGTACGCGACCGGCAGCTCCAGCGCCACCTCGAGCACCGGCACGTCGAACTTCGGGTCGTGGGTGAGCACGCAGAGCACGGTGCGCGGGTCGATCCGCCCGGCGGCGGCCTCCGCGGCCAGGTAGCGGTGCGGCCAGTCGACGACGACCTCGTCGGCCTCGGGGAAGCGCCGGGGGGTGGCGAAGACCGGCCGCGCGTCGCAGACCGTCACCCGGTAGCCGAGGAACGCGCCGATCCGGGCCACCGCCGCGGCGTGGTCGGTGGCCCCGAACACGATCATCCGGGCGGCCGGCGCGAACGAGGTGACCAGCACGGTCACCCCGGCGCCGCGGCGCTCGCCGGCCGGTCCGTAGTGCAGCAGCCCGGTGCGCCCGGCGGCGAGCAGCCCGCGGCCGTCGTCGGTGGCCGCGTCGTCCAGCCGGTCCCCGCCGAGCGAGCCGTGCCGGGTATCGCCGGTGACGACCAGGTGCCGGCCGAGCGCCTCCGGCGGACCCTCCACACAGGTCAGCAGCGCCACCGGCCGGTCCGCGGCGACGGCCTCGGCGAGCACCGGCAGCTCCGGGAAGCCGGCCCGCTCGACGAACAGCTCGATGGTGCCGCCGCAGGGGAGCCCGACCTCGAACGCGTCGTCGTCGGTGATGCCGTATCGCACGGTCCGGGGCAGGCCGGACTCGGCGACCTCCTGGCACAGCTCGTAGACCGCGCCCTCGACGCAGCCGCCGGAGACGCTGCCGACCGCGGTGCCGTCGGCGCTCACCAGCATCGCCGCGCCCGGCTGCCGGGGCGCGCTCTGCCAGGTGGCGGTGACGGTGGCCAGGCCGGCCACCTCGCCGTCGCGCCACCAGCGGACCAGGTCGGCCAGGACGTCACGCACGGTCGGTCACCTTCTCCGGTACGTCGAGGTCGGTGTCGTCGGCCACGTCGCCGACCGGGACGACCCGGACCTGATCGGCGTGTGCGCGCAGGTAGTCGCGGGCGCCACGGTCGCCGGTCGCGGTGGCTGCCACGCCCGCCCAGTGCTCGCGGCCGAGCAGCACCGGGTGCGCGCGGCGGTCGCCGTACCCGCCCAGCACCAGGGCGTCGGGGCTCGCGTGGGCGGCGATGGCGCGTACCGCCGCGGGGGTGACGCCGGGCATGTCGACCAGCAGGACCACCGCCGCGTCGGCCGGGCCGGCGGCCACCGCCGCCAGGCCGGCGCGCAGCGACGAGGCCATCCCGGTGGCCCAGTCCGGATTGTCGACACAGGTCAATTCGGGCGCGACCGCGCGGACCCGGCCGGCCTGCGCGCCCACCACGACCACCGTCTCGGTGACGCCGGCCGCCCGGAGCACGCCGGCCGCGCGGTGCACCAGCAAGCTGCCCCGGTACGGGACCAGCGCCTTCGGCATCCCGTAGCGGCGCCCGGCGCCCGCGGCGAGGACGATCCCGGCGATCTCCATGGTGCGAGGGTATATCCCGTGACGGGATACCGACTCAGGGCGAGCGTCACCCGGTTCCCGGCTCCTACTCTCGGCCGATGGACACAGCCATCGCCGGTGCGGGACCCACCGGCCTGTTCGCGGCGATCGCCCTGGCCCGCCGCGGCCACGCGGTGACGATCGTGGACCGCGACCCCGGCCCGGCGCCCGGCGGCGAGTGGCCCCGGCGGGGCGTCATGCAGTTCCACCATCCGCACGGGCTGCGCAAGCAGATCGTCGAGATCCTCGGGGCGGAGCTGCCCGACCTGATCGACGCCCTGCTCGCCGCCGGGGCGGAGCTGGCCGTCGTGCCGGCCGACGACACGCACCCGGAGCTCATGGTCGGCATGCACTGCGGGCGGGTGACCTTCGAGCGGGTGCTGCGCGCCGCCGCGGTGGCCGAACCGGGCGTGACGTTCGCCGTGGGCCACGCCGACGCCGTCCTGCGGTCCCGTGGGCGGGCGGCCGGCCTGCTCGTCGACGGCGTGGAGCTGCCGGCGGAGCTCGTGCTCGACGCCTCCGGCCGGGCCGGGCGGATCGGCACCGACCTGCGGGCGCCCGGGCTCGGCGCCGATTGCGGCCTGGCCTACGTCTCCCGCCCGTACGCCCTGCTGCCCGGCGCCGAGCCGGGCCCGGTGAACGCCCCGATCGGCCTGATCGCCCGGATGCACGGTTACTTCTTCGCCGCGTTCCTGCAGGACAACCGCGGCATCAACGTGGTGCTGGCCCGGCCCAGCGCCGACCGCGAGCTGGCCGGCCTGCGCGTCACCGGCGCGTTCGAGGCGGCGATGCGCGCGATACCCGGGCTGGACGTGTGGACCGATCCGGCCCGCACCCGCCCGGTCAGCGGCGTGCTGGTCGGCGGCAACCTGCGCAACACCTACCGCGGGCAGCTCGACGAGCACGGCCGGGTCGCGCTGCCGGGTCTGGTGCACGTCGGCGACGCCGTCTGCACCACCAACCCGACCAGCGGCCGGGGGATCACCACGTCCCTGCAGCAGGCCCAGCAGCTGATCGCGCTGATCGACCGGGCGCCGACCGACCCGGAGGCGGTGACGCTGGAGTTCGACCGGTGGTGCGCCGAGCGGATCAAGCCCTGGTTCGACGACCACCTGGCCTGGGACGCCGACCAGGTGCGGCAGTGGGCGGGCGAGGACGTGGACCTGTCCCGGCCGCTGACCTCCGGGCACATCGTCGACGCGGCGCAGGCCGAGCCGGCGCTCATGGCGGTGGTCGGGCCGTACCTGGCGATGGACGCGCTGCCCGCGACGCTGGCCGAGGTGGAGCCGCGGGCCCGGGAGATCTTCGCGGGCGGCTGGCGGCCACCGGTGCCACCCGGACCGACCCGCGACGACCTGGCGGCGCTGCTGGTCGGCAGCTCCACCTGACGGCCCGGCTGCGGGCCCACCTGACGGCCCGGCGGCGGGCCCACCTGACGGCCCGGCGGCCGGCCTACCTGACGGCCCGGCTGCGGGCCCACCTGACGGCCCGGCGGCCGGCCCACCTGACGGCCCGGCGGCCGGCCTACCTGACGGCCCGGCGGCCGGCCTACCTGACGGCCCGGCGGCCGGCCCCGGGCGGCGGCGAGAAACGCCGGCCGGTCCGCGCCCGGGTCAGCTCCGGCGCAGGGTGGCCGGCAGCCCGCGCACCGCGGCCAGCCCGAGCGCCGTCCGCGGCTGGTAGGCGACCCGCCACAGCCCGCCGTGCGCCGCGCCGATCGCCTCGTCCGTCCAGGCGGCCGGCGCCGCCGGCCGCGGCTTGCGCAGCTGGTGCACCAGCAGCGCGGCCATCAGCCGGTTGCTGGTGGCCGGCTCGAAGATCTCCACGCCGAACAGGTGCGCGCCCGCGTACGCGGCGGCGAGCAGCCGGTTGCTGGTCACCGACCGGGTCCGGGTCGGCGGCGCGACCGTGAGGCTCACCGTGGTCCCGTCGTGCCGGGCGACCGAAGCGCGCCAGCGTTGGATCCGCTTGGCCAGCGCGTAGTTCGGGCCCTGCTGGGGCACCAGGCTGTCGGCGATGCCCGGGTCGGCGCCCGGCGGGTAGTTCGGCTGCAGCAGCCGGCTGCCGGAGACCGTGGCGAGCAGCTTCGCGGCGGCCCGCCGGTCCCGGTACCGGGCCGTGGCCTGCGCGACCGCCGCGGCCGGCACGGCGAAGACGTCCGTCGGGGTGGCGAGAAACGCCAGGGCCGTGCCGGGTCGCTCCCGCTGCACGTGCCCGGACAGGGCGTCGACCGCGGCCGAGAGCCGGGGGTACGCCTCGCCGGGCGCGTACACGTAGTTGCCGAGCACCAGCCGGCCCTCGAAGCCGAGCAGCCACTGGGCGACGGCCGGCAGCTCGGTCAGCAGGTCCGCGCCCGCGGCCTCGATGGTGGCGCCGGGCGCGATCAGCGTGCCCGCGCTCTGCCGGGCGGTGGCCGCCACCCGGGCCCACACCCGCGGCCGGGGCAGGTCGACGCCGATGACCGTGCCGCCCCAGGCCAGCACCGCGGGCAGCGGTCCCATCTCGGCGCCCGCGCCCAGCACCACGATCCGCTGGTCGGACAGGTCCAGCCAGTCCGGCTCGGCGGCGACCTCGCGGACCGCCGCGGCGCACGAGGGCTCGATCGTGCCCTGCTCGACCCAGCGGTCGAGCCGGCGCAGCAGGGCGTCACCGCGCAGCAGCTCACCCCGGTACGGCACGATCAGCTCCTGCTCGGGCTTGCCGTCGCCGCGGACCGTGACCGTCTCCAGCGGGCGGGCCGGCGTGTCGAACACCTCGCCGAGCGGGATCTCGCCGGCCTCCCGGGACACCCGCATCCGGCTGAGCGCCGATTCCAGCCCGGCGCGGGCGATGTCGTAGCCGTGGTCCAGCCCCGCCTCGACCAGCGCGCGGAAGTGCGGCAGGTAGCCCGTACGCCAGTCGCTCTCGCGCTCCGCGGCGGCGGCCGCCGCCGGGTCCGCGACCCGCAACGCGTCCGCGACCACCGCCCGGCCCAGGGCCGAACCGCTGCGCCGGCCGTCCGCGGCCCGGGGAAACACCACCTCGTTCACGCGCCCAGTATGGCGACCTCCTACCCAGGGAGGAGAGGGGCTCCGACCGGCGGCCGGCGGACCGGCCCGCAGGTGGGCGCAGACGCCGGCCGGCGCCGACAGCATCAGGGCATGACAAACGTGCTGCGCTGGCACCGCCCGCTGACGATCTTCGCCGCCGCGATGGCCGTTCTCGCCCTCGTCGCGGCGATCGGCGCCCTCGCCGACCCGCGCGTCCTGACCGGCGCGCCGATCTGGCTCAAGCCGTTCAAGTTCGCGGTGTCCTTCGTCCTCTACACCCTCACCCTCGCCTGGATGCTCTCGCTGCTGGAACGGCGCAGCCGGGTCGCGGAACGGGCCGCCACCGTGCTGGTGGCCGTGTCGCTGGCCGAGATGGTCGTCATCGTGACCCAGGTGATCCGCGGGCAGACCAGCCACTACAACGAGACCACCCCGCTGAACGCCGCGCTGTGGCAGGTGATGAGCACCTCGATCATGGTGCTGTTCGTTGCGCACCTGGTGTTCGGCATCGTGGTGCTGCGCCGGCGGATCGCCGACCGGGTGTCCGCGCACGCGGTCCGCTGGGGGCTCGGCCTGTTCCTGCTCGGCACGCTGGTGGCCGTCCCGATGGTGCAGCCCGACCAGTACGCGCACACCGTCGGCGCACCCGACGGCGGCCCGGGGCTGCCGGTGCTCGGCTGGAGCACCACCGGCGGTGACCTGCGGATCGGCCACTTCGTCGGCATGCACGCGCTGCAGGCGTTGCCGCTGCTGGCCCTGCTGCTCGGCAACCGGCACGACCAGCTCACCCGGATCCGGCTGCTGACGGTCGGCGGGATCGCGTACGGGATCCTCACCGTCCTGCTCACCTGGCAGGCCCTGCGCGGCCTGCCGCTGCTCCAGCCGGACGCCCTGACGCTCGCTGCCTGGGCCGCCCTCGCCGCCGCGACCGCCACCGCCACCACCCTGGTCGTGACCCGGCGCCGGCCCGCCCTGGAGCTGGCGGCATGATCGAGCCCGACGGGTCGAAGGGAGCACGCGCATGACCGGGGTGCTGTTCGGTCTCACGTTCGCGGTCGCCGCGCCGTTCTGGGCCCTGATGATCCTGCTGCCCGGCTGGTCCTGGACCCGGCGGATCATCGCCTCCCCGCTGATCGTGCTGCCGGTGGTGCTGATCTACGCGGTGCTGGTGATCCCGGCCTTCGGCGAGGTGCTGCCGGCCGTCGCGTCGCCGACCCTCGACGGGGTCCGGGAGCTGCTCGGCACGGCCGACGGCGCGGCGGCGGGCTGGGCCCACATGATCGCCTTCGACCTGTTCGTGGGCCGCTGGTCCTGGCTGGACAGCCGGGACCGCGGCGTGCCCGCGCTGGTCATGGCGCCGGTGCTGCTGCTGACCATCCTGCTCGGCCCGCTGGGCCTGCTCGCCTACCTGCTGGTCCGCACCCGGTACCCGAGCGTCGCGAGCGCCTAGGGTGAGCATCGTGGGATGGGCGGGACGGCTCTTCGACGCACGCGACACGCTTGTGCGGATGGTGCTGCTCGACCTCAGCGGCCTGAGTTATCTGCTGTTCGGCCATGAGGCGGGCCGGGAGACGACCCGGGCGCAGTGGTTGTTCGCGGTGGCGGCGTTCGCCTGCGCGCTGGTCCTCCACCGCCGGCCGCTGGTCGGCCTGCCCGCCCAGGTCCTGCTGCTGGTGCCGGCGTTCCTGCTGCTCGACGACACGACGATCAACCAGGTCGGCGCCAGCTGGATCCTGCTCGAAGTGGCCATGGCGGCGTCCCGGCCCTGGCACATCTGGGCCGGCGCGGGCCTGGTGTCGGCGGTCTACCTGGCCTTCACCCTGGGCGACCGGTCGGTGCTGGCCGCGATCTACGGGCTGTTCGTCGTGGTCGGCGTGCCGGTGCTGCTCGGCATGGTCATCCGGACCACCCGGGAGCTGGGTGTGCAGGCCACCCGCCGGGCCGAGTCGGAGAACCGGGCGGCCCGGGCGGACGAGCGCTCGGCGATCGCCCGGGAGCTGCACGACGTGGTCGCCCACCACGTCGCCTCGATGGTGCTGCGGGTCGGCGTGGCCCGGCACGTGCTGCCGGACGCGGACCCGCGGGTGACCGAGGTCTTCGACGACGTGCACAGCACCGGCACGGCCGCCCTGGCCGACCTGCGCCGGCTGGTCGCGGTGCTGCGTGACCCGATCCGGCGTACGGACGCCGCGCTGACCGCGATCGAGCCCGGCGCGCTGCCGGAGGCCCTCGAGGCGGCGGTGGAGACGGCCCGGCGGGCGGGGCTGACCGTGGACGCGTCGATCGCGCCGGAGGCCGGCTCGCTGGACGTGGTCCGCGCGCTGGCGGTGCTGCGGCTCACCCAGGAGGCGCTGACCAACGTGGCCCGGCACGCCGGCCCGGCCGCCCGCGCGAGCCTGCGGGTCGAGGTGCACGACGGCGACGTGAGCTGGTCGGTGACCGACGACGGGGGCGGGGTGGCGCCCGGGCTGCCGTCCGGCGGCGGCCACGGCCTGACCGGGATGCGCGAGCGGGTCGAGGTGCTGGGCGGCCGGCTCACGGCCGGACCGGTCGGCGGCGGCTGGCGCGTCGCGACCACCCTGCCGGCCGCCCAGCCGACCATGGAGTCGGCGTGATCCGGCTGCTGCTCGTCGACGACCAGCCGCTGATCCGGGCCGGGCTGCGGATGCTCTGCGACGCCGAAGCCGACCTGACCGTGGTCGGCGAGGCCGGCAACGGCCGGGACGCGGTGGCGCTCGCCGCCCGGCTCAGCCCCGACGTGATCGTGATGGACCTGCGGATGCCCGGCGTCGACGGCATCACGGCCACCGGCCGGATCCTGGCGGAACGGCCGGCGGCGCGGGTCGTGGTGCTGACCACCTTCGGCGACGACGACCATCTGTATCCGGCGCTGACCGCGGGGGCGTGCGGCTTCCTGCTCAAGGACGCGCCGCCGGTCGAGCTGCTGGACGGGATCCGGCGGGCCGCGGCGGGGGACAGCCCGTTCAGCCCGGAGGTGCTGCAACGGCTGGTCCGCCGGGCGGTGACCGCGCGGGTGGAGACGCCGCCGCCGGTGGCCGGGCTGACCGCGCGCGAACGCGACGTGCTGGATCTGGTGGCCGAGGGGCTGTCCAACACCGAGATCGCCGACCGGCTGCACATCGGGGTGACCACGGTGAAGACCCACATCACCAGCCTGATGACCAAGACCGACAGCCCGAACCGGGTGCGGCTGGCGCTGCTGGCCCGCCGCGGCTGATCAGAGGCCGTGGGTGCGCAGCCAGCCCTCGACGGCGGTGATGACCTTCTCCGGCGAGCGCCGGGCCCAGCGGAAGTGGTCGGGCACCGCGTCGATCGTGGCCCGGCCGACACCGGCCGGCAGCCGGGCCGCCAGGTGGTCGACGGCCGCCCGCGGGATCATCCGGTCGCCCGCGATGTCGACCAGCAGCGCCGGCACGGTGAGCGCACCCAGCGCCGCCTCGTAGTCGGTCCGGTCGCCGCGCAGCCGGTAGCGGCCGTGGCGGGCCTCGTAGCCCCAGTCGGACATCAGCGTGCGCGGCTGCCGGCCGGCGAACCCGAGGCGGTGCCCCGGCCAGTAGCCCAGCGAACAGGTCACCGCGCCGACGAACCGGACCCCGGCGGCGCGCTGGGCCCGGGCCAGCCGGCCGCGGCGGGCGTGCGGGGAACTCGTGCCCGTGCCGAGCGTGACGACCGCGTCCGGGCGTACCGTGCCGGCGGCGCCCGACAGCAGCGCGAGCTGACCGCCCAGGCTGTGGCCCACCAGCACGACCTTGGCCGCACCGGCCACCGCGGGATCGGTGAAGACCGCGGGCAGGTCCTCGCGCACCAGGTGGGCGTAGCCGAACGAGTCGCGGCGCAGGTCGGCGACCGGGCTCTGCGGCATGCCGCGCAGCTCGACGCCGACGACGTGCCGCCCCGCCGCCACCCAGGCCCGGAACAGCGGCCGGTAGTAGGCCACCGGCACCCCGAGCGCGGGCAGGAACACCACGGTGGCCGAGCCGCCGGGGGAGCCGTACTCCTCGACGGTCAGGGTGATGCCGTCGGTGGAGGGCACCGGGTGCACGCGAGGTTCCATCGGGCCAGTGTCGGTGCCGGTGGTGCGTTTGCACCCTGTGATCTGGCCCACCTCAGCGCCGCGCGGCCACCCGCCGGTACGCGACCAGCGCGGCAACCGCCACCGCGACCACCGCCCCGCCCGTGGCGAGGCTCATGTCCTTCTGCGCGTCCCAGATGTCACCCTGCTGGCCGTTGTAGGCCTCGGCCGCGTCCGGCGCCAGCGTCATCGCGATGGCCCACTCGAACAGCTCGTAGACCGCGCTCGTGGACAGCACCACGTCCACCGCCACCACCGCCGCCCAGCGGATCCGCCGCCCGCCGTCCCGCAGCAGGCGGAACAGCACGGGACCGAAGCAGAGGCCGTACGACAGGTGCACCAGCCGGTCGAAGTTGTTGCGCTGCCAGCCGGCCAGCTCGTTGAGGCGGAACCCGAACAGCACCCGGGTCCACTCGTCGTACGGCACGAACGAGTAGATCCACCGGGCCGCCACCGAGTGCAGCACCAGGAAGATCAGGATCAGCAGGAACGACGCGTACGGCAGCGGCCGGCGGCGCTGCACGAGCAGCAGCGCCGCCAGCCCCAGCACGGTGAGCGAGTGGTGCATGGCCTGCTCGACCGGGTGCGGCGGATGCCACCAGGTCGCGACGACCACGAGCAGGAAGACGCCCAGCGTCCACCGGTACACGACGGGGAACGGGGGCACACGCGCACTCTAGACGAGTGATTCCTTATGAGTTCAGTGGTCGTACGCGATCAAGGAACGCTTGACGTCGGCGTTGATGCGCCAGTTGTGCCAGATCGCGGC
>NZ_JBITLX010000036.1:0-86993 GCF_044465625.1 Actinoplanes sp. NPDC049599
TCCAGCACCGCCTTACCGGTACCCGAGTCCAGGTTCACGATCATCAGCACCTTCACACCGCTGGAGATCATGCCGTCCGCGATCGTCTGGAACTGCGTCTTGTCACCCTGGGCGTTCTGGATGTCGGCCTGGACACCGGCCGCGTCGAACGCCGCCTTCAGGTACGTGAGGTCGGCCGTGGCCCAACGCGCCGAGCTCTTGGTGTCCGGCAGGATGACACCGACCTTTCCCACCTTCGAGTCGCCGGTGGTGGTGCCGCCGCCGCCTTCGCTGTCGTCGCCACAGGCCGCGACACTGCCGGTGGCCAGCAGGCCGACCGCGGCAAGTGCGAGCATTCCCTTACGCATCCTCGTGTCCTTTCGGGTAATGAGAGCCTTCGATCGATTTCGATGGGTTACCTGACCGGAAGTTTCGCCGCCGGGATCGGTCCATCAGAAGCTTGTTTGTTGTGCTCGGCAACGTTTTCCCATGACGGCCCGTAGCACAAGCGGTGTCGCGGGGCGATCTTGTAACACGGGATAACAATCCGGCAACACGACGGCCGCCCGGCGATTCCGAAGTAGATCAAGAGGAAATTTGTGCCGCTTTGCCCATGAAGCAAGGGCGACTCGATGCATCGTCGGGCGGCCACCACTTGCGAACCCCGAGCAAGGCCCCGCTCCGGTCCTTGACGGTCCGTGACGACATCGGTCGATGTCGTGAGGTAAGGCCGGTCGGCCCTGCCGCCGTCCGGCCGGCGCCCGTACGGTCCAGCGGACGGCGACGTGACGGGGAAGGCAGGGCGAGATGGCGCGGAGTAACCGGTTCCGCCGGTGGCTGTATCCCGAGGGCCGGGCGAACGGCCTGGCGCGGGCGATGAACGGCATTTCCGCCGTGCTGTTCCGGCACGGGATCCTCGCCCCGGACAACTGGGTGACGCTGGAGGTGCCCGGGCGGCGGACCGGCAAGACCGTCGCTTGCCCCTTGGTGATCGCGGACTACCAGGGCGAGCGGTACCTCGTGTCGATGTTCGGCCAGCAGGCCAACTGGGTGGCCAACGTCCGGGCGGCGGGCGGCGCCGCGGTGCTCCGGCACCGGTCGAGGGAGGACGTCCGCCTGGTGGAGGTCGACGAGGGCGAGCGGGCGCCGATCCTCCGCAGGTACCTCGAGCTGGCGCAGGGCGCCCGGCCGCACATTCCCGTCGACCGGCGGGCGCCGCTGCCGGAGTTCGCCCGGGTGGCCGCCCGCTACCCCGTCTTCCGGGTGACCGCGGCGGGCTGACCGGTCCGCAATCCGCACGCCTGCGCGAGCCGGGCTCAGGCCCAGGCCCACAGAACTGATCGTCGCGGCCACCCGGCCCTGCATCCCGTCCGGGTGACTGCCTGTCGGATCACCGTCACCGTGACGTTCACCCGCTGACCGAAAGTTCCGGGGATCACGTTGATCGCGACGAGCGCCGGGAGCGTCACCGCCGGCGGCCGTGCAGCGCCGGCGCGAGCAGGAACACGCCGTCCCCGACCGCCGCCGCGGCCACCAGCACCGCGCCGTGGCCGTACCGGGCGGGTGTTCGCCCGGCCCAGCTGATCGCGGCGGAGCAAGCCGGACCGCGACCGGCGCCATCACCGTACGGGTCCGCCGCCGGTCCACCCACGCGCCGGCCAGCAGCCGGATCGGCGCCTGCCCGGCCGCCCGCAGGGCGCCGACCTGCGGCGTCAGCGCGTACGGGATCTGCCGGGCATTCCTCAGCTCCTCGGTGGGGTCACTCCCGGTCCGGCCCCAGCCGGTCGGGCGCCGGCCAGGTGACCACCATGCGCGCGCCGCTGCCGGTGTCCTCGTGGTGCGCCTCGCCGCCGTGGGCCTGGGCGAGCTGGCCGACGATCCAGAGCCCGAGCCCGACGCTGCCGGGATTGTCGCTGCCGAACCGGGTGAACAGCCGGGGCCGCACCGCCTCCGGCACGCCGGGACCATGGTCGCGGACCTCCAGCCGGGCGATGCCGCCCTCGGCCGTCACCCGGACCAGCACCGGCGGCCCGCCGTGCCGCAGCCCGTTGCCGACCAGGTTGACCACGATCTGCTCGAACCGGTCCCGGTCCATGGTCAGCGTCAGCGCGGGGTCGATCTCGATGACCACGTCGTCCGCCCGGAGGTGCGCGACGGCCCGGGACACGACCTCGCGGACCGGCCAGGGCCGCAGGTCCAGCCGCAGCTTGCCCTGGGTGTCGATCCGGTCGAGGTCGAGCAGGCCCGACGTGAGATTGTCGATCCGGGCCACCTGCCGCAGCGCCTTCTCGATGAACTCGCCGGCGTGCGCACCCGGGTCGTCCCGCAGATCCTCGAGCACCATCTGCACGATGCTCAGCGGCGACCGCAGGTCGTGGGCGAGGGCGGCCACCAGCGCGGCCCGCCAGCGTTCGATCTCGGCGATCCGGGCGCTGTCCTCACGCAGGTTCCGCGCCTGGGCCTCGATGAGCAGGGCGACGCCGAGGGCGACGGGCAACAGCACAACCGACGAGCCGAGCACGGCCGCCGGCTGGTCGGTGAGGATCAACGGGAGCAGGTACGCCAGCAGCGCGGGCGGCACCAGCGCCAGCAGCACCCGCCGGGAGTAGTGCAGGGCCGCCCACGCGAAGATGAGCACGAGGAACGGGCCGGTGCCCGTGGCCACCCCACCGAAGGCCCAGGTGGAGAAGCCGAGCACGGCGAACGCGGGCAGCGCGAGGAGCACGGGGGCCAGCGGCGGCCGCTCGGCCCACCGGAACACGGTGACGAACACCGCCAGGCCGAGATCGGCAGCCGCGATGATCAGCAGATCGCCGGCCCGCCGGGTGTCGTTGGTGATGCCGACCAGCGCGAGCACACCGGCGAGCGCGAACAACGCCGCCACCTGCCGCGCAGCGACCTGCGTGCCGGCGCCGACCAGGTGCGGGGCGGCGACTCTCAAGATACCGACATTCTAGGATAATTAATGCGCCATCGACGGTGCTTGGCCGGATCGCCGGACCGCCGGGGATCGATACCCTTGGTGCCGTGGCCCCCGACCTCGTCCTGCTCCCCCGGGTGTCCTTCCGGGGCCGGGAGATCGCGGGCCCGCGGCTGCGCGGCCTCGTCGCCCTGCTCGCCGGCGACCTGCGCACCGGCTGCGGCACCGGCCGGCTGGTCGAGGGGCTGTGGCCCGACGCCCGGCCGGAGCACCCGGCCAAGGCCCTGCAGATCCTGGTCTCCCGGGCGCGGTCCCAGCTCGGCGCCGACGTCATCGTCCGCACCACGACCGGCTACCGGCTGGCGCTCGCCGAGGACCGGGTCGACAGCTCGGCGGTGCTGATCCGGGCCGCGGCGGCCGCCCGGTGCGCGCGGGCCGGTGACCCCGGCGACGCGCTCGCGCATGCCGAGGCCGGTCTCGCCCTGTGGGAGGGTGCCGGCCCCGGCCCGGACGGCGACGCCGGCGACCCCGTCACCGCGCTGCGGGCGGAGCGGCGGGCCACCCACCGCGCGCTGGTCCGGGCCCGGGCGCTCGCGCTCGCCCGGCTCGGCCGCCCGGCCGAGGCGGTGGACCCGCTGGCCGAGCTGGCCGGCGAGCGCCCGCGCGACGAGGAGGTGCTGCTGGAGCTGCTGCGGTGCGAGGCGGCGACCGCCGGCCCGGCCGCCGCGCTGGCCCGGTACGACGGCTACCGGCGGGTGCTGCGCGACGAGCTGGGCACCGATCCCGGCGCGGCGCTGCGGGCCGAACACCGGCGGCTGTTGCACGGCGCGCTGCCCACGGTCCGGCACGGCGTCGGATACGAGCCGAACCCGCTGCTCGGGCGGGACGACGACGTGGCCGCCGTGGAGGCGTTGCTGCGGACCTCCCGGGTGACCTCGATCGTCGGCCCGGGCGGCCTCGGCAAGACCCGGCTGGCCACCGTCGTCGCCCGCCGTGCCGAGGTGCCCACGGTCACCGTCGTGCCGCTGGCCGGGATCGGCGCGGGCGACGACGTGGCCCGCGAGGTGGCGGCGGCCCTCGGCGCGGCCGGGCACCGGTCCCCCGGCCGGCAGCCGGCGAGCCCGGAGGACGTCGCCGCGGCGCTGGCCGGCGGTCCGTCCCTGCTGGTGCTGGACAACTGCGAGCACCTCGTCGACGCCGTCGCCGACCTGGTCGGCACCCTGGTGGCGCGCACCGCCGAGCTGCGGATCCTGACCACCGGCCGGACCCCGCTGGGCCTGACCTCGGAGGCGGTCCACCAGTTGCCGGAGCTGAGCCTGCCGGCCAGCGTCGAGCTGTTCGGGCAGCGGGCGCGGGCGGCCCGGCCCGGCGTCGAGCTGCCCGCCGCGGCCGTGACCGACCTGTGCCGCCGGCTCGACGGGCTGCCGCTGGCGGTCGAGCTGGCCGCCGCCCGGGTCCGCACCATGTCGGTGCCGGAGCTCGCCCGGCGGCTCGACGACCGGTTCGGCCTGCTCCGCGGCGCCGCCCGGGACCTGCCGTCGCGCCACCACACGCTGCACGCGGTCGTCGACTGGAGCTGGAACCTGCTGGCGCCGGAGGGCCGGCGGGCGATGCGCGCGCTCTCGGTCTTCGCTGACGGGTTCACCGCGGCGGCCGCGGGCCAGTTGCTCGGGACGGACCCGCTCCCGGTGCTCGAGCACCTGGCCGACCACTCGCTGCTCAAGGTGGAGGACACCCCGGCGGGCACCCGGCTGCGGATGCTCGAGACGGTCCGCGAGTTCAGCGCCGAGCGGCGGGCCGCGGCGGGCGAGTCCGACGAGGTGACGACGGCCTTCCTGGGGTGGGCGCGGGTGTTCGGCCTGACCCACCACGCGGGACTGCTCGGCGCCGAGCCGTACGGGACGGCCGCCGCGGTCCGGGCGGAGCAGGAGAACCTGCGCCAGGCGCTGCAGCCGGCGCTGGACCGCGACGACCGGCCCGCCGTCGCGGCGATCGTCGCGGTCCTCGGTGGCCTGTGGACCCTCACGGGCCGCTATCCGAGCCTCACCGCGCTGGTCCGGCAGACCTCCTGGCCGCTGTCGCACTACCGGCCCGAGCCCGCCTTCGTCGAGCTGACCCGGACCGCGCTGACCATGGCCGTGATGCACACGTTCGGCCAGGAGGGTCCGCGGCCGGAGCGCACGGTCGTGGCGCTGCGCCGGCTCGGCCCGGCGCCGCCGGACACCGCCGTCCGGGCGATCGGCCGGGTGGTGGCCGCGATCGGCGACCCGGCGGAGCTGCGCCGGCTGTGCGACAGCACCGAGCCGCTGCTGGCCGGGGCCGCGAACGCGCTGGCCGGCTACCACTGGGAGACCGCCGGCGACGTCGACGCGGCGTTGCGGGCGGCCCGGCGGGCGCTGGTGGTCCTCACCGGCCACGACCTGCCGTGGCTGCGCGCGATCACCCACAACCGGGTGGCCGAGCTCTGCCTGCACCGGGAACGGGGTGCCGAGGCCCGGGACCATCTGCTGGCGGCACTGCCGGTGCTCGAGCGGCTCGGCGCCCGGGCGGACGCGGCCGGTACCCGGGCCTGGCTGGTGCTGGCCAACCTGCAGCTCGGCGACACCGGCGAGGCGCAGCGGTGGCTGGACGGCCTGGCCCTGCACGCCCTCGACGAGGAGGAACCGCGGTCGGCCGGCTACGACCTCGGCATCCGGGCCGAGGTGCTGCTCGCCCGCGGCGAGGTGGAGGCCGGCCTGCGGCAGTGGCGCCGGGTCGTCGACCTGCTCCGCGACGCCGGTTCCGGCCTGGACCCGTGGGTGGTGGCGGAAGCGCGGTCGGTGGCCGTGGTCGCGCACGCCCGGCACGACCGCCTCCACCCGGTCGCCGACGTTGCCGACGCGCTGCGCGGCTCCCTGGCGCACCTGCTACGGCATCCGCTGGTCGACCCGCCGCCGTACCTGATCGAGCAGCCGGTCTGCGGCACCCTGCTGCTGGCCGTCGCCGCCGCGGACCTTGCCCGCGCCCGCCGGGCCGGCGACCCGGCCCTCGCCCGGTCGGCGGTCCGCATGATCGCGCTGGCCGAGCGGTTCCGGTTCCTGCGGTCCTTCCAGCCGACCATGTCCGCGGCGGCGGCCCGGGCGGACGCGGAACAGGCCGACCGGACCGCGTACGGCGAGGCGGTCGCGGCCTACGCCCGCCTGGACCCGGCCGGGTGCCGCGCGGCGGCGCTGGCCCTGCTGCGCGAGCGCCCCACCGGCGTCCGGACGGCCGCCGATCAGCGGGAGCGGTCCCGGTTGTAGAGCCGCCGCGCCCACAGGTACCCGGCCGCCGCGAGCACGGCGCACCAGCCCAGCGCCAGGACGGCGCTGTCGCCGACCGGCGAGCCCAGCAGCAGCCCGCGCAGCGTCTCCATGATCGGCGTGAACGGCTGGTACTCGGCGAACCAGCGCAGCCCGGCCGGCAGCGAATCGGTGGGCACGAAGCCGCTGCCGAAGAACGGCAGCAGCATCAGCAGCGTGGGCAGGTTGCTCGCGGTCTCCACGGACCGGGCCGCCAGCCCCATCGCGACAGCCAGCCAGACCAGGGCGAACGTCGCCGCGGCCAGCAGACCGGCGACGGCCAGCCACTCCAGCGCCGTCGCATCGGGCCGGAAGCCGACGAGCAGGGCCACGCCGACCACCACGACGAGCTGGCCCAGCACCTGGAACACGCTGCCCAGCACGTGTCCGGTCAGGACCGACACCCGGGCGATCGCCATGGTCCGGAACCGGGCGATGATGCCCTCGGTCATGTCCAGCGCCACCGCGATCGCCGTGCCCTGGACGGCGCCGGCGACGGTGACCAGCAGGATGCCGGGCGTCACGTAGTTGACGTACACGCCGCGGCCGCCCGACCCGCCGCCCAGGCCGTCACCGAGCGTGTCGCCCAGCACGTAGACGAAGAGCAGCAGAAGAACGATCGGCACGCCGAGCAGCAGCACGATCGTGGACAGGTTGCGCAGCATGTGCCGCAACTGACGGCGCAGCATCGTGGCCGAGTCGCGCAGGGCCAGGGCCATCGTCGTCATCGGGCGCTCACCTGCTCCGCGGCGGGCCGGCCGGTGACCGCGAAGAACACGTCGTCGAGGTCCGGGGTGCGGACCGCCAGCCCGTCCACCGCCACCGCGGCGGCGTCGAGGCGGTCGAGCAGCAACCTGAGCGCGGGCACTCCGCCGTCGCCGGGCACCCGCAGCACCAGGGACTCCCCGGCCGGGTCCGGCGCGACGCCCAGCACCGCGGCGGCCGCGGCCAGCGCCCGGCCGTCGGCGAACCGCAGCTCGACGTGCCCGCCCGGCACCCGCCGCTTGAGCTCGGCCGGGGTGCCCTCGGCCACCAGCCGGCCGCGGTCCAGCAGGGCGATCCGATCGGCGAGCCGGTCCGCCTCCTCCAGGTACTGGGTGGTGAGGAAGACCGTGACGCCCCGGCCGGCCAGGTCCCGGACGATCTGCCACATGTCGCGGCGGCTGCGCGGGTCCAGTCCGGTGGTCGGCTCGTCCAGGAAGATCACCCGGGGATCGCCGATCAGGCCCATGGCCAGGTCGAGCCGGCGCCGCATGCCGCCCGAGTACGTCGCGGAGCCCTGCCGCGCGGCACCGCCGAGGCCGAACCGGTCGAGCAGATCCGCCGTGCGACGCCGGCCCTCGGCCCGGTCCAGGTGGTGCAGGTCGGCCATGAGCAGCAGGTTCTCCTCGCCGGTGAGGAACCTGTCCACCGCGGAGAACTGGCCGGTGACGCCGATCGCGGCCCGGACCCGGTCGGCGGCCCGGACCACGTCGTGCCCGCAGACCCGCGCCTCCCCCGCGTCGGCCCGGATGAGCGTGGACAGGATCTGGACCATGGTGGTCTTGCCGGCCCCGTTGGGGCCGAGCAACGCGAAGACAGTGCCCTCGGGCACACGCAGGGTGATGCCGTCGAGCACCACGGTGCTGCCGTAGGACCGGCGCAGGCCGGTCACGGCGATGGCCGGTGGGTTCAAGGTGGTGGTCATGCGGCGACGGTGCCGCGGCGCCGGATCACCGCGGTTTCACCGCGGTTTCGCGGCGCCCGGCAGACCGCGTAGCGGGTCCGGAGCACCTCGGCGATGTCGGCGCGGGCCGCGATCCGGGCGACCGCTGCCGGGCCGGCTACCGCACGAGCGTGACCCGGCCGTTTTCCAGGTCGTACCGGGCGCCGACGATCCGCAGCTCCCGCGCCGCCACCTTCTCGGCGATCAGCTCGCTGCGGGCGGTGAGCTGCGCCGCCTGCGCGTGGATGTTCGCCCGGACCGCGTTGTCGACTGGGTCGCCGGGCAGGTCCAGCACCGGTTCGACGATCGGGCGGAGCGCTTCCACGATTGTTCCGATGTGGCCCGGCGCCGCGCCGCCGGTCTCGATCGCCTCGATCGTCGCGGAGATGGCGCCGCAGCGCTCGTGGCCGAGGACCACGATCAGCGGGCTGCCGAACTTCTCGACCGCGAACTCGATGCTGCCCAGCATCAGGTCATCGACGACGGCGCCGGCCACCCGGTTGTCGAAGAGGTCGCCGAGGCCCTGGTCGAACAGCAGTTCCGGGGGCACCCGGGAGTCGGCGCAGCCGACCGTGATCGCGAAGGGGTGCTGCCCGGCGGCCAGCTCGTGCAGGTCCGTCAGTGACTGGTGCGGGTGCCGGGCGTGGCCGGCGAGGAAGCGGTGGTTCCCGGCGAGCAGCCGCGCGAGCGCCGCCGCCGGGCCGCCGACCGGCGCGGCGGCGGCCGGGGCGAGGACGGCCGCGGCGGCGGCCAGCAGGCCCACGCCGCCGGACGGCAGGGCGTGTCGGGTGAGATCGGATCGCGGCACCAGGTTCTCCTTCGCGGAGGTGCGGGCGGTGATGCGATTGATCTCTCTACCAGAAATGCGCCGTGGACACCGCCGGATGTGACACGGATCGGCTCCCCCGCACCGTTGCGGGAGAGCCGGTCCGCGACCCGGGCGGTCAGCAGCGGCCGAGGTCCTCCCACTGCTGGGTCCAGCCCGGTTCCGAGCCCTGCGTCCAGTACCGAGCCCGCCACAGGTGCTTGCCCTCACCCGACGCCGGCCCGTTCGGGTCGCCGTACTTGCTCTTCTCGTGCTTGACCGTCCGGCCTCCGGTGTAGACCGTGCCGAAGGACCATTCCGGCGCCGTTGAGCAAGTGCCGGTCGGGGGCGTCGTGGGGGGTGTGGTGGGGGGCGTCGTAGGGGGTGTGGTCGGCGGGGTCGTGCAGCCGCCGGTCGCGTCGACGGTGTCCGCGAACGTGCTGCCCGCCGACCGGTACGCCGCCGTCCGGCTGCCCACCTGCGCCGGGGTCAGCGCCTGGTTCCTGGCGAACAGCACCCAGTCGACCTGCTGGACGTACGTGCTCAGCCCGCCGGAGTGCGCCGCCGTGTCGATGAACCAGAGGTTCCAGTTGATCGTCATCGTCTGCCGGGGATAGAACTTGCCCGAGTGGTCACCGACCAGCGCGCCGTCGATGTAGTACTTCACGTGCCCGCCGGACACCGTGGCCACCAGGTCGTGCCAGCCGGCCAGGCTGCTGCGCTGCTCGGAGTGCACGTTGTCGGCGAACCACGGCTCGTTGCGGTAGGTGTACCAGGTCGTCTGGTAGTTGATCGGCCCGGTCTCGCCCCAGCCGCCGTTCGGCAGGTATTCGGAGATGTCCAGCTCGCTGTACGTCGGGTCGAGGTCGCCGTTGAGCGGGCTGATCGTGAAGAACGTCTCGTTGATGTGGTCGCCGTCCGCGCCGCTGACCGGGGTGTCGGTGAAGCGCACCCGGCTCGCGTACGTGCCTTCCAGGTAGCGCTTCTGGGTGCTGTACAGCTCGGCGTGGTTGGTGCCGGCGCCGGTGCCGTCGGTGGAGGCGGTCAGCTGCATGACCTTCTGGCCGTCGGCGGTGGGGAACGTGATGCTGTTCGGCGACCAGGTGGCACCGGGCACGCCCGGCCCGCCCGGGTAGCTGCGCGGCGTCCAGCCGTGCGCGGACAGCGAGCTGTCGCCGGCGGAAGTGTAGGAGAAGTCGTCGAAGAGATAGCCGCAGTCGGCGGCGGAAGCGCTGGGCGCATTGACAAAAACCGCCAATGAGCTCAGCAGCGTCACCGCACCCAGCAGCCCCAGGGGCTTCTTGGACATGGGGGTCCTCCGGAATGGGGGGAGAAAGGGGACCTACTTGACCGCGCCGGCGGTCATACCGGCGCGGATGTGGCGTTGAAACGCGACGTAGGCGATCAGCACCGGCAGCATGGCGATGGTCAGGCCGGCGAACAGACCGCTCCAGTCACTGCGGTAGCCCTGGCTGACCGACAGGGCGGCCAGACCCTGCGCCAGGACGTACCGGTCCGGGTCGGGATTGAGAACCAGCGGGAGCAGGTACTGGTTCCAGAGCCCGAGGAAATTGAAGATGCCGACGGCGACCAGGCCCGGGCGGGCCATCGGCAGCATCACGCGGAAGAACACCGCGCCGTGCGAGCAGCCGTCGATGAACGCCGCCTCGGCCACCTCGGTGGGCAGCGTGCGGAAGAACGCATGCAGGAAAAAGACCGTGAAGGGCACGGCGTAGGCCGCATAGACCAGAATCAGACCCTGGTACGTGCCCAGCAGGCCGAGCTGCTGCACCACGAAGAACAGCGGCACCAGGGCCAGGAAGACCGGGAAGAACATCGCGGCGACAAACGTGTAGTAGAGGAGCCGGTTGCCACGGAACTCATAGCGCGCCAGCGCATAGGCGACCAGCGAGCCGAGCAGCATGGTCAGCAGCAGAGCGCCGCCGACCACCAGCACACTGTTGAGGAAATAGCGGCCGATGCTCGCCTCGGTCCAGGCCCGCACCCAATTCCCGGCCTGCGGCGAGGCCGGCAGCGACCACGGGTCGTTGAGGATCTCGTCGTCCGTCTTGAACGAGCTCACCACGGCCCAGACCAGCGGCAACGCGGTGATCACGGCCCACGCCAGCATCGCCAGGTGCACCGGGAGGACCGCGTAGGAACGCCGCGGAGTCATGCCAGCTCCAGCTTTTCCCGGCGGCCCGCCCGCAACGCCAGCACGGCCAGCGTCAGCGTGGCGAAGAACAGGGCGACACCCATCGCCGCGGCGTAACCGAACTTCCCGTACTGGAAAGCGTTGCGGTAGAGCGAAAGGCCGATCACCTCGGTCGCGCCGTCCGGCCCGCCCGGGCCGACCGTCATCACCTGCACGACCGCGAACCCGTCCAGCGCGGCGATGCCCAGATAGACGAAAGCCACCTGCACCGAGTCACGCACCAGCGGCAGCGTCACCCGCCGGAACGTCGCCCAGTTCCCCGCGCCGTCCAGCAGCGCCGCCTCGAACAGTTCCCGCGGAATGCTGTCGATCGCCGCGCTGAACAGCACCACGTAGAAACCCACCGACGACCAGATCAGCACCGCCATCACCGCGATGAGCGCCAGCGACGGCGCGGCCAGCCAGCTCCGGGTCAGACCGTCCAGGCCGAGAGCCCGCAATGTGCCGTTCAGCAGGCCGGTGTTCGGGTTGTAGACGAAACCCCAGAGCACCGCGATGACGACCAGCGACAACAACTGCGGAAAGAAATAGACGATCTGGTACACGCCCGAGCCCGCGATCCCCCGCCGTCCGCCACGGCCGCCGAGGTGCATCATGCTCGCCAGGAACAGCCCGATCCCGATCGTCACCAGCGGCACCACGACGAGCATCACCGCGTTGTTGCGCACCGCGTCGAGAAACAGCGAGTCGCCGCCGAGGCGGGCGAAATTGCCCGCCCCGACGAAGTGCGCCGCGCCGGCCACGCCGGTCCAGTCGGTCAGCGACAGATAAAAGGCCTGCGCGTACGGCGACAGCACAAAAACCGCGTGCAGCACCAGCGCGGGCACCAGCGCGCCGGCCAGGAACCGCCACCGACCGTGTCTCATCAGCGGGTGTACTTCTGCACCGACGAGTCCTTGGCGACGCCGTCCGCCGCCTTCTGGATCCGCGCCGACCACTGCGCCGCGGTGATGCGCCGGGTGACCAGTTCACCCGTGGCGTCGTCGACCGCCTTGGCCAGCGGCGCGTACCACGTACGGAACCAGTAGGTGAAGGTCTCCGGTCCCGCCGCCGCGACCGCGTCGCGGACCGAGCCCAGCCCGCTGCTCAGCGTCATTCCCTCGGTGGCGCCGGCCACCGCGGGCAGCGTGCCCGCCGACTCGGCGAAGGCCTTCGCCGACTGCTGGGAGAAGAGCATCCGCAGGTATTCCATGCCGCCCGCGGGGTTCTTCGCCTTGGCGGGCACCAGGAACGACTCGCTGCTGGCCGCCTGCACCGCGGTCTGCTTGAGCGCGTCCGACGTGGTGCGGGACGGCACCGGGGCCATCACCATCTCGAAACCCGGCGGCGTGACGCCCTTCTGTTCGCTCTCCAGCCACGAGCCGCACGGGATGATCGCCGCCTTGCCCTGCGACCACGCCGCCTGCGCCTCGGTGTGCGACAGCGCCTCGGAGCCGGGCAGCAGGTAGCCCTTGCCGGCCAGCTCGGCGAACGCCTCGGCCGCGGCGAGCAGCCCGGGCGCCTGCCACGCGTTCGGCTCGAGGTTGTCGACGGCCTTGACCAGGGCGAGCCCGCCGGTCTTCGCGGCCATGCCGAGCAGCGGATCGTTGAGGTACTCCGGGTACTTGCCCTGGTAGGTCCAGGGCGCGAGGCCCGCCGCCTTGATGGTCGCGCAGAGCGTGAGCATCTCGTCCCAGGTCTTCGGGAAGGTCCAGCCCTTCGCGGCGAACAGCGGCTTGGAGTACCAGAGACCCCAGACCGTGTACGTGAAGTTGAGCGTCTGCGGCACCCGGTCGAACGTGCCGTCGTCGACCACCCCGGGCAGCAGCGTGTCCCGCACGGTCTTGCCCGGCACGTCGAAGGCCGGCGCGTCCAGCAGCTGGCTCAGGTCGCTGACCTGCTTGGCCGCGACCAGGGTGGCGATGTCGAGACGGCTGGCGCCGGTGTTGTCCACGACGTCGGGCGGGGTGTTGGCGACGAACCGGGGCTGCAGCGCCTCCCCGATCTTCTGCAGGCCCTGGTGGTCGATCGTGGCGGCCGGGTACTTCTGCGTGTAGAGGCGCTCGGCGCGCTTGGCGTACTCGTCGCCGTACCCCCCTTTGAAGATCACGACCTCGAGCGGGGCGTCCGCCTTGACCCCCAGGGGGTTGTCGGCGCTCTTGGCGCCGGCGTTGCCGGCCGCCGGGTCGGTGCTGTCGTCACCGCCGGTGACGCAGGCGCTCAGCAACGGTACGGCGACACCGGCGCTGACCGCCGTGCGCAGCAGCGTGCGTCTCGTGGGGTACGGTCCTGAACGGGATGAACGGTTCATCAGCTGGGCCTTCTTCCTAAGCGGTACGCCGGATGCGCCCGGCGTACCGCGCCTCGAGTGTCTTGTTGTGCTCACGCCCGCCCGGCACGTTGTCGGACAGGTAGACCGGCGGCGTCACGCCCAGCGCCAGCAGCCGGGCCACCACCTCGGTGACGATCTGCTGGGCCAGCAACGCCGCGGTGATCGAGGAGACCGCCCCCACCGCGCCGGCGCCGTAGTCGAGGGCCGCGTCGCCGTAGGGCGCGCCGTTGTCGAGCACGACGTCGGCGAGGTCGGCCAGCTTGCGCCCGCCGGCGTGCCGCGGCGCCACCCGGGCCGAGTGGGCCAGCGAGGTGATCGCGATCAGGGCGTGGCCGCGCTGCTTGACCAGCTGCGCCAGCTCCACCACCGCGCCGTTGACGCCGGAGTTGGAGGCGATCACAAACGCGTCGTCGGGCTTGATCGGGGCCAGCTCGTAGAGCCGGTGCGCGACCTCGGGGGTGCGTTCCAGCTGCGGGTCGCTGAGCAGGCTGGCCGGCTCGCCGCCGTACAGGACCAGGTCACGCAGCGCGATCCGGTTGGTCGGCACCAGGCCGCCGGCCCGCCCGGCGATCTCCATGGCCAGCGCCTCGGAGTGGCCGCAGCCGAACGCCTGGATCACGCCGCCCGCCTGCAGCGTGCTGGTCAGCAGGTCGGCGGCCCGCGCCACGCCGGCGCCCTGCGTGCTGCTGACGTGCGCGACGGTCTGCTGGATGACCTCGGCGTAGCGGGCGCTCGTGATGCTCACAGCGGCTTGTCCCTCCGGGTGCGCTTGCGGTTGGCGTGGGTGTCCGGCACGCGGTGCGCGTCGACGGCCCGCACGGTCAGCTCCAGGGCCTCGGCGGTCCGCTCGTAGGTGCGCTGCGCGACGGCGACGTAGATCAGGTCGAGGATCAGCAGCTGCGAGTGCAGCGCGGACAGGGCGGCGAGCCGGAACGTGGTCTCGTGCACCGAGGTGGTGAAGACGACGTCGGCGACCTCGGCGAGCGGCGAACGCCCGAACGAGGTGACGGCCACGGTCAGCGCGCCGTGGTCGGCGGCCTCGGCGAGCATCTCGATCGCCTCGCGGGTGCGGCCCGAGTGCGACAGGCTGATCGCCACGTCACCCGGGCCGAGCAGCGCGGCGTTGGTCAGGGCGGTGTGCGTGTCGGCGCGGTACCGCACCGGCACCCGGATGCGCTCCAGGCGGAAGGCCATCTCGCTGCCCGCCGTGCCGCTGCTGCCCAGCCCGAAGATCTCCACCCGGCCGGCGGTGGCGATGGCGGCGGCGACCCGTTCGACCGCGTCGGTGTCCAGTCCGGACGCGGTGGCCTGGATGGCCCGGGTGTCGGCCGCGGTGATGATGTCCAGCACCTTGTCGGTCTGGTCCGCGGGGCTGATGTCGCCGCTGATGTCGGTCTCCCAGCGCGCCTGCTCGGCCCGGCCGGTCTCGGTGGCGATCGCGACCCGCAGGTTCGCGTACCCCTTGAAACCGAGCGCCCGGCTGAACCGGGTGACCGTCGCGGTCGACGTGCCGGACTGTTCCGCCAGATCGACGATGCTGGCGTGCGCGGCCGTCTCCGGGTCGCCGAGAATGGTCTCGGCGATCCGCGCCAGCGCCTCCGGCATGGTCGGTCCCTCGATGCGCAGCCGCACCAGCAGCCCGCCGCTCTCACCCGTCACCAGTGGTCGTCCTTTTCATCGATGAGCTATGCCGATGAAAATTACGACCGTGACGACGTCTAGTCAATGAAAATTTTCTATGTTTCGATCAGCCGCATGAAACTGGTGCTCGGCATCGACGCGGGCGGCACGGCCTCCCGATCGGTAGTGACCACTGTGGACGGCCGGGTGGTCGGCCGCGGCGCGGCCGGGCCGGGAAACCCGACCAGCGCGGGCCCGGCGGCCGCCCACGCCATCGGTACGGCGGTCCGCCGAGCCCTCGGTCCGCACGACCCGGCCGACGTGACCGCCGGGGTCGCCGGGCTGGCGGGCGCCGCGGTGCTGGCGGAGCCGGCGCTGGCGGCGGCGTTCACGGCACAGTGGCGGGAGCTGGGCCTGGTCTGTCCGATCACGATCGTGGGCGACGCGGTGACGGCGTTCGCGGCTGGCACCGCGGCGCCGTCCGGGTCGGTGCTCATCGCGGGGACCGGCGCGGTCGCCGCGCGGATCGACGACTGGACCGTAGCGGGAACGGCGGACGGGCTCGGCTGGCTGCTGGGCGACGAGGGCTCGGGGTTGTGGCTCGGCCTGCGGGCGGTCCGGGCCGTCGCCCGCTCCTGGCCACCAGAACCCGGTGACGGTCTCGGCGCCCGGATCGCCGCGGCTGCCGGGGTGGGTTCGTGCGATGAACTGGTGCGCTGGGCGGCGAGCCGGCGACCGGCGGAGTTCGCGACGCTGGCGCCGCTGGTGTGCGCCGCGGCGGCGGCCGGTGACGAGCTTGCGGCGCGGCTGACCGGCGAGGCCGGGGAGCGGCTGGTGGCGACCTTGGGTGAGGTGCGGGCGGTGGACGGGCCGGTGGTGCTGTCCGGAGGGCTGCTGACCAGGGATACGCCGGTGCGGTCGGCGGTGCTGGCCCGGCTGCCGGATGCGGTGGTGGCCGGCGGCGATCCGGCGGTGGCGGCTGCTTGGCTGGCTCTGCGGCGGGTGGGTGGGGCCGGGGGTGGGCTGCACGCCCGCATGGTCGGAGCCGGCGCCGGGGTCTCCGGTCCGGTCGGGGCGCGCCTGCCGCAGGGTTTCGGATCCGGCAATCGGGTCCCCCGTCCGGTCGACTCGGCCGGGCCGCTACCGCCGTAGTGTTCAGGGATGGCAGCCCGCGACGGCAGCGACGAGCAGCACGCCCGCACCGATCAGCAGCAGATCGACGACGAGGTGCAGGAGTCGGAGACCAGGCGGCAGGCGGCGGCCCGGGACGCGCCGCCCGCCGAGCGGCACGGCCCGGACACCGGCCAGGACACCAGCGAGCGGGAAGCTGCTCGGGGCAGGCGGGCCGATGAGCGGGAGAAGCGCCTCGACCTGCGAGAGCAGCGCCTCGACGACCGGCAGACCGGGCTGACCGCGGACCGTGACCGGCTCCGGGCCCAGCAGAGCTGGGAGGACACCCGCGACGAGCTGGCCGACGCCCGCGAGATCGACCTCGAGATCCGGCGGAGCGCGCTGGACCAACGCCAGATCGCGATCGAGCGCGACAGGCTGTCCACCCGGCCGGATCAGCCGGAGCCGGAGCGCGACCCCCGCGGGGAGCCGGGCGAGCCGTGACCGGCCGCCGCCCCGGGAGCCCCGCGGCTGGTCAGCGCCACATGTGCAGCCGGAACCGCGTTCCCTCACCGGTGGTGTGCATCCGGACCAGGTCGCAGAGCTGGTTGGCCAGGATCAGGCCCCGGCCGCCGTCCGCCTCCGGCTCCGGGGTGATCCGCCCGGCCAGCGGGTCGGCGACGTGGCCCCGGTCCTCGATCTGGCAGACCAGGTAGTCCGGCTCGGCCCAGACGAAGATCCGGCCACCGCCGACGGCGTGCTCGATCGTGTTGGCCGTCAGCTCGTTGGCGGCCAGCACCAGGTCGTCCACCCGGTCGTCGTCGCGGAGCACCTCGATCGCGTGCCCGGAGACGAACCGGCGTACCGCACCGAGCTCCATCTCGTTGTCGTAGTGCAGGGATGCGGCGTGCGCCGGGGGCGCCGGCAGCGGCAGGTTGAAGCTCGCGGCGGTCACCAGCGGGTCGTCGTACCGGTCGCTGAGCCGGAGGCCGTCGCTGTCGAGCATGACCGGGTGGGTGCGCCAGGCGTCCTCGAGCACGGTCTCGTCGAGGCCGCTGACGTCGTAGGGGCAGAGGATGGCGGCGTCCCGGCCGGCGAAGACCGCGTTGATCAGCGCCTCGTGCGCGGCGCAGGCCGGATACTCCAGGTCGGTCCGGTCCGGCCAGATCGGCTCACCGATGATCGACACCCGGCGGCCCGCGTGGGCGGCCGCGAAGGCGAGCAGCACCCCGGGGATGATCCGTCCCGGGTTGCGGCCCGCGACGGCCATGTCGGCAAAGGTCACGTGGTCGGCGACATCGGCCAGGGAGTCCTGGATCAGGGCCAGGTTCGGACCCGGCACGGCGACCAGCACCGCGTCGCCGGACGCCAGCGCCGACCGGACGAAGCCCGTGGTGGCGCCGACGTAGTAGCCGGCGTCGCCGTAGAGAAGGCCGGGATGGTCGAAGGGGGAACGGCCGGTTGAGCGGTCGGCCAGCAGGGGCGCGGTCATGGGGCGGTCTCCACGCTCAGGCCCGGTATCGTGTCCGCGCCGTGGAAGGCCAGCAGGCGGGTCATCGACCGGCTACAGCCCACCATCCGCAGCCCACGGGACCTGCTCGCGGCACGGACCAGGATCCGGGCGGTCTCACCGTCGGCGAACCGCAGCTCACTGACGTCGATGGTCAGGGGCCGGCCGGTGGTGTCGGCATCGTCCAGCAGGTGCTCGATCACCGCGCACAGGGCGCGCCGGTTGGACAGGTCGGCCTCACCGAGCAGGCGCAGGCCCGGCGGATCGACGGTACGCCGGACGTGCAGCAGCGGCGCCTGTCCCCCGCCGGTCTCGGGCGAGATCAGTCCCGGGTGCGAGGCGGTGAAATGCTGCAGGGCGGCCGGCGGGAACAGCCGCCGGTCGTAGAGGCAGATGCCCATCGCGAAGCCGTCGGCGAAGATCCTGTTCACCTGCGCCTCGTACCACGGCAGCCGGTCCGCGCCGGGCACCGAGCGGCTCGCCCAGGACATGTCACCGAGCGCGCGCAAACCCCGATACCCTTCGGTGCGGGCCCGCGCCGACTGCTGCCGCCAGTCGTCAATCGTCGCCTCCGCGTCGAAGTAGCCGCCGGCCAGATACGTCGCCTCCGCGGTGGACACCCGCAGCTGCCCGGAGGAGAGCGCCGCGCCGGTGTGCACACCCCGCGCCTCCAGGCCGGCAATGACCTCGTCCGGGTCGTCACCGCAGTACATGACCTTGTGGTGCTTGGTCAGTCCGGCGCGCACGTACGCGGCGGTGCCGTCGTCCCGGATGCCCTGGTCGTCGACCAGCCAGCACACGTGATCGCCAGGGATCAGCCGGCCGAGCAGGCCAGTGTCCACCGTCGCCGCCGTCCTCTCCAGGGTCCCGCGCGACCCGCCGATCGGCACGGACGCACCGTACCTCGCGGGGGTCCCGCTTCCCAGGGCCACCGGACGCCGCAAGCGGCGCCCGGCCCGGCGGATCCGCGGACGACCGGCCCGCGGCCGAGCAGCCGCGGCCCGGCCCGGAGGGTCCTGGGTCAGCTCCACGAAGCGCGATGAGAGCGCTTTCAAGCTGGTCGACGCGGTCCAGCCGCGGGCCGCCCGCGGCGGCGGGACCGACGGACGGCACGGCGCCGGGCAGCCACACCCCGGCAGCCGCACCGCAGGAAACAAGCTGCCGAAATTCATCCGTTCGGCGTCGGACCGGCTCCGGCTCAGCCGACGTCGCGGGCCAGGCGGACCCGAGCCGGTTCCGGCTCAGCCGGGGTGCAGGGCTGGTGCGGGCGCCGGTCTCTCCAGGGCGAAGCCACTACCTCGGGGTGAGGCCCGTACGGGGCACCAGAGCACTATGCCGGGATGATGCCGTCCATCCTCACCACGCCGCCCGCCCTCCCCGCCGGCACCCTGGCCGCCGGGCCGCAGCCGGTGCTGGCCGCCGCCGGCGGCCTGCTGCTGCGCCCGTGGGAGGCAAGCGACGTACCGGTGTTCCTGGCCGCCTACCGCGACCCCGAGATCCAGCGCTGGCACACGCGTCAGCCCGCGTCCGCGGATCACGTCCGGTCGTGGTTCGCGCAGTACCGCCGGGACTGGGCGCAGGAACAGGGCGGCCACTGGGCGGTGACCGGCGACGGCGGTGCGGTGCTGGGCCGCCTCGCGATGCGCGGCTGGGACCTCAACGACGGCGTGGCGACCTGCGCGTACTGGATGCTGCCCGCCGCCCGCGGCGCGGGAGTGGCCACCCGGGCGCTCGCGGCGCTGAGCGCCTGGGCCCTCGGCGACGCCGGCTTCCACCGCCTGGAGCTGGACCACTCGACCCGCAACCAGGCGTCCTGCCGGGTCGCCACGAAGGCCGGCTTCGCCCTGGAGGGCACCAAGCGCAGCGCCGCGGTCCACTCCGACGGCCGGCACGACATGCACCTGCACGCCCGCCTCCGCGACGACTGACCCGTCCCGAACGCGGCGCAGTGCATGATCGTCGTCGTCCGCGGTCGCGCGGATCGTGAGGACGAGCGGCCCCACGGGGTCACTCGATTCCCGGCGTAACGTCCTCACGTCGGGCAGGTCCCGGCCGATCTCTCGGACATGGAGCAGAGCGTGCGCGTACCACCGCACCAGCGCACGGTCCTCGCCGCCGCCACCGTGCTTGTTGTTCTCGGCGTTGTCGCGTGGGCGGTCGACGCCTTCGCCGGGTCCTGGTGGCCCGCGCCGGTGACCTGGGTGTTCGCTCCCGCCGCCGCCGCGCTGGGCGCCGTGCTCTGCCGGCGGGCGGCGACCGCCTTCCACGCCTCCGGCACGGTCAGCGCGTACTGGCGCACCAGTTCCCTGGGCATGATGACCTTCGCCGTGGCCTACCTGCTGCGCGTCGTCGACGCCGTCAGCCCCGCCGACGGGCTGATCTGGGCCTCCGTCGCGGTGCACGTCGTGGGCGCGGGCCTGATGGTCTGGCCGCTGCTGCGGCTGCCCTCCACCGTCGCCACCGGCGCCGCCCGGGCCGCGTTGTGGCTGGACATCGGCATCCTGATGTCCGCCACCGGGGTGCTCATCTGGTGCTTCACCGCCACCTGGATCATCGGCGCCTTCACCGCGGGTCACGTCGTGATCGTGGCCGCGCTGGTGGCCAGCGGGCTCGGCGGGGTGTTCTTCGCCGCCCGGATCGCGCTGGTCGGGGTCGAGGGCTTCTCCCGGCGGTCGCTGTACGCCATCGGCGTCGCGGGCATCTGCGGCGGCGCCGGGGTCGCGGCGTGCATGCTGCTGCCCGGTGGCCTGCGGGCCGGTGGGCTCGCGCTGCTGGTGCCGATCTCCTCGTACGTGACCGGGCTGGCGGCGCACTGGCAGATCGTCGACGCCGCCGCCGCGACCCCGCCGGCCGTCCGGCGCCGCAACTACAGCCTGCTGCCGTACGGCGCCGTCGCGGCCGTGGACGTGATGCTGGTCTACACGGCCGCCCGTGGCACCTTCGACCATCTGGTGATCGACAGCATGGCGTTCCTGCTGACCGGGCTGGTGATCGTCCGGCAGGTCACCGCGCTGCGCGCCAACACCGCCCTGCTGCACCGGATCGGGGACCAGAAGGAGCACTTCCGGCTGCTGGTGCAGAACGCCACCGACATCGTGACCATCACCGAGCCGGACGGCACCCTGCGGTACGCGAGCCCGGCGATGATGCTGGTGCTCGGCCGCGACCCGGACGCCTGCGCCGGCACGAACCTGCTGGCGATGGTCCACCCGGAGGACGTGCCGGTGGTCGAGCAGGCCCACGCGTCCATCATGGACACCGCCGGCGCGTCCGTACGCTTCGCCGCCCGGCTGCGCCACGCCGACGGCTCCTGGCGCTGGCTGGAGCTGTTCTCCTCGAACCTCCTGCACGAGCCGAGCATCGCCGGGCGGGTCAGCAACGCCCGGGACATCACCGAGACCCGGGAGATCCAGGAGCGGCTGCGGTACGAGGCCGGCCACGATCCGCTGACCGGGCTGGCCAACCGGCTGCTGTTCACCGACCGGATCGACGAGAGCGTCGCGGCGGCCGACCAGCGCCGCCAGGTGTGCGTCGCGCTGATCGACCTCGACGACTTCAAGTCGGTCAACGACACGCTCGGCCACGCGGTCGGCGACCGGCTGCTGGTGGCGCTCGCCGAGCGGATGCGCGAGGCGGTGCGGCCGACGGACCTGGTCGCCCGGCTCGGCGGCGACGAGTTCGCGTTCGTGTTCTGCGGCGCCCCGATCGCCGCGGTCGAGGACGTGCTGGGCCGCGTCGACGCCGCGCTGCGGGTGCCGATCCGGGTCGGCGAGCACGTGATCACCACGCGGGCCAGCTTCGGCATCGCCGAGTGCCGGCCGGGCGACGACGCCGGCGAGGTGCTGCGCCGCGCGGACGTGGCGATGTACGCGGCCAAGGCCGACGGCGGCGGCCGGATCCGCAGCTACACCGCCGAGCTGGACGAGCAGACCAACCGGCAGGCGCGGCTCACCGCCGAGCTGCGCGTCGCGCTGGACACCGGCCAGTTCCGGGTGGTCTACCAGCCGATCGTGTCGCTGCCGGACGGCCGGATCGTCTCGGTGGAGGCGCTGGTCCGCTGGGAGCACCCGGAGCGCGGGCTGATCAGCCCCGCCGAGTTCATCCCGGTCGCCGAGCACAACGGGCTCATCGTCGAGCTCGGCGCCTGGGTGCTGCGGACCGCCTGCGCGCAGACGGTGACCTGGCGCGCCGAGCTGGGCGACGCGGCGCCGCAGCGGGTGAGCGTGAACGTGTCGGCCCGCCAGCTGGCCGAGCCCGGCTTCGTGGCACTGGTCTCCTCCGTGCTGGCCTGGACCGGCCTGGGCGCGCACAACCTGGTCGTCGAGGTCACCGAGACCGCGGTCTTCGGCGGCGGGCAGGCCGTACGGGCGGTCAAGGACCTGCACGAGCTGGGCGTGCTGATCGCGCTGGACGACTTCGGCACCGGGCACTCCTCGCTCGGCCTGCTGCGGACCGTGCCGGTGGACATGCTCAAGGTGGACAAGTCGTTCGTCGACACCATCACGATGGCCGGCCAGCACGCGGTGATCGCCACGGCGCTGATCCAGGTGTCGCACGGCCTGGGCCTCAGCGCGGTCGCCGAGGGCGTCGAGACCGCCGAGCAGGCCGCGGAGCTGTACCGCCTCGGCTACCGGCTGGCGCAGGGTTACCACTTCGGCCGGCCGGTCGCCGAGCCGGACTTCCGCGGCGTCCGGGTCGCCTCCTGAGCCGACGGCGCCACCAGCCGTTTCATCCTCGCCGAAACATCGCCGAAAGCCCGTCCGGGACTGTCGTGGGCAGTTACCGGGCCGGCACGCGGCCCGGCACGAGAGGAGAAGTGGGAAGTGAAGCGCATGAATCGCTGGTTCACCCTCGCCGGCGCCGCGGTGCTGGTGCTGGCCGGCCTGCAGCTGGCCGCGGCCGGCCCGGCCGCCGCGGTGACCGGCATCGAGAAGGTCACCTCGCCGGTGTCCGCGGTGGACTCCCAGCAGACCCACACGGCGCGGGCCGAGTGCCCGGCCGGCAAGTGGGTCGTCGGTGGTGGCGGCTGGGCGTTCGCCGTGGCCGCCGCGGACAGCGCCAAGGTGACGCTGGTCCAGGCGCGCCCGGACCACCGCAGCGACGGCAGCCGGGACAGCTTCGTGGCGACCGGGTCGGAGACCACGGCGGCGATGACCGGCGACTGGTGGGTGCAGGCGTACGCGATCTGCGCCGGCCCGTCCGGCCTGTCCGGGTACACCGTCGCGACCGGGCACACCCCGGTGACCGGCTCGCCGGCCGCCGCGGAGGCCCAGGCCGTGTGTCCCGGCGGTACGCGGGCCATCGGCGGCGGCGCGCGGATCGTCAACCCGGGACGGGACGTGAGCCTGCGGATCTCGCGGGCCTCCGGCACCGGTGACATCTTCCGGGCCGGCGCGCACGAGGACGCCGACGGCTACTCCGGCGCGTGGGGTGTGGACGCGTACGCGGTCTGCGTGAACGCGCCCGCCGGCTACCAGGTCGTCACCACCGCCTCGGCGGCGAGCGACTCGGAGGCCGAGAAGCTCGCCCTCGCCGAGTGCCCCGCCGGTACGCGCGTCCACGGCGCCGGCGCGGCGATCTCCAACACCGCCCCGGCGGGAGTGTCCCTGCAGGTCATCTACCCGTTCGAGGGCCTGCACGAGGTGCAGGGGTTCGCGGTGGAGAACACCCCGGTCGGCCAGGACTGGGACTTCATCGTGGCCCAGGCGATCTGCGCCGCCTGATCGCCGAGGAGAACGGCCGGCCGGTGCCACGGGCACCGGCCGGCACATCCGTCACCGGGTGGCGGGCTCGAACCGGTCCGCCAGGTAGCGCCGGACCCGTTCGGTGTCCGGGTGGCCCATCTCGTCGAGCAGCGGCAGCGCCCGCTCCCAGGCCGCCACGGCGCCGTCGGCCGCGCCGCTCGCCTGGCGGGCCTCGCCGAGGCAGACCCAGGTCTCGGCGGCGCCGCCGCGGTCGCCGACCTCGCCGAACAGCTCCAGCGCGCGGCGGCACGCGGTGATCGCCTCGCGGTAGGCGCCCGCCGCGTGCTCGACGACGCCGAGACTCTGCCAGTTCGTCGCCGCGCCGTGCCGGTTGCCGATGGACTCGTTGATCTCCAGTGCCTGCCGGCAGAGCGCGCGGGCCTCGTCGTGCTCGCCGAGCCGGCTCAGCATGCAGGCGATGTTGTTCAGCGCGCGGGCCTGGCCGGTGAGGTGACGCGCGGCGCGGTAAAGCTCCAGCGAGCGGCGGTCCTCGTGCAGCGCGTCCAGGTCGCGGCCCTGCTGTTCCCGCACCCGAGCGATGTTGACGTGCGTCTGTGCCTGGTTGGCCCGGTCGCCGGCCGCGCCGAACAGCTCCAGGGCCCGGGCCAGCTCCCGCCCGGCCCGGTCGAGCCGGCCGAGCTGGGTGCAGGCCCGGCCCAGGTTGCGGTGGAGGTGCGCCTGCGCCGCGGCGTCCCCGAGCCGGCGCGCCGCGGCCAGCGCCGCCTCCTGCGCGGTGACCTGGTCGTGCCAGTGCCCGCTCAGGTTGAAGTAGCTCGTCACGCTCCAGGCCAGCTGCCAGGCGTGTCCGTCGAACCCGGCGCGCGCCGCCCCGTCGATCAGGGCGAGCAGGTTCCGGTGCTCGGCCCGGAACCACGCCGTCGCCGCCGCCCGGTCGGCGAGCTGTCCGGGGGCGGCGCCGGGGACCGGTTCCGCCGGCACGATCGGGTCCCGGTGCGGATAGAGCAGCCGGTCGGCGGCGTACGCGGTGTGCAGGTAGTGGTCGAGCAGCCGGAGCCGCACCGCCCGGAGCTCCGCCGCCGGCTCCTCGGCGCCGGCCCGTTCCGCGGCGTACGCCCGCAGCAGGTCGTGCCCGGTGTACCGGCCCGGCGAGCGCTCGGTGACCAGGTGCGCGCGGACCAGCTCGGTCAGCAGGCGCCGCGCCGCGGCCGGCGGCAGATCGGTCAGGACGGCCGCGACCGGCACGCTCAACTCGGCGCCGGGATGCAGCCCGGCCAGCCGGAACAGCCGCGCGGCACCGGGGCCGAGCGCGTCGTACGACCAGGAGAACACCGCCCGCACGTCCGCGGCCGGCTCCCCGCCGTCGAACGGGTCCAGGCTGCCGCCGGCCGCCCGCAGCTCGGCGGCCAGCTCGGCGATCCGGAAGCCGCGATGGGCCGCGGCACGGGCGGCGACCACGGCCAGCGCCAGCGGCAGCCGCGCGCAGCGGGCCACGATCTCGTCGACGGCGGCGGGCTCCCCCGCCACCCGCTCAGCGCCCAGCCGCCGGGTCAGGAAGGCGCGGGCGTCGGCGGGGGTGAACAGGTCGAGTGTCACCGGCCGGGCGGCGTCGAGGGCGACCAGGCCGGCCAGCTGGTCGCGGCTGGTCACCACCGTCGCGCAGCCGGCACCGCCGGGCAGCAGCTGCCGGACCTGGGCGGCGTCGCGGGCGTTGTCGAGGATCACCAGCAGCCGCCGGCCGGCGACCAGGCTGCGGTAGAGCGCGGTCTGCGCGGCGAGCCCGATCGGCACGCGCCGCGCCGGGACACCGAGCGCGTCCAGGAACCCCCGGACGGCCTCCTCGGGACCGACGGTGGCGCCGTCCTGGTCGAAGCCGCGCAGGTTGACGTAGAGCTGCCCGTCGGGGAAGTGGCCGGCGACGCGGTGGGCCCAGTGCAGCGCAAGGGTGGTCTTGCCGACCCCGGCGGAGCCGGAGACCACCGCCGTGGCCGCCGCGTCCGGCGCCGGCTCCCGCAGCGCGTCCAGAAGGGACAATTCGGTCACCCGGCCGGTGAAGACGGACGGCGGCGCCGGCAACTGCCGCGGCGCCCCCGCCTCAGCCCGCCGATCCTCCCGCCGACCGGCAGGCCCCGGCGCCGCCGACGCCGGCGCGGCCAACCCCGGCGCGGCCAACCCCGGCGCGGCGGCCGGCGCGGCGGCGGGCGCCGTCGCGGCGGGCGCCGTCGCGGCGGCGGGCGGGGTGGCGACGGGCAGGGCGGCGGGCGGCGAGGGGGCGAGCGGCGACGGGGCTGGCAATGGCGGGGCGGCGGCGCCCGCGAGGATCTGCCGGTGGCAGCGTTGCAGGGCCGCGGTGGGGTCCGTGCCGAGCTCCTCGGCCAGCCGTGACCGGATGTCCTGGTAGCGCCGCAGGGCCTCGGCCTGCCGTCCGCTGCGGTACAGCGCCGTCATCAGCTGCCCGGCGATCCGCTCGTCGTACGGGTGCGCCGCCGCCCGCGCCGCCAGGTCGCCCAGGACCTCACGGTGCCGGCCCCGGGCCAGCGCCAGGTCGGTCAGGTCCAGCTCGGCGGCCAGCCGGTCGGCGTCCAGGCCGGCCCGGACGCCGCTCAGCCAGGGCGTGTCGAGGCCGCCGAAGGCCTCCCCGCGCCACAGCGCCAGCGCCTGCTCCAGCAGCTCGCCCCGGTCCGGGCCGGCTGATCGCGCGCGGGTGAGCAGCCGGCGGAACCGGTGCAGGTCGACCGCGTCCGGGTCCACCCGGGCCAGGTAACCGTCCGCGTCGCGGGTGATGGTGACCGCCCCGGTCGCCGCGAACAGCCGGCGCAGCCGGGACACGTACCCGGACAGGGCGTTGCGGGCCCGCTGCGGGAGCTGGTCGCCCCAGACCCGGTCCAGCAGCCGGTCGGCCGGCACCCGGCGGTTGGCGTCGATCAGCAGGGCCAGCAGCACCCCCCGCTGCCGGGCGTGGCCCAGCTCGACCGGCTGGCCGTCGATCCGCGCCCGCACGTCGCCGAGCAGCAGAAACTCCACCGCCATCGTCGGCTGCCCTCCTGGTCGCGGCGTCTGCTGCGGAACGCCGTGCCAGCAGGATGCCGCACCGCGGCGCGCCGGTCAGCCCAATTCCCGACTGCCGGGGCGCCCCGGGCCCGATCCCACGTTCCAAACTCCTAGTTGACATATAGGGTTTGTGTAATAAGGATCGGAGCATGACCAGTCAGGACATCCGCCTCGACGGCACCGCGCTCGCGGTCTCGCGGGGATGCAGCCGGGACTGGTCGTCGTCGCGCGGGCGCTGCCGACTGCGCTGACAGACCGCCGGCCGACCGGCGCCGCACCACCTCCGCCCGAGCGGAACACCTCGGGTCCACCTCCGCACGATCCCCGTCGACGACCCACCCGGGCCTGCCCGCCCGCGTGTGGCGCGAAGGAGTCGCCATGTCCTCATCCGTCCTCGACCGCACCGGCGTCGCCGCCGGCCCGGTCGGCACCCACCAGCCGGACGACGACGTCGCGCCGGAACCCCGGTGGCGCCGTGTCACCCGGCGGCTCACCCCGGTCCGCAAGGTCAGCGGCCTGCTCGCCGTCCTGGTCCTCTGGCAGGTCGGTGCGGGCGCCGGCTGGCTCGGTGGCACGACCCCGTCGCCGACCGAGGTGATCGCCGCCGGTCGCGAGCTGATCGCCGGCGGGGAACTGGCCCACCACCTCGGGGTCTCGCTGGCCCGGGTGGCGAAGGGCCTGGCCATCGGGCTGACCGCGGGCCTGCTGCTCGGGCTCGCGGCGGGCCTGCTGCGGCTCGCCGAGGACCTGGTCGACGCCCCGATCCAGTCGTTGCGGATGCTGCCGCACCTGGCCCTCGTACCGATCTTCATCATCTGGTTCGGCATCGGCGAGACCTCGAAGATCGCCCTCATCGCGATCGGGCCGATCTTCCCGCTCTACCTCAACGTGCTGCACGGCATCCGCGGGGTCGACGAGCGCCTGGTCGAGTCGGCCCGCTCCTGCGGCGTCGGCCGGCTCGGGCTGATCTTCCGGGTGATCCTGCCCGGCGCGCTGCCGCAGATCCTGGTCGGGCTGCGCCAGGCCCTCGGGCTCGGTTGGCTCAGCCTGGTGGTGGCCGAGCAGACCGCCACCACCGCCGGCGTCGGGTTCCTGATGAACGACGCGCGCGAGTTCCTGCGTACCGATGTGATCTTCGTGGTTCTGGTGATCTACGCCCTGCTGGGGCTCGGCACCGACCTCTTCGTCCGGTTGATCGAGCGCCGCGCGCTGGCCTGGCGCCGCGGCTTCACGGGAGAGTGACATGACCACCACGATCGACACCGCCGCCGTCCGGGTGCGCGGCGCGCGCCGGGTCTTCGACCGCCGGGTCGTGCTGGCCGGCGCCGACCTCGACATCGCCCCCGGCGAGTTCGTCGCCCTGCTCGGCGCCAGCGGCTCCGGCAAGAGCACCCTGCTGCGCGCGGTGGCCGGGCTGGACCGCGGCGCCACCGGGCAGTTCCGGGTGCCGGACCGCCGCGCCATCGTCTTCCAGGAGCACCGGCTCATGCCGTGGAGCCGGGTGTGGCGCAACGTCACCCTCGGCCTGCGCGGCACCGACCTGCGCGGCCGGGCGCTGCGCGCGCTCGGCGAGGTCGGGCTCACCGCCCGCGCCGACGCCTGGCCCCGGACCCTGTCCGGCGGCGAGTCGCAGCGGGTCGCGCTGGCCCGCGCCCTGGTCCGGACGCCCGACCTGCTGCTGCTCGACGAGCCGTTCGGCGCCCTCGACGCGCTGACCCGGATCAAGGCGCAGGCGCTGGTCGCCAAGCTCTGGACCGACCACCGCCCGGCCGTGCTGCTGGTCACCCACGACGTCGAGGAGGCGCTGCTGCTCGCCGACCGCGCCCTGGTGCTGCGGGACGGCCGGATCGCCGAGGAGTTCGCGGTCGACGTGCCGCGACCGCGCGCCCTCGACCACCCGCGGCTGCTCACGCTGCGCCGCGCCCTGCTCCGTGCCCTCGGGGTCAATGCCGACCTGCCCACCGACGATCTCGTATCCGAGGAGAAGTCATGACCACGACCGCTCTTGATCTCACCGCCGACGTTGTGGTCGTCGGCGGCGGCCCGGCCGGCACCTGGGCCGCGCTGACCGCGGCCGCCGCCGGCCCCGACGTCCTGCTGCTCGACAAGGGCTACTGCGGCAGCTCCGGCCCGACCGCCTCCGGCGGCACCGGCGTCTGGTACGTCCAGCCCGAGCCCGCCGCCCGCGAGAAGGCCATGGCCAGCCGGGAGAGCCTCGGCGGGTATCTGCAGGACCGCCGCTGGATGGCCCGGGTGCTGGACCAGACGTACGAGAACATGAACCGGCTCGGCGCCGAGGCCCGCTACCCGTTCCCGGTCGTCGACGGCGTCGCGCACAAACGCGGCCTGCAGGGGCCCGAGTACATGCGCCGGATGCGGTCCTGGATCAAGCGGGCCGGGGTGCGCGTCCTCGACCACAGCCCCGTCACCGAGCTGCTGGTCGACGCCACCGGCGCGGTGGCGGGCGTCCGCGGCCACCGCCGCCAGCTGCACACCGACTACCGGGTACGGGCCGGCGCGGTGGTGCTGGCCACCGGCGGCTGCGCGTTCCTGTCCAAGGCGCTGGGCTGCGACGTGGCCACCGGCGACGGCGCGCTCTACGCCGCCGAGGTGGGCGCGGCGATGTCCGGGATGGAGTTCTCCAACGCGTACGCGATAGCCCCGGCCTTCACCTCGGTGACCAAGACGGCCTACTACGGCTTCGCCACGTTCTTCCACGGCGACGGCGCCCCGCTGGCCGGGGCCGGCAGCCAGGGCGGCCGCTCGGTGATCGCCAAGGAGTTGCTGCGCACCGGCACCGTGCTGTGCCAGATCGACCAGGCGACGGCCGAGCAGCAGGCGCTCATGCGCTCGGGCCAGCCCAACTTCTTCCTCACCTTCGACCGGCTCGGCATCAACCCGTTCACCGACAAGTTCCCGGTCACGCTGCTGCTGGAGGGGACCGTCCGCGGCACCGGCGGCATCCAGATCGTGGCCGACGACTGCGCCACCACCGTCCCCGGCCTGTACGCCGCCGGCGACGCCGCCACCCGCGAGCTCATCTGCGGCGGCTTCACCGGCGGCGGCAGCCACAACGCGGCGTGGGCGATGTCGTCCGGCACCTGGGCCGGCGGCGGCGCGGCCCGGTTCGCGGCGGCGCTGGGCCCGGCGGCCGGCAAGCGGCGGCTCACCGGGGCGGGCGGGGTCGCGCTCCGGCCCACGAGCGGCCGGCGCTTCGGCGGGGACCCCTGGGCCGAGGCGCAGGACGTGCTGCGCCGGCAGGTGCACCCGTACGACAAGAACTACCTGCGGCACGGCGACCGGTTACGGCCGGCGCTGGCCGAACTGGACGACCTGTGGGCCCGGCTGCGCGCCGGCGCCGGCGCCGGCCCGGACGGCACACCCCGGCTGCGGCAGGCGGCGGCGATGGTCGCGCACGCCCGGTGGATGTACACCAGCGCGCTGGCCCGCACGGAGAGCCGGGGCATGGCCCGGCGCCAGGAATTCCCCGGCCTGGACCCGGCCCAGCACCGCCGGCTCACCGTCGGCGGCCTCGACGACCTCTGGGTACGCCCGGAGTCGCTGCTGGCGGAGCGCCCGGAGCTGGCGGTGGCGTCATGATCGAAGTTGTCTCGGCCGGCCGGTGCGTCACCTGCGACGTGTGCATCGCGGTGTGCCCGACCGACGTCTTCGACCGCGGCGCCGACGGCGTCCCGGTCATCGCCCGGCAGAGCGACTGCCAGACCTGCTTCATGTGCGAGGCGCACTGCCCGGCCGACGCGCTGTTCGTCGCGCCGCTCACCCACCCCGCGCCGGCCGGGTCGCCGCTGGGCGACGAGGCCCACCTGACCGACACCGGGCTGCTCGGCAGCTACCGCCGCGAGCTCGGCTGGGGCCGCGGCCGCAGGCCCGGCGCCCGCACCGCCATCGGCCCCGAACTGGGCCGCGCCCGGATCACCCCCGCACCGTCCCAAGGAGACTGACCCATGCGTACGAGAACATTGCCGGCTGTCGCCCTGGTCGCGTTGCTGGCGCTCGCCGGCTGCGGCGCCGAGGCGTCGGAGGCCGCCGGGCCCGGGGACAGCTTCACGCTGCGGGTCGGCGCGATCGGCAACGGCAACCAGCTCTCCGGCCCGGTCGGCTACCTGAACAGCAAGAACGGCCTGGTCCCCGCGCTGTCGGCGGTGGGCGTCAGCGCGATCAAGGTGGTCACGTTCCCGAACGGCCCCGACCTCAACCAGGCGCTGGCCGCCGGCGAGCTGGACCTCGCCACCTACGGCGACACCCCGGCGCTGGTCGCCCGGGGCGCCGGGCAGCCGACCCGGCTCATCGCCCAGGCCCAGATCAACCTGGACGCCGGCATCCTGGCGAAGAAGGCGGGCGGGCCGACCTCGCTGGCGGGACTGGCCGGCAAGAAGGTCGCGGTCCAGACCGGCTCGTACATCCACCGCTACCTGCTGGGCGCGCTCGGCGACGCCGGGGTGAAGCCCGCCGAGGTCGTCCACATCTACAGCTCCGACGTCGAGGCCGCCCTGGAACGCGGCGACGTGGACGCGGCGGCCGTGCCGATCGCCAACGTCGAGGCGCTCAAGGCCAAGGGCTACCCGCTCATCACGCTGGCCTCCGAGGACCACCGCCAGTACCTCGGCACCAGCTCCACAGTGGTCACCGAGAAGTTCCGCAACGCGAAGCCGGGCATCGTGGCCGCCTGGCAGCAGGCCCAGCGCGAGGCCACCGGCCGGGCCAAGGCCGACTGGCCCGGCTTCCTGGCCTACACGGTGAGCATCAACGGCTTCCCGCCGAAGATCGTCGAAGCGACCACGATCGCCGAGCAGTGGCCGGCCGAGCCGTTCACCCCGGAGGGGCTGGCGCTGCTCAAGGGCACCAAGGAGTTCCTGGTGCGGCAGAAGTTCATCCGCACCGACTTCACCCTCGGCGACTGGATCGTCGCGCAACCCGCCTGAGCCCGGGCTGGGCCGGGGTCACGCGAGGCGGGCGCCCAGCCAGCCGGCCACGGCGTCCAGCGCGGCCGGGGCGATGGTGTGGCCCACCGGATCACGGCGGGCGGTCACGGTCGCGCCGGACTCCCCCGCCAGGTAGTCCCAGGTGCGATCGAGCAGCTCGCGCGGGATGACGGTGTCGTGCTCGCCCTGGGCCACCAGGACGGGCACCCCGGTCAGCCGCCCCGCTGTGGTGGGCACGCCGGCGTCGAACGGCAGCGTGCCGGACAGGATCGCGGCGCCCGCGTACCGGGCCGGGTCGTCCAGCAGCAGGCCGCCGGCGAACGCCGCGCCGCCGCTGAAGCCGATCAGCACCACCGGGCGGCCGGCCGGCGCCACGGCGTCGAGCCAGCCGCGGAACCAGTCCGTGGTGGCGCGCAGCGACGTCGCGACCGGGCGGCCGATGCCCCGGTTGGCGAACCACGCGTAGCCGCCGCCCTCGGCGATCGGCGCGCGGACCGCCGCGTACGCCGGGCCGGCCGGCAGCCGACCGGCCAGCGTGAGGATCTCCCGTTCGTGCGAGCCACGGCCGTGCAGCAGCACGACCAGCGGCGCCGCCGGGTCCGCGGACCCGGCGGTCGCCACCACCGGCGGCGCGAAACCGCCCGGCGCGGTCACGCGCGCACCGGCACGATCTCGCCGGCGGTACGCACGCCGGCCCACCGCCGCACCTCGGCCGCCAGGTCGAGCCGGTCGATCGGGGCCGCGTTCTCGTAGGCGCCCCACTCCGCGCGGGGCAGCATCCACATGATCTCGAACTCGTTGCCGTCCGGGTCGGCGCCGTAGACGCTCTTGGTGGCGCCGTGGCTCGACTCGCCGGTGAGCGCGCCCGCCTCGGCGAGCGTGCCGCGGGCCTGCTCCAGCTCGTCGATCGTGTCGACCTGCCAGGCCAGGTGGTAGAGCCCGATGCCGCCGCGGCGCTTGGCCGGTGCCGCCGGGCCGACCCCGAACAGCCCGAGGTCGTGGTGGTTGCCCGAGCGGGGCAGCCGCAGGAAGGCGGCGTTCGCGCGGGGCTCGCGGGCGGCGACGACCATGCCGAAGACCTCGGTGTAGAAGCGCTCGGCGCGCGGCAGGTCGGCGACGAACAGCACCGCGTGGTTGAGCCGGACCGGGCCGATGCTCATGACGCCACCACCGCGAGGCCGCCGGTCCACGAGATCTTCTCCGCGGCGGCGAGGGTGAGCTGCAGGAAGCCGACGGCCTCCAGCTCGCGGGCCCGCTTGAGGGCACCGGCGTCGACCGCGCGCAGGCCGGCCGCGCTGACCACGCCGGCCAGCAGCGCCTTGGCGTCCGTGTCGTCGCCCGCGATGAGCACGGTGGTCGGCTGCCCGCCCAGTTCCCCGGACACCAGGGTGCCGGCGAAGGTGGTGTTGAACGCCTTGACCACCCGCGAGTCGGGCAGCGCGGCGGCGATCTCGGCGGCGGCGGACCCGTCGGCCGGGACGGTCAGGCTGTCGAACGTCGCGAAGTTCAGCGGGTTGGTGATGTCCACGACGACCTTGCCGGCCAGCTGCGGGCCGCGCTGGGCGATGACCTCGGCGACCGCCGGGTACGGCACGGCCAGCACCACGACCTCACCGGCGACCGCCGTGGCCGTGTCGGAGCTGCTCAGCAGCTGCACGTTGTGCCCACCCTTGGCGGCCAGACCGGCGATGGCCTGCCCCATGTTCCCGCTGCCCACGATGCTGATGTACGCCATGATGACCTCCGAATTAGTTGTAGCTTCAACTTACCTCGAGGAAGAAGTTGCCGCAACAACTAATTCGCCCGCGGTGCTGTGATCCCGGACTCGCTCACCGGAGGCCGGTGCTAGCGTCCACCCGTGAGCGAGCTCAGCATGCGGGTGGCCCGGCTGCACGGCGCCGGCGACGTCCGGCTGCACACCGAGGAACGGCCCGCGCCGGCGACCGGCGACCACCGGCTGGTCGAGGTGACCTCGGTCGGGGTCTGCGGCTCCGACCTGCACTGGTTCACCGAGGGCGGGATCGGCGACGCCGTCCTGGCCCGGCCGCTCGTGCTGGGTCACGAGATGGCGGGGGTGGTCCGCGGCGGGCCGGAGGACGGCCGCCGGGTCGCGATCGACCCGGCCATCCCGTGCGGCGGCTGCGAGCCCTGCCGGGCCGGGGACGGCAACCTCTGCCCGGACGTGGTCTTCGCCGGGCACGGCTCCTGCGACGGCGGCCTGCGCCAGTTCCTGACCTGGCCGGCGCACCGGCTGCACCCGCTGCCGGACACCCTCTCCGACGACGACGGCGCCCTGCTGGAGCCGCTCGGCGTCGCGTTGCACGCGCTCGACCTCGGCCACGTCCGGATGGCCGCGACGGTGGCGGTGGTCGGCTGCGGCCCGATCGGCCTGCTGCTCGTCCAGCTGGCCCGGCGGCACGGCGCCACCCGGGTGCTGGCCACCGAGCCGTTGCCGCACCGGATGGCGGTCGCGGAGACGTTCGGCGCGGAGGCGGTCGACGAGACGGCGGCCGCGGTCGCGGACGTGGTCTTCGAGGTCTCCGGCTCGGACGCGGCGGTGGCGACGGCGCTGCGGCTGGCCCGGCCCGGCGCCCGGGTCGTGCTGGTCGGCATCCCCGACGGGGACCGCACCACGTTCAGCGCGGCGCCCGCCCGCCGCAAGGGGCTGACCCTGGTGCTGGCCCGGCGGATGGGCGAGGTCTACCCCCGCGCCATCAGCCTGGCCGCGCGGGGGCTGGTCGACCTGGGGCCGCTGGTCTCGGACGTGTTCCCGCTTGACGCGGCGGCGACCGCGCTGAGCACCGCCGCCGCCCGGAGCGGGCTGAAGGTCGTCATCCGTCCGTCGTCGTGACGAGCGACGTGATGGGGCCGGAGGCGACCACGTCGTACCGCTTGCCGGCCCCGGACCAGCCGGCCGAGGTGAGCTTCGCGCCGGCCTTGAGCTTGCGGCGGGTCTTGCCGTCGACGACCGCCGTCTCCGCGCCGCCGCCCAGCCGGAACCGCACCGGCGTGCCGGCCGTGGTGCCCACGACCAGCTCGCCGACCGGGCCGGTCACCTTGACCGGCACGGTGCCCTTCGGCTTCGGCAGCCGCACCACCACCCGGGCGGTGCCGCCGGCCACCTCCATCCCGGCCACGCCGCCCGCCCGCAGGTCGATGTCCTGCTCGGCCGAGCCACCCCGCAGCCGCAGCGTCCACGCCACCTTCGCGTTGAGCTGGATCACCACCTCGGCCGCGCCCGCGGCGCCGGTCCGGACCACCTCCAGCCGGGTCCCGCGCTTGCTGTCGGTCAGGTTCGGCACCACGCCGGGGTCCGTCGTCGCGATGTCGAACAGCGCCTCGCCCAGGTCCGCGGTGCGGACGCGCAGCACCGGCGGGGCGCCGACCACCTCGAGCGTGCGGGCCCGCACGTCGCCGAGCGGCGCGGTCACCCGGTTCGCCGCGGCCGGACCCTGCACACCGAGCGGGCCCGGCGACGGCCCGGACGGCACGGCCGCGGACGGCACGGCCACCGCCTGGGTGTCCAGCGCCGGCCGGTAGACCGGCTCGAACGCGGCCGTCTGCCCGAGCACGACCCCGATGGTCAGCGCGACCAGCGCCACCGTGAACACCCACAGCCGCCAGGGCCGCCGGGGCCGCTCCTGGTAGACGATCACCGCGCGGGCCACCACCATCGGCGACAGCCGGCGGGGCGGGTCGACCACGGGCAGGAGCTGCGTCGGCTCGCTCATGGCCGTACCGGACGGGGGTTCGAACCAGCCCCGGGCCGGGCCGGGCGCCGCTTCCGGCGGACCGGCCTGCGACGGCTCACGACCCGGCGACTCCTTGCCGAACCTGCCGACCACCGTGGCACCTCCGTCCGCCGAACCTGCCCCGGCTCTACGAAGATACGGGTCGTGGGCCGAAAAGGATCGACGAACTTCGGTGCTATCGGCCGCCGTCGGCGAACAGGGCGGCGTAGCGGTCCAGGTACAGCGGCCAGCCCTCGTCGTGGGCGACGCCGTCGCTGACGCCCTGCCAGCCCGGTCCGTGCCGGTCGAGGTGCCGGTGCTCCAGCTCCACCCGGGTCCGCTCCGGCGTCTCGGCCACGAACCGGACCTCGACCTCGCTGGTGTTGTCCGGCTCGGTCTCCAGCTGCCACTGCGGGTTGATGTCCCAGCTGAACACCACCCGGTCCGGGGGATCGTAGGCCAGCACCCGGGCCCACCGGCACTCGCTGCCGTCCACGGCCCGGTCGTAGATGTGCCCGCCGACCTTCGGCTCGAACACCGTCTCGGCGATCGCCGCGCCGAGCAGGTTGTGCTCCGGCGGCTTGAAGTCACCGAAGCGCTCGGTGAACACCAGGAAGGCCCGCTCGATCGGCGCCTGCACCACGATCTGCCGGCGCACCACTGCCGCTGTCGTCTCCGTCATCACTTCTCCTCGGTCGGTTGTCCGGCTACGTCCTGATAGCCGTCCAGGGCGCGGTTCCAGAACGTCTCCAGCTGATCGCGCAGCGCCGCCACCCCGGCGGGGTTGAGCCGGTAGACCCGGCGGGTGCCGGCCGCCCGATCGGTGACCAGCCCGGCGTCCTTGAGCACCTTGAGGTGCTGCGACACCGCCGGCCGGCTGATCGGCAGCTCGTCGGCGAGCTCGCCCACGGCGCGGGGCCGCTCGGCCAGGCAGGCGAGGATGGCCCGCCGGCTGGGTTCCCCCAGGGCGTCCCAGCCGTCGGCGGCTTGGTAAGTCTCCACGAACGGAAAGCTACGACTTACCGATGCCGTCCGTCAAGGGGTGGCCAGCCCGGTCCGGAACGCGATGACCACCAGCTGCGCCCGGTCGCGCGCGCCCAGCTTGCCCATCGCGTGGCTGACGTGGGTGCGGGCGGTCGCCGGGCTGAGGAACAGCGCGGCGCCGATCTCGTCGTTGCTCAGCCCCTGCCCGACGAGCGCGAGCACCTCGCGCTCGCGCTGGGTGAGCACTGCCAGCCGTTCCTCGCCGGCCCGGGTGACCGTGCGGGCCGCGGTGAACCGGGCGATGAGCCGGCGGGTGATCCGGGGCGCCAGCAGCGCCTCGCCGGCGGCGACGACCCGGATGGCGTGCAGCAGCTCGGCCGGTCCGGCGTCCTTGAGCAGGAAACCCGACGCGCCGGCCTCGAGCGCCTCGAACACGTACGCGTCGGTCTCGTAGGTGGTCAGGATCAGCACCCGGACCTGCTGCAACCCGGCGGTCCGGGCGATCTCGCCGGTGGCCTGGATGCCGTCCACCTTCGGCATCCGGATGTCCATCAGGACGACGTCGGGCCGGGCGAGCCGGGCCTGCGCCACCGCCTCCGCCCCGGTGGTCGCCTCACCCACCACCTCGATGTCGTCCTCGACGTCGAGCAGCAGCTTGAAGCCCGACCGGACCAGCCCCTCGTCGTCGGCCACCACCACCCGGATGGGCCGGCCGCCGGCGGTCACCGACCCACCGCGCCGGCGGGCGCCAGCGGCAGCCGGGCCCGGACCTCGAAGCCGCCGCCGGGCAGTGCCCCGGCGGCCAGGTCGCCGCCGAGCAGCAGGCAGCGTTCCCGCATCCCGAGGATGCCGCGGCCGGGCTCGCCCGCCTCCGCCGGGGCGCCGGCCGCCCCGGGCCGGCCGGCCTCGTTGGTGATCCGGACCTGGAGGTCGTCGGCGCCGTACTCCAGCACCACCCGGACCCGGGTCGGGCCCGCGTGCCGGAGCACGTTGGTGATCGACTCCTGCAGGATCCGGTAGGTGGCGCCGCTGACCACGCTGGGCGGCGGGTCCGGCGGCGGGGTCACGTGCAGGTCGATGTCGAGGCCGGCCTCGCGGGCCCGGGCGGTGAGCTCGTTGATCTCGTGCCGGTCGGTGGCGGGCGCCCGGTCGTCGCCGGGGTCGCGCAGCACCCCGAGGATGGTCCGCATCTCCTGCAACGCGCGCGAGCTGGTGCGCTCGATGGTCCGCAGCGTCTCGCGGGCCTGGTCCGGCCGCTTGTCGAGCACGTGCGCGGTGACCCCGGCCTGGACGTTGATGATGGCGATGGCGTGCGCGACGGTGTCGTGCACCTCGCGGGCGATCCGGAGCCGCTCGGCGTCCACCCGGGAGCGGGCCTCCTCCTCCCGGGTCCGCTCGGCGGCTTCCGCCCGGGCCAGCGCCTCGGCCGCGATGACCCGCCGGGACCGGACCGACTCGCCCAGGGCGGCGCTCATGACGCTGCCGCCGATCCGGAAGAACACCCAGCCGAGCGCGGCGCGCGGCTCGACGTCGATCCCGGCGATCAGCCAGCAGACGGTCAGCACCGTGATCCCGGCGCCGGCCACCTGCAGCGACCGCCGCCCGTCGCCGAGCGCGGTGAGCGTGTAGGTCGCGACGAACAGCGCGAGCCAGCCCGGACCGTCCGGGAAGTCCAGGGTGTAGTAGGTCGCGCTGACCAGCGCGCAGATGACGAACACCGCGACCGGATGGCGGCGGCGGACGGCCAGGACGGCGCCGCTGACGATCAACAGGGCCAGGCCCAGCTGACCGAGGTCGTCCAGCGGCCGCAGCACGCTCTCCGCCTCGGCCGCTGATCGGCGCTGGGTGCCCTGGACCTGCATGACGGTGACGAAGAGCGCGATGATCAGATCCTGCGCCCGGGTGGGCAGCCGGAGCAACGTCGGTCTGATGCGCATGGCGTCAGCGTAGTCACCCGGCCGGCCGCCGCGGCTACGACGAGAAGCGCGGTCGGGGCCGGTCCCCGTACGCCCGACGGCGTAGCCGGGAACCGTCCGTCGGGTGAGGACCGAGCGGCCGGGCCGGTGCGACGATCCCCTCCGATCCGATTTCAGGGGGCCCTCATGCGTAAAGCGTTCACCGGACTGGCGGCGGCGCTGATGCTCGCCATCGTGGTGCAGTTCTTCCTGGCCGCCAGCGGGGCGTTCGACACCGCGTCCACCGAGGAGGCGTTCCGGCCGCACCGGATGCTGGGGCTGGGCACCGTTCTGCTCGCCGTGCTGCTGACCGTGGCCGGGGCGGTGGCCCGGCTGCCCGGGCGGCTGATCGGCCGGGCCGGCCTGGTCGCCGGGCTCGGCGTGCTGCAGCCCGTGATCGTGGTCGTCGCCAAGGCGTTCGGCGACGCCGGGCAGAGCACGACCGCCGGGCAGCTGGTGTTCGGCCTGCACGCGGTCAACGGCCTGATGATGATGGCCGTGGTCCGGACCGTGCTGCAGGAGTCGCGGGCGGCCACCGGCTCGCCCCGATCGGTGTCATGACAACGGCCGGCCTGATCCTGCTGGACCACGGGGTCGCGCTGCTGGGTGTCGCCTGCTGGTTCGCCACCGGTGTCACGGCGGCCCTGCGGCGCCACCGGCTCGCGGGCGGCCTGCTGGTGGCCGCGGTGCTGGCCACGGTGGCCCGGGTGGGCACCGTGGCGGCGCTGGCCGGCCAGGGCTGGTGGTTCGTGCAGGAGAAGGTGCTGCTGGGGCTGCCGCTGCTCGGCGCCGCCGGGTTGGCGGCTGTGCTCATCGCCGGGCCGCCACTACGCGCGGCGCGGCAGACGCCGGGCGCCGTCGTCGCACTGCTCACCGCCGGGTACGCCGCGCTGGCCGGCCCGGTGGTGACCTTCACGGCCGGATACCCGCTGCGGTGGAGCACCGCACTGATCGCGGTGTCGCTGGTCGGCGCCGGCGCGTTGCTGACCGCCCGGGTCCTGACCGTCCCGGCCGCGGCACCGGTCGGCGCCGGGTCGCCGGGTCTCTCCCGGCGCGGTGTCCTCCGGCTGGCCGGCGGGGTGGTCACGGCGGGCGCCGGGCTCACCGGCGTCGGCCTGCTGTTCCGGGACCCGCGCCCGGTGGAGACCGGCGGCGGCCCCGGACCGGCCGCTGCCGGGTCCCGGGCGACGGTCTCGGTGGCGGACCTGCGCGGCCCGCGCGCGCCGGCGCCGGGCGGCGCCGTCCGGCGGCACACCCTGACCGCGCGGGCGGCGACCGTCACCCTCGCGTCCGGTACGGCCGTCAAGGCATGGACGTACGACGGCAAGCTCCCCGGCCCGGCGATCACCGCGCGGCAGGGTGACCTGATCGAGGTGACCCTGCGCAACGCCGACGTCGAGGACGGCGTCACCCTGCACTGGCACGGCTACGACGTGCCGTGCGGCGAGGACGGCGCACCCGGCGCCACCCAGCACGCGGTGGCGCCGGGCGGCGAGTTCGTCTACCGGTTCCGCGCCGACCAGCTGGGCACGTACTGGTACCACACCCACCGGGCCTCGCACCCCGGCGTGCGCCGGGGCCTGTACGGCACGCTGGTCGTGACTCCCCGTGCGGCCGCGGGTGAGCCGGGGCTGGACCTGACGGTGCCCGTGCACACCTTCGACAACGCCGTGGTGATCGGCGACCGGGAGGGCCGGACCGTCCACATCGCACGCCCCGGCGCGGCCGTCCGGCTGCGGCTGATCAACACCGACTCCGCGCCGCACCGGTTCACGCTCGCCGGGGCCACGTACCGGCTGGTGGCCGTGGACGGCCGCGACCTGAACCGCCCGGGTGAGATCCGGCAGACCGGGCTGCGCCTGCCGGCGGGCGGACGGTACGACGTGGTCCTGACCATGCCGGACACGCCGGTGACGCTGAACCTCGACGCCGGGGACGGCACCGGGCTGCTGCTGCGCCCGGCCGGTCACACCGGCCCCGATCCGGCGCGGCCGGACACCTCCCGCTGGCCGGAGCTGGACCTGCTGCACTACGGCGAGCCCGCCCCGTGGCCGTTCGACGTCCGCGCCGCCGACCGGCACTTCACGCTCGTGCTGGACCGCGCGCTGGCGATGGTCGACGGTGGTCCGGCCTACGCGCAGACCGTCGTCGGCCGCGGCCACCCGTCGGTGCCGGACCAGCTGGTAGCCGAGGGGGACCTGGTCCGCTGCACCGTGGTCAACCGCAGCCTGGAGACCCATCCCTGGCACCTGCACGGCCATCCGGTGCTGCTCGTCTCGCGGGACGGCCGGCGCGGCTCCGGCAGCCCGGTGTGGGTGGACACGTTCGACGTACGGCCGGGCGAGGTGTGGGAGGTGGCGTTCCGGGCCGGCAACCCGGGAATCTGGATGAACCACTGCCACAACCTGCCGCACCAGGAGCAGGGCATGATGCTGCGCCTCGTCTACGACGGCGTCCGCACACCGTTCGCGGACCCGGACCACACCCATTGACAGTCGTCACTCCACGAAGGGGACGCTCAGGCCCGGAAGTCCCCGAACGGACGGCGCGCCGACGGGACCGGCCTGGCTCGCCGGCGGGCGGGCCCGGTGCGGTCAGGCGGGCTCGAAGAGCTCGACCAGGTTGCCGGCCGGGTCGGCGAGCAGGATCTGCCGGCCGCCGGGCCCCGAGACCAGCTCGCTGCTGAACGCCAGCCCGGCGCCCCGCAGCCGGTCGATCTCGGCCTCCAGGTCCTTCACGATCAGGTGGATGCGGTTACGGCCGGGACCGGCGACCGCCGCCGGGGTGGCCCTGGCGCCCGAGCTGACGGGCCCGGACAGCAGCAGCCGCAGCCGGCCGCGGAGCACGTCGGCGAAGGCCGGGGCGAAGCTGGTGTTGACCTCGAAGCCGAGGTGCCCGGTGTAGAAGTCGACGGCCGCCTGCACGTCGTCGACGATGTAGCGGACGCTGACGTAGTCATCGGTGATGGTCATGGCTGGATCTCCTTCACGGGGTGGGTGGCGGCCAGGACCGGCACCAGGTGCCGGACGCGGTTGTCGATCTCGGCCGCGGTGTTCCGGAAGGCCCGGTGGCCGGCGCCGGCGGCCGCGGCCGGGTCGGCGATGCTCCAGTGCGCCAGCCGGGGCCGGCCGGGCAGGTCGGTGAGGGCCTCGCGGGCCTTGTCGCACAGGCTGATGACGTGGTCGAACCGGCGGTCGAGCACCGCCGCGAGGGGCCGCGGCGACTGCCCGGCGAGATCGATGCCGAAGCCCTCGCGCAGCGCCCGGACGGCCTCGGGATGCAGGGCGGCCTTGGGGCTGATGCCGGCGCTGGCCACCGCGACGCGGCCGCCGGTGCGATGGCGGAGCAGCGCCTCGGCGATCGGTGACCGGGCGCTGTTGCCGGTGCACACGAACAGCACGCCGACCGGGACGGTCACCTCGGGCGGCGGTGGCGGCGGTGGCGGTGGCGGCCGCAGCATCGGGTGCAGCGCGGCGCCGGTGTCGGCCAGCGCCTCGGCGCAGCGGTCCAGGTCCAGGTGGTAATAGCTGTCGCGGCCGTCGAAACTGCTGCGCCCGGCGGTGACCAGGCCGCCGGACCGCAACAACCGCAGATGGTACGAGACCAGGCTCTGCGGCTCGCCCAGCAGCGCCACCAGCTCCCGGACCCGCAGGTCACCGCGGGCGAGCTCGGTCAGCATGCGCCAGCGCAACGGGTGGCCGGCGAGACGGACGAAGTCCGGTGCCGGTTGACTCGGTGACACCACGACGACGATGATACATCAAATTGGCTTGATGCAATCTGCCAGGAGGTGGCCGTGCCGGCTCAGACACCGCCCGACACCCGGCTCGCCCGCCGGCTGGGCACCCGGGACGCGGTCGTGATCGGGCTGGGCTCGATGATCGGCGCCGGGGTGTTCTCGGCGATCGGCCCGGCGGCCCGGGTCGCCGGCACCGGCCTGCTGGCCGGACTGGTGATCGCGGCCGTGATCGCGTACTGCAACGCGGTGGCCTCGGCGCAGCTGGCGGCGGCCTACCCGACCTCGGGCGGCACCTACATCTACGGCCGGGAGCGGCTCGGGCACTGGTGGGGGTTCACCGCCGGCTGGGGGTTCCTGGTCGGCAAGACCGCCTCCTGCGCCGCGATGGCGCTGACCTTCGCGGCGTACGCGGTGCCCGGCCCGTGGTGGGCGCAGCGCCTCGGCGCGGTGGCCGCGGTGTGCGGGCTGGCGGCCCTCAACTACCGCGGGGTGACCAGAACGGCCACGCTCACCCGCGTCCTGGTCGCCGCCAGCCTCACGGTCCTCGCGGTCGTGGTGGTGGGCATCGCGGTGGGCGGGCACGCCGATCTCGCCAACCTGGGCGGCCGGCAGGCGCTCGGCACCGGTGGCGGATACGGCATCCTCCAGGCCGCGGGCCTGCTGTTCTTCGCCTTCGCCGGATACGCCCGGATCGCCACCCTCGGCGAGGAGGTCCGCGAGCCCCGCCGGACCATCCCCCGGGCCATCCCGCTCGCGCTGGGCATCGCCGTCTCGGTGTACCTGGTGGTGGCGGTCGCCGCGCTGCTGGCCGCGGGCCCCGCCGCCCTGGCCGCCGCCACCTCCCCGCTGACCACCGCCGTGCAGGCCGCCGGCGTCCCGCACCTCGCGCCGGTCGTCCGGGCCGGTGCCGCGCTGGCCGCGCTCGGCGCGCTGCTCGCGCTGATCGCGGGCGTCGGGCGCACCGGCCTGGCCATGGCCCGGCACCGCGACCTGCCGTCCTGGCTGGCCGCCGTGCACCCGCGCTACCGGGTCCCGCACCACGCCGAGGTGGCGCTCGCCGTCGTGACCGTCGTGCTGGTCGCCACCCTCGACCTGCGGACGGCGATCGGCTTCTCCTCGTTCGGTGTGCTCGTCTACTACGCCCTGGCGAACGCCGCCGCGCTGACCCAGCCGGCGGCGGACCGCCGGTGGCCGCGCGGGCTCAACGTCCTGGGCATCGCCGGCTGCCTCGTCCTGGTCGCCACCCTGCCCTGGCAGTCGGTGACGGCCGGGCTGCTGGTCTTCGCCGTCGGCCTCGCCGGCCGGGCGCTCGTGCTGGCCCGGCGCCGGCGGGGAGCCCCGGACGCGCCCGCGGTGTCTCCCCGGTCTTGAAGGCCAACCGGCCCGGTGCCGCCGCCGTGGGCGCGCCGGCGTCAGCCGGTTGTCCCCGGCGGCTACCGTCACCCCGGTGTCGTAGGCCGTCCGGGCCCGGCGACCGACGGTGAGGCGGGACCATGGCGACCGAGTTCGCGCTGGAGCAGGAGATCATCCTGCTGGACGGCCGAGTGCTGGAGATCTTCCACAGCGGCACCGAGGAGAGCACCCGCTACCACGTGTCCTACCTGCGGATCAACGCGACGCCGCACCGGGACGGCGTCAAGGTCCGGCTCGGCCGCGCGTACGGCAAGGACGACATCACGGGCGGGCGCCGCTGGACGATGAGCGCGGAGAAGTTCGCCGAGTTCCAGGTGTTCATCGCCGACGCCATCACGGCCCGGGACAACGGGCCGGCCGCGTAGCCGGGGTCAGCCGGCGGCGGTCCGGGTGAAGACGTACACGGCCTGCTCGACCTCGGGCGGCAGCACCAGCCGGCTGAGCTCCTCGTCGAGCACCAGGTCGAAGTCCCGCTGCGCCCGGTAGGCCGCCCAGTTGCCGCTGCTGGCCTCGTGCCGGGAGCCGATCACCACGTAGCACTGCACGCTGGGCGTGGTGAACACGTGCTGCTCGAACGGGTTGCCCGCGGGCGGCCAGGAGCACACGACCACCTCCGGCCGGTGGACCCGCAGCGCGGTACGGGCGTCCTGCTCCAGCACCGTCTCGGGGAACGTGATCGTGTCGCTCCAGCTGTGGTCGTCCGTGGCGGTGATCCGGACGCCCGCGTCGGTGAGGAAGCGGGCGAGCGTACCGTCGCCCGCCGCGATCTCCAGGCAGGAGCGGTCGCCGATCAGCGCGGCCAGCCGGGTGATCAACGGCCGGGAGTAGAAGCACCAGATCCCCTTCGGCTGCACCAGGGGCATCAGCAGCCGCCGCTGCCGCAGCAGCGGCCAGAGCAGCCGGAAGGCGCGCAGCGACACCGGCTTGCGGTCCAGGCCGCGGCGGAACAGCAGCCGCTGGGCGACGTAGCCGTTGACCAGGTTGAACCGGACCCGGCCCGCGGTGACCCCGGTGGACGCGCTGAGGATCGCCTGTTTGAGCAGGTGCACCGCCATCTGCCGGCGGACCTCGGCGGTCAGCCGGGCGGCCTGTGGCCGGGCCCGGCCGGCCGGCTCCGCCGCGGGCCGGGACATCCGGGTCATGTACGACTTGATCTCCTCGGCGTCGTCCCGCTCGAGGATCTCGTGGAAGTCGCGGCGCACCTGGAGCCACTCCTGCGGGTACGCCTCGACGAGTTCCTCGGGCGGCGGGCTGCTCCGCAGCCAGGCCAGGGTGTCCGCGGTCTGACGCGCCATGAGCTGACGATATAGCAGGATCTGTCCCCACCCGGCCGACTCAAACGTGACGGGCGTCAGCGATTTCGCTGACAGGACTCACTGGGCCGGCACGCCACCCGCGCCGAGACTCGAGCCCAGGACGGCGCCGGGGAGGAGCGTCGGCGGCACCCTGCCGGAGCGACCTCGCCGGGCACAACCGCGACACCACCCGGCCGGACCACCAGATCGGCGACCTGCTGCTGCGGCTCTCGACCTGCCCTTCCTCACCCCCTGAGCAGTCGGGTGGACCCATCACTGGAACCAGCCGGCGTCCTCGGCCGGCCGGATCGCCTCCAGCCTGTTGCGGGTCCCGGTCTTGCGGAGAATCCCTGAGATGTAGTTGCGCACGGTGCCGGCATTCAGGTGCAACTCGGCAGCACCTCGACATCAACAACAACGACGGCCGGCGGCACGGCGCGCGCCATGGTCGGGGCTTCGCCGAGGTCGGGGGGGCGGCGACGATCTCGGGCCACCAGGAGGACGGGACGGTGCCTATCGCGGGAGATCCGCTGCCGCCGGCGTCACGGGTGTGCCCGGCGGTGGCGCAGGGGTCGGCGGGGTGGCGCAAGGGGGCCGGGCGGGGTGCCGGGGCGGGCCGGAGCTGCGGGCGGTCCTGGCCGGGCGGGGTGGTCGTTTGCACCGGCCGGGGCGCGGGGTCGGCGGCCGGAAGGAGGTCCGGCCGCGGGCGGGGGGACGGCCGCCTGCTCGGGCAGGACGGGGATCCGAGCCGACGCCGGGAGAAGTGCCCGCACCAGCGGCGGCAGGAGGAGGAGGAGGAGGAGGAGGACGGCCAGCACCGGCGGCTGCGCTGGCCTGCCGAAACACCGGCATCCCGACGCATGCCCCACCGCGCTGCCACATATTGACTGGCGCAAATTCCGCATTGCTCTTTCCCGAAGCTAACACCGCCACCACGAGCCCGCCTGTCGATGTTGGCGTATCCGGGTGTGCGCTCGACTTTCGCCATTTCTGGATCACGGCCTCCCGGCGATCCAGCACGTTGCCGGGTTCATCCGGTATGCAGGGATTGGCGTGGTGGAGGTTGAGGGGTTCATCTCAGGAGGAAAGGGGCGCGAGTGGTGGACCTTGTAGCGGTGCGGTGAGGCTGGAACGTTTTAGCTCACCAATGATCTGCGGGAAGGCTGCCGCTGAGGCTGCGACGGCACTGAATGGCGAAAGTCGACGGGTGTGCGGTTCTGTCGTTTCCGGGGCTCGCTGCAGCTCGTCGCGGTGCGGCTCGGCCCAGGCGCCCGGCGGGTCGGTGAGGAAGTCGCCGGGGCAGCGCCCCGCGGCCCCGGGCCAGCATCTCCCCGTCGCCGTGCCAGGAAGACGCCGGAGCAGCGCGCCCCGGCCCCGGGTCAGCGTCTCCCCGTCGCCATGCCCGGCGTTGATCGATGTGCGCGATAGGAGGACATCCGCCCGGTTTGGTTGTCATCCGGCAACGACGCTTCTATAACTGGGCGTGACGTGAGCCCGGACCCCGCTCCCGTGCCGACAAGATCACCGTGACCAGCATGGCTGCGGGCACGCGGCGGCGGTCCCGAGAGAGGTCGCTGTGTCCGCCACCCTTACCGCCGCGCTCCTGGACGACGTCCGCCTCGCGGCGGTACGCCGGTACGAGATCCTGGACGCCCCGGTCGCCGGCGAGTTCGACGCCTTCACCCGCGCCGCCGCCACCGTCTGCGGCACCCCCATCGCCACGGTGAGCATCGTGGACGCCGACCGGGTCTGGTTCGCGGCTTCCCGGGGTCTGCGCGGCGTGACCCAGGTCGGCGTGGAGCCCGGGCTGTGCGCTTCGGCGTTCCGCGCCGGCGGCCCGTACGTGGTGAACGACGCCGCCGCCGACCCGCGCACGAGGGACCACCCGTTGGTCCGCGGCGGGCCCCGCCTGCGCTTCTACGCCGCCGCGCCGATCGTCACGGCCGACGGCCAGCACCTGGGCACGGTCACCGCGATGGACACGGCGCCGCGGCAGCCGACCGAGCTGCAGATGACCGTGCTCGGCCACCTCGCCGGCATCGTCGCGCAGCACCTGGACCTGCGCCTGGCGATGCTGACCGCGGTCCGCGCCGAACGCCGGATGCGGGAGCAGGCGGTGCGCCGGGCCGCCTCGGCGGCCGCGATCGCGGGCCGGGTCCGCGACACCGCCGAGGCCCACCGCGCCGCCGCGCGTCCCGCGTGGTGCCAGCTCGGCGGCGCCGGCCGGCAGTGCCCCGAGCCGGCCGAGGTGAAGATCGCCGATCCCTGGGGTGACTCCGCCTGGGGCTGCGCGGCGCACGTGGAGGAGGCGATCGTCACCGTCCGGACGGTGTTCCTGGCGAGCGCGGAGCTCGGCGGTCTGGCCGCCTACGCGGACCGGCCCTGAGCGACCGCTCCCCCGGCCGGCGGAGGCCGGAACCCGGGACCGCTCCGGCCTTCCAGCGGCTGTTCGGCCGCCACCCGGTTCGTCGTATGGTGCAGAACTGGGAGCCCCGGACGGCGGCGCGAGCCACCGCGACGCCCGGCAACGCCGGGCCGACGACTGAGAGAAGCGTCTCGACCTGCGCTAACAGCCTGACGGACGCCGAGCCACGCCAGGACCCGGGCGCGCCAGGACCCGGCCGACCTGACCCGGCCGACCTGACCCGGCCGACCTGACCTGGCGGACCGATGCTGTGCACCTGACGCGATCCGGCACGACCGCCGGTGTCGGCGCCTCGCCGTCCGGGTAATAATTTCCACCAGCCCGCTCCGGACCCCGGCGGCCACCTCGTGAGGACCACCGTGGAGCGGGAGCCGAGATGCCGTCGACAGAGTTGCCCGCCCGGCACCGGGGGGTCGGCGCCGCGGCTCCCGCCCGCCGCGCCGACCCCCCGGACCGGCACCCCGGCAGCCAGGCCGGGCAGACCGCGCTGATCGGCACGCTCTCCGTGCTGGCCCTGGCCGCGTTCTTCCTGATCGGCGACTCCTGGTGGCAGCTCATCCTGGCCGCGTACGGCGCGATGCTGTCGGCGCAGCTCGCCGCGCTCGGCCGCGGCCTGCGGCACTTCCGGATCTTCCGGTCGCCCGGCACCGACTACCTGGTCGGCGTCACGCTGACCAACCTCGGCGTGGGCCTCAGCTACGACTGGTGGACCCGCCGGCCCGGCAGGCGGCCCGCCGCCCCGGGCGAGGCGGACGACGAACCCGACCTGCGGACGCTGGTCCGCGCCTTCGCCGCCTGGGCCGCCCCGGCCGGGGGTCTGCCGCAGCGCGTGTGCCACCGCCACCAGGGGTCGACGCTGGTCCCGCTGCTGATCCTGAAGGCCGTCACCATGCGCCTGGGCAGCACCCGGCACCTGCTCAGCGGCCGCGCCCGGCGCCGGCTCACCGAGCTGCCACTGATCGGCCTGCACCTGCTGGGCTACCCCGGCGCGATCTTTCTCGTGCTGCCGCCCGGCAAGGGGCTCGCCTTCATCGCGGTCCACCAGGGACTCTTCGGGCTCTACCTGGGCTACTCGTTCGCGCTCGGCCACCCCGGCATGCGCTGACCCGGCAGCGGGGACGCCTGCCGCCGGGCGGCACCGCTACGCCGCGGGGCTCGGTGCCCGGACCCGGCCGGCGGGCGCAGGGCCCGCGCGGCGCCGGTGAGCAGCGGCGTCCCTTCCGCCCCGCGCGGCTTCTGTGATAGACCGGCATCACTGGGAGGAACTGCGACAAGGGAGTCCGCGTGACCATGCCCATCAACCGTCGTACCGTCCTGGCCACCGGCGCCGGCGCCGCCGCGGGCCTGTCCTTCCCCGGCCTCGCCGCCCGGGCCGCCGGCCGCCCGACCACCGGGGTGACGTTCCGGCTCGACGCCGAGGTGCTCGACGGTGGTGAGCAGGTCACCTCGGTGACCCTGCGCACCTCCCGGCTCGGCCCGATCGACCCGGCCGGCCTGACGACCGGCACCTTCTCCGTGCACGCCAAGGCCACCAGCCCGATCCCGCTCGCCGCGGGCGACACCATCTTCAGCGAGTACGACCTGGACCGCCCGGTGACCGCCGCCCGGCTGGACCGCCACGGCGACATCGTGCTGGAGCTGAGCCACGGCGAGGGTCAGCTCGGCGGCGGCACGCTCGGCTACATCGTGAGCCGGGGCCGCAACGTCCGGCTCGACCTCGTCTACACCATCACCCAGAACCTGCCGCTCCCCCGGCGCGGGGGTGGCTCGATCACCATCACCGGCTTCACCCAGGGCAGGCTGTCGAACCCCGAGGTGGACGCCTTCAGCTACCACGTCTCCGGCTCGGGCATGAAGTACCGGCTGTACTCACCGCACGGACCCGGCCGGCACCCGCTCGTGGTCTGGCTGCACGGCGGCGGCGAGGGCGCCTCGCTGCCCGACGGTTACTACGACAACGAGACCACGCTGCGGGCCAACCGCGGCGCGCTGGGCTTCGCGACCCCGCAGGCCCAGCGGATCTTCCACGGCGCCTACGTGGTGGCGCCGCAGAGCACGTCGTACTGGCTGGAGGACGGCCCCCGCTTCGCCCCGCTCATCCGCGAGATCGTCCGCGACCTGGCCCGCCGACACCCGATCGACCGCGACCGGATCTCCGTGGCCGGCTGCAGCAACGGCGGCTACATGAGCATGAAGATGACCACCACCTACCCGGACCTGTTCGCCGCGTCCGTGCCGATCTGCGGTGTCGTCCAGTCCCTCCAGCCGGGCGGCCCCCGGGTGCTGATCGACGCCGAGCTGGCCGCGATCCGCACCCCGACCTGGCTGGTCACCTCGCGCGACGACACGACCGTGCCGCCGGAGCCGAACACCGTCCACGCGCACGACCTGATCCCGGGTTCCCTGCTGACGCTCTACGACCACGTGGTGTGGAACGGCTACCAGTTCCCCGGCCACTGGTCGTGGATCTACGTGGCCCGCAACGACCCGAGCATCCGCGGCACCCACATCTGGCAGTGGATGGCCCGGCAGCGGCGCTGACCGCCGCCGGCGCACCGTCGTGGCCGGCCCGGTCCATTGACTCGGCCGACCGCGTCGTTCACAGTCACCACGGCACCTCGGACCGCCCGGCAGTGATGGAGCAATGCGAGCCCGACCGAGAACGACCGGCGACACCGCGCTTGTCATCGCGGCGCGCTCGGGTGACCCCGGCGCGCTGGAGGAGCTGGTCCGCTCGCAGCTGCCGCTGGTCTACAACCTGGCGCGGCGGGCGCTGAGCGGGCACGCCGACGTCGACGACGTGGTGCAGGACGTCATGTTCCGGATGGTGCGGCAGCTCCCGGCGTTGCGCCGGCCCGGGAGCTTCCGGTCCTGGCTGACGGCGATCGCGGTGAACCGGATCAGCACGCAGCTGGCCCGCGGCGAGGTGGCCGCCGGGCGCGAGACCAGCCTGGACGAGGCCGCCGGCCGGCCCGACGCCGCCACCGAGGTGGAGGGGGCCACCCTGCTGCGGGTGGAGCTGTCCGCCCAGCGGCGCCAGGTGCTGCACGCCGGCCGCTGGCTGTCCGCCGACGACCGGGCCGTGCTCCCGCTGTGGTGGCTGCAGACCGCCGGCGAGCTCACCCGCGCCGAGGTGGCCGAGGCCCTCGGGGTCGGCGTCGCGCACGCCGGCGTCCGGCTGCAGCGGATGCGTGAGCACCTCGAGCAGAGCCGCTCGATCGTCGCGGCGCTGGACGCCGTGCCCGGCTGCGACGGGCTGGACGCCGTGCTCGCCGGCTGGGACGGGGTGCCGGGGCCGCTCTGGCGCAAGCGCATCGTGCGGCACCTGCGGTCCTGCGCCGCGTGCGCGCAAGCGGGCGAGGGCATGGTGGCGACCGACCGCCTGCTGGCCGGGCTCGCGCTGCTGCCCGTCCCGGCGACGCTCGCCGCGCGCTGCGATCCCGCGGAGGCGGGCGCCCCGCCGGGGATCTCCGCGATCGGCCGGTTCGGCGCGGCGGTCCGGGCGCATCCCCTCGGCGTCGCGGTGACCGCCGGCGTGCTGGCCGCCGGGCTGGCCGCAATCCCGGCCGGCTGGTCCATGATCCGGCCGGCGGCCCACGAGGTGATCGCGGCGCCGGTCGCCGCGCCGGTCGCGCCCGCGCCCGCGCCTGCACGGCTGCCGGCCGGGCGGGTGTCGCTGGAGCCGGCGAACGCCGGTGGTCGCTTCGTCGCGCTCGCCGGCGACACCACCGCCCTGGTGCCGACCAGCCCGGACGGCGCCGCCGCGGTCCGCCGCCGGGCCACCGTCGAGGTGACCTCCGGTCTCGCGGACCCGGCCTGTGTCTCCGTCCGGGCCGCCGACGGCCGCTTCCTGCGGCACCAATCGTGGCGGCTGGTGCCGAGCCGGGACGAGCGGACGACGCTGTTCCGCAAGGACGCCACCTTCTGCGTGCGGACCGGTTTCACCGCCGGGTCGGTGGCGCTGGAGTCGTCGAACTATCCCGGCTGGTTCGTGCGGCACGTCGGCGACGAACTCTGGGTGGACCAGTTCGACGGCAGCGCGGCGTTCCGCGCCGACAGCTCCTTCCTGCTGCGCCCCGCGCTCTACTGACCGGGCCCGTCAGTGCTTGCGGCCGCGGCGGACCTGCCGCAGCTGCGCGATCCTGACGGCGGCACGGGGCTTGCGCGCAGCCGTCCGCGACTGCAGCACCGCCCGGACGACCAGCAGCGCCGCCACGGCCACCAGCTGCCCACCCAGGACGATCCGGTTCACGTCCACCGCCGGCAGCCACTTCACCTTGCCGTCGCGCAGCACGTACACGCCGAGCGCCTTGGCCGTCATGCCGAAGCCGCCGCCCGTACCGGTGGGGGCTTGTTTGTCGTCGGCCGGACCGGTGCCGCCACCGCCCCCACCGCCGCCGCCGACCTTCGCGACCGGCAGCACGATCGTGCCGTCCTGGGCGACCGGCGTCCCGAACGCCCGGCCGGCGTCGGCCTGGCCGACGATCTCGCGCAGCCCGGCGAAGACGTCCGTGTCGTGTGTCGTCTGTGTCATGGCATGCCCTCTCGTGACGTCCGGCGGGACCGGCGGCCCCGCTCAGGCAGTTCCCTACCGGCCACGTTCGTCCGCGCACCGCCGTGCGGGCAAGGGGCAGGCGACCCGGAAATCCCCCGGGTGCCGCGAACCCGGACCCGGCCGCCCTGGGTTGCCGGCCGCCGCGCCGGTGGGTGGAAGATGCAGTGATGAAGACGATCGTGCGTGCGGCGGTGGCCGCCGGTCTGGCGCTGACCCTGGCCGCCTGCTCCGCCGACGAGCCGGCCGCTCCCCGCACCGGCGGCACCCCCGCGGCCGGCGCCGTGCAGCCGTCGTCGGCGGCGGTGCCGGCGCTGACGGCCACGACCGTACGCACGCTCGCCGGCACCGACACCGCGCCGTTCGACACGGCCCGGCAGGTGCAGGCCCCGCCCGGCTGGACGGTCACCGTCTGGGCCCGGGTGCCCGGCGCCCGGCTGCTGGCCTGGAGCCCGGACGGCCGGCTGCTGGTCTCCCGGCCCAAGTACGGCGACGTGCTCGCGCTGACCCCCGGCCCGGCCGACGCCGCGCCGGCCCAGCGCACCCTGGTCGGCGGCCTGACCCAACCGCACGGGCTGGCCTTCGCCGGCAGCACCCTCTACCTGGCCGAGAGCGACCGGCTGGACGCCTTCGCCTACGCGGCCGGGGCGGTGTCCGGCCGGCGGGTGGTCGCCGACGGCCTGCCCGACGCCAAGAGCCCCGACCTGCGCGGGGCCTACGCGCACGCGCTCAAGAGCGTCGCGGTCGGCAAGGACGGCGCGCTCTACGTCTCGGTCGGCTCGACCGGCAACATCTCGGCCGAGGACCGGGAGGCCGAGCCCGAACGCGCCACCATCCTCCGGGTGCCGCCGGGCGGCGGCGAGCCCACCGTGTACGCGCGCGGCGTCCGCAACGGCACCGGGCTCGCGGTCGACCCCGACGGCGCGGTGTGGACGGCGGTCAACAACCGGGACAACATCGCCTACCCGTACGACGGCGCGGACCGCGGGCGGGTGACGCAGGAGTACGTGAACGACCACCCGCTGGAGCCGCTGGCCCGGCTGGCACAGGGACGCGACCTCGGGTGGCCGTACTGCAACCCGGACCCGGACCTGGCGCCGGGCGAGCCGGACTCGCCGCTGAGCTACACCGGGCGGCCGTTCGTCCGGGACCTGCAGACCAACCCGGACGGCACGAAGCTCGACTGCGCCGCGCTGCCCCCGGTCGAGCAGGGCATGGGCGCGCACTCGGCGCCGCTGGGCCTGAGCTTCGCCACCGCGCCGGGCCTGGCCGGCGGGTACGGCCCCGGCGCCCTGGTCGGCGTGCACGGCTCCTGGAACCGCACCCCGCCCCGCCCGCCGGAGGTGTCGTTCTTCGCCTGGCGCGACGGCACCCTCGGACCGCAGCAGACCCTGCTCACCGGTTTCCAGTTGGCCGACGGCTCCCGCTGGGGCCGGCCGGTGATGGCCGTGCAGGGCCCCGACCGGGCGCTGTACGTCAGCGACGACTACGCCGGCGCCGTCTACCGGGTCACCGCCCCCTGAGCCGGCCCGGCGGCGCACCGCCGGCCGGCATGATCGCCGTGCCGGAGTACCGGGTGAGTCGGGTCTTTCGGCCCTGCTCGTCCCGGGACGGCCGCGCCAAAGTGGGTAGGTCGCCCAGGAGGTTTCCGTCATGACCGCGCACCCGTCCGAGAGCACCCGGCAGCTGGAGGCAGCCGCCGCTGCCGCGCTGCACGCGCCCTCGGTGTTCAACACCCAGCCCTGGCGCTGGCGGATCAGCGGCGACACCCTGGAGCTGTTCACCGAGCCGGACCGGCAACTCACCGTCGTCGACCCGGACGGGCGGCTGCTGCTGATCAGCTGCGGCACCGCCCTGCACCACGCCCGCACGGTCCTCGCGGCGGCCGGCTGGACCTGCACCGTCGAGCGGCTGCCCGACCCCGCGCAGCCGGAGTTGCTGGCCCGCGTCCGCCTGGGGCACCCGGGCCCGGCCGACCCCGAGGCGCAGCGGATGGCGGCGGTCATCAACCGCCGCCGCACCGACCGGCGTGCCTTCGGCGATCGGGTCGTCGACGAGCAGACGCTGACCCGGCTCCGCCGCTTCGTCGAGGCCGAGGGCGCCTACCTGCACGTGGTCCCCGGTGATGAGGTGCCGGCGCTGGCGATCTCGACCGAGCGGGCCGCCGGCGCGGAACGGGACGACCCCGCCTACCGCGAGGAGCTGCACCGCTGGACCAACCGGCCACAGTGGCGCGGTGACGGCGTCACCCCGGCGACCGCGGTGGAGCCGGCCCTGCGCCGGGTGCCGGTCCGGGATTTCGCCCCCGCGGGCCGGGCCGGGCTGACCGCCGGCGAGGGCGTGGACCGGGGCGCCGCGTACGTGATCATCTTCGGCACCACCGACCGGCGCGCCGACCTGCTGCGCGGCGGCGAGGCCCTGTCCGCGCTGCTGCTGCTCGCCACCGCCGAAGGGCTGGCCACCGCGCCGCTCAGCGAGGCCGTCGAGGTGGCCTGGTCCCGGCACCTGCTCACCACGCTGCTGTCGGGCGTCGGTGAGCCCTACCTCGCTGTCCGGCTGGGCTACCCGCCCGCCGGCGAAGCCCTGCCGCCCCAGCCCCGACGGGCCGCGGCCGAGACCATCCGGACCGAGGGGTGACCCCGATGACCTACGACGACGCCGACCTGCGGCACGCCGCCGCCGCAGCGGTCCGGGCGCCCTCGCTGCACAACAGCCAGCCGTGGCGGTTCCGGCTGCGCGACGGCGCGATCGAGGTGCTGGCCGACCCGGCCCGCCAGCTCGCCGTCGCGGACAGCACCGGCTGGGCCGTCCGCATCGCCTGCGGCGCCGCCACCTTCAACGCCCGGCTGGCGCTGGCCGCCGGCGGCACCCCGGCGGAGGTCACGCTCCGGCCCGACCCCGCGGAGCCGGAGCTGGTCGCCCGGCTGACCGCCGGCACCCCGCGTCCGCCCAGCTACGCCGAGGCCGAGCTGACGGCGGCCATCCCGCACCGGCACAGCAACCGCCGGCCGTTCTGGCCCGACCCGGTCGAGGCCGCGACGCGGCAGCAGCTGATCGACGCCGCCCGCGCCGAGAACGGCTGGCTGGACCTGCTCGTCGGGATGACCGCGCTCAGCGGCTTCGCCGAGATCGCGCAGAGCGCCGACCGGGTGCTCCGCCGCGACGTGCACTACCAGGCCGAGCTGTCCACCTGGACGCACGCCGACAGCGCCTCCGACGGCATCTCGGTGCTGGCCGGCGCGCCCGTGACCGAACCTCAGGACCTGCTGCCCCAGCGCGCCTTCAGCGACCGCAAGCGCGCACCGGGCCGCGACTTCGAACCGGAGCCCCTGGTGGCGATCCTCGGCACGACCGGCGATCGGCCGCAGGACCAGATCGTCGCGGGCCAGGCGCTGCAACGGGTCCTGCTCACCGTCACCGGCGCCGGGCTGGCCTGCTCGATGATCTCGCAGCCGATCGAGGTGCCGGCCGCCCGGGACCAGCTGCGCCGCGCGCTGGGCCGATCCGGCGTGCCGCAGATGGCCCTGCGGATCGGGTACGGCCAGCCGGGCAGCCCGAGCCGGCGCCGCCCGCTGGCCGAGGTGCTGACCGACTGAGCGCACGCCGCCATGCAACAAACCTGCACATCATATTTATTGACTCTCATATATCAGCGGGTGAAGATTCCCTCACGAACAACCGTCCCCCGGATATCGCCGGATGCCATTCCGAGGACGCCCCGCACGCTGCGGTGAGACTGCTCCCACACCGTATTCCCGTAACCGATCGACGGCCTTTGCACAATGGCCGCCGGGCTGCGTGCTGCGCCCTGCGCACCCCCGGCGACGTCCATTTGTGACAAGGAGAAACACCCATGGCACCCTCACCCCGGGCGCGCCGGTTGCGCCGGCTCGCCGGCGCCGGCGCGTTGGTGGCCCTCGTGACGGCGGGCCTGGCCGCCACCGTGACCAGCGCCCAGGCGGCGACCGTGTTCACCGCGGACTTCGAGTCCGGCAGCACCTCCGGCTGGTCGAAGTCGGGCGGCACCTGGTCGGTGGTCGCCGACGGCTCGCAGACGCTGCGGCAGACCAACGCGGGCAGCGAGAACGCCCGCAACCTCGCCGGTGACGCCGGCTGGACCGACTACACCGTCTCGGCGCGGGTCAAGCCGCTCTCGTTCGGCACCGGCGGTTTCGTCGGCCTGCTGGCCCGGGCCAAGAGCTCGACCACCTTCTACCGGCTGGCCCTGCTGCCCGGCAACCAGGCGCAGCTGCAGGCCGTCAACAGCGGCAGCGTCACGGTGCTCGGCAGCTCGGCGCGGACCGTGACGACCGGCACCTGGTACACGGTGAGCCTGAGCGTCACCGGCTCGACCGTCACCGGCAGCGTCGACGGGGCCCCGGTCGGTTCCGGCACCAGCGCGGTCACTGCGGCCGGCCGGATCGGCGTGCAGACCGGCTACGCGTCCGCCGGCTTCGACGATGTCACGGTCACCACCGGCGGCGGCAGCACGCCCACGCCGACCACCCCGACCAGCCCACCGACCAGCAGCCCGACCCCGACGCCCACGGCGACCACCCCGCCCCCGGCCAGCGGCACCCTGTACGCCGCGCCGAACGGCACCGCCGGCGCGGCCGGCACCCAGGCCGCCCCGACGACGCTGGCCTCGGCGATCACCCGGGTCACCGCCGGCGGGACGATCTACCTGCGCGGCGGCACCTACGCCAGCGCACAGACGATCACCATCGCGGCCGGCAACAACGGCACCGCGAGCGCCCGCAAGAACCTGGTCGCGTACCCCGGTGAGACGCCGATCCTCAACTTCTCGGCGATGGCCGAGGACCCGGCGAACCGCGGGCTCGCGGTGAACGGGTCGTACTGGCGGGTCGCCGGGATCATCGTCGAGCGGGCCGGCGACAACGGCATCTTCGTGGGCGGCAGCAACAACATCATCGAGCGCACGGTGACCCGGTTCAACCGCGACACCGGGCTCCAGCTCTCCCGGATCGCCTCGGACACCCCGAACGCCCAGTGGCCGGCCAACAACCTCATCCTGAGCGCGGAGTCGCACGACAACGCGGACTCCGACGGTGAGGACGCGGACGGCTTCGCCGCCAAGCTGACCGTCGGCGCCGGCAACGTCTTCCGGTACGCGGTGTCGCACAACAACATCGACGACGGCTGGGACCTCTACACCAAGACCGACACCGGGCCGATCGGCGTGGTCACCATCGAGGACTCGCTGGCCTACAACAACGGCACGCTGAGCAACGGCGGGCAGGCCGGCAACGGCGACCGCAACGGCTACAAGCTCGGCGGCGAGGACATCAAGGTGAACCACATCGTGCGGCGCAGCATCGCCTTCAAGAACGGCAAGCACGGGTTCACCTACAACAGCAACCCGGGCTCGATGACGATCTCCAACAACATCAGCATCGACAACACCGAGCGCAACTTCTCCTTCGACGCCGGCACCTCGGTGTTCCGGAACAACGCCTCGTGCCGCAGCGGCAGCGGCACGAACGACCGCATCATCGGCGACGCGGACGGCTCGAACCAGTTCTGGTCCGGCAGCAACGGCTCCCGATGCGCAGCCCTGAGCGGCGCGCTCGCCTGGTCGTTCGCCTCCGACGGCCGGCTCGCCGTGACCCTCGGCGGCCGGGTGGTCACCCCGTGATGACGAGCTGACCGTCCCGTGGGGCCCGGCACGGTGTGCCGGGCCCCATGGTCACGATCTCGTCCACCCCGGACAGACCCTCGGTGCGGTGGGTGATGAGCAGCACGGTACGGCCGTCGGCCGCGGCCAGCAGGTCGCGGGTGAGCGCCGCGGCGGTGTCGTCGTCGAGGTGCTCGGTCGGCTCGTCGAGGATGAGGATCCGGAAGTCGGCCAGCAGCGCCCGGGCCAGCGCGAGCCGGCGCCGCTGACCGCCGGAGAGCTGCACGCCGTGCTCCCCCACCAGCGTCGCCGTGCCGTCCGGCAACGAGTCGACCCAGTCCAGCAGGCGCGCCGCGGCCAAGGCGGACCGGAGCTGCTCGTCGGTGGCGTCGCGCCGGGCCAGCCGCAGGTTCTCCTCGATGCTGGTGTCGAACAGGTAGGCGTCCTCGGGCAGGTAGCCGACGAGCTGCCGGACCCGGTCCGACGGCAGGTCGCGCAGGTCGATCCCGTCGATGCTCACGGTGCCCCGGTCCGGGTCGAGGAAGCGGACCAGCAGGGCGGCCACGGTGCTCTTGCCGGAGCCGCTCGGCCCGACCAGCGCGACCCGCCGGCCCGGCGGCAGCACCAGATCCACGTCCCGCACGGCGGTCCGGCCGGGGACCCAGCCCGCGGTGACCCCGTCCAGCCGCAGGGTGTGCGGCCCGTCGGGGACCTCGGCGGGGACGGCAGGCTCGGCCACCGGCAGAGGGGCGGCGAACACGTCGGCCAGGCGCCGCAGCGCGCCGCGGGCGCCGGCGAAGCGCTGGGCGGCGGCGGGCAGCCCGGCGGCCGCCTCGAACACCGCGAGCGGCGTCAGCACCACCACGGCGAGCAGCTCGCCGGAGAGCGTGCCCGCGCGGACCGCCACCGCGCCGGCGGCCAGCCCGACCAGCACGCACAGGCCGGTGGCGAGCGCGGTCACCGCCGCCGACGTGCCGGCCGCCAGGCTGGACCGCCGTTCGGCGTCGCGCAGCCGGGCGTCCACGGCGCTCAGCCGGGCCAGGTGCGCGTCGGTCGCGCCGTACGCGACCAGGTCCGGCAGCCCGTGCAGCAGGTCCACCGCGCCGGTGGCGAGCTCGCCGCGCAGCGGGGCGAGCCGGCCGTCCGCGCGCCGGGCCGCCCGGGCCTGGAGCAGCGGCACGACCAGCCCGACGACCACCAGCCCCGCCGCGAGGGCCGCGCCCGCGACCGGCGACAGGCTCGTGACCAGCACGACCGCCCCGGCGCCGACAACCGCGGTGACCGCGTACGGCAGCACCACGCGGGTCAGCATGTCCAGCACCGCGTCGACGTCGGTGACCAGCCGCTGCACCAGGTCGGCGCGCCGGAACGTGGCCAGCCCGGCCGGCGCCAGCAGCTCCAGCCGGGTGTACAGCCGCACCCGCAGCTCGGCGAGCACCCGCAGCGCGGCGTCGTGCCCGGCCAGCCGTTCGACGTACCGCAGCACGCCGCGGCTGATGCCGAAGGCGCGTACGGCCACGATCGCCACCATCAGGTGCAGCACCGGCGGATGCAGCGCGGCGCGGGAGATCAGCCAGGCGGCGGTGGCCATCAGGCCCACGCCGGCACCGGCGGAGCCGACCCCGGCCAGCACCGCGAGCAGCAGCCCGGGGGTGGCCGGCCGGGACACGGCGCGGAGCAGCCGGAACCAGCTCATCGCACACCCGCCGGGGCGTGGGTCAGGTCGATCGTGCGGGCGGCGACCGCGATCAGCTCGGGGCGGTGGGCGGCGATGAGCACGGTACGCCCGCGCGCCAGCAGCCGGATCGCGTCGAGCACCCCGGCGGCGGTAGCGGCGTCGAGGTTGGCGGTGGGCTCGTCGAGCAGCACCACGGGCGCGTCCCGCAGGAAGGCCCGGGCCAGCGCGATCCGCTGCCGCTGACCGGCGGACAGCCCGGTGCCGTCGTCGCTGAGCACCGTGTCCAGCCCCTGCGGCAGGGCGTCGACGAAGTCCGACGCGCCGGCCTGCTCGAGGGCCCGGCGTACCTGGGCCTCGGTCGCGTCGGCACCCAGCGTGACGTTGGCCCGCAGGTCGGCGGCGAACAGCTGGGGCCGCTGCGGCACCCAGGCGAGCCGCCGGCGCCAGCCGGCCGGGTCCAGCTCGGCCAGGGGCACGCCGGCGACCCGCACCGCGCCCGATTCCGGCGTGGCGAAGCCCAGCAGCACGGCCAGCGCGGTGGACTTGCCGCAGCCGCTGGGGCCGGTCAGCGCCACCACCTCGCCGGGCTCGATCACCGCGGACAGCCGCAACGCCGGCTCCGCGCGGCCCGGATAGCTCACCACGACGTCGTCGAAGACGATCGTGCCCAGCCGGGCGGGCCGGTCGCCGGCGGGCGGCACCGGGGTCTCCAGCACCGCGAACGCCTCCTCGGCGGCGGCCAGCCCCTCGGCGCTGGCGTGGTAGTTCGCGCCGACCTGGCGCAGCGGCAGGTACGCCTCGGGGGCGAGGATCAGCACCAGCAGGGCGGTCGCCAGGTCGAGGTTGCCGGAGACCAGCCGCAGCCCGATGCCGACGGCCACCAGCGCCACCGACAGCGTCGCGAGCAGCTCCAGCACCAGCGACGACAGGAACGCGGTGCGCAGCGTGCGCATGGTCAGCCGGCGCTGCTCGGCGCTGATCCGGCGGATCGTCACCGCCTGCGCCCGGGCGCGGCCGAACAGCTTGAGCGTGCCGAGCCCGGCGACCACGTCGAGGAAGTGGTGCGAGAGCCGTTGCAGCAGCCGGAACTGCCGCCGGTTGGCGGCCTCGGTGTGCATGCCGACCAGCGCCATGAACACCGGGATCAGCGGCAGGGTGAGCGCGATGGTGACGGTGGCGACCAGGTCGGCGCCGGCCAGGCGGCTCAGCACGATGACCGGCACCAGCGCGGCGAGCACCAGTTGCGGCAGGTAGCGGGCGAAGTAGGCGTCCAGCGCGTCCAGCCCGCGGGTGATCAGGGTGGCGAACGCGCCGGTGTCGCCGCGCGGGCCGAGCGCCGCCACGTGGGCCAGCAGACGGCGGCGCAGCTCGCTCTTCACCCCGGCCGCGGACCGCGCGGAGACCACCTCCTGCGCCCAGGCCACCGCGGCCCGGGCGGCGACGACGGTGATCAGCCACAGCAGCGTCGGCTGCAGCTCCCGGGCGCCCGCGCCGTGCAGGAAGACCGCGGTGATGCCGTCGGCCAGCAGCGTGGCCTGGGCGACGATCAGCCCGGCCAGCACCGTGCCGAGCAGCACCGTGACAGCCAGGTACGCCCGCGTGGAGCGGGCGTACCTGAGCAGCCGGGGGTCGAGCGGCTTCACACTTTCTCCCGGACCGGCACGGTCACCGGCGGGATCTGCTCGACGGTGAGGCGCTTGCGGAAGACCCAGTACGTCCAGCCCTGGTACACCAGCACGACCGGGGTGAAGAGCACGGCCACCCAGCTCATCACCTTGAGCGTGTACGGCGTGGACGACGCGTTGTCGACGGTCAGGCTGTTGGCCGGATCGAAGGCCGGCATGACGTCCGGGAACAGCGTGACGAACAGCGCGAAGGTGGCCAGCACGATGGTCGCGCCGGTGGCCAGGAACGCCCAGCCCTCGCGGCGCGCGTACGCCGCCAGCACTCCGCCGACCAGGGCGACCGCCGCGAGGGCCGACAGCACCCAGCCGACGGCGTCGTGGTGGGCCAGCGCGGTCCAGAGCAGGAACCCGCCGGCGACCGCGACGGCCGGCCCGCCCAGCCGCGCCGCCAGCCGGCCCGCGCGCTCCCGCACCTCGCCGTCGGTCTTCAGGGCCAGGAACACCGCGCCGTGCAGGGTGAACAGCGTCAGCGTGGTCAGCCCGCCGAGCAGCGCGTACGGGTTGAGCAGGTTGAAGAACCCGCCGACGTACTCGTGGTCGGCGTCCAGCGCCACGCCGCGCACGATGTTGCCGAAAGCCACGCCCCAGAGCAGCGCCGGCACCAGGCTGCCGCCGATGATGCAGGCGTCCCAGCGCCGCCGCCAGCGGTCGTCGTCGACCTTGCCGCGGTACTCGAAGGCCACCCCGCGCAGGATCAGCGCGACCAGGATGAGCAGCAGCGGCAGGAAGAAGCCGGAGAACAGCGTGGCGTACCACTCGGGGAAGGCGGCGAAGGTGGCGCCGCCCGCGACGAGCAGCCACACCTCGTTGCCGTCCCAGACCGGGCCGATGGTGTTGATCAGCAGCCGGCGCTCGCGTTCGGTGCGGCCCAGCACGGGCAGCAGGATGCCGACGCCGAAGTCGAAGCCCTCCAGCAGGAAGTAGCCGGCCCAGAGGATCGCGATGAGCGCGAACCAGAAAGTGGTGAGTTCCATGATCCCGTTCTCCTAGTACGCGAAGGCCAGCGGGCGGTCGGCGTCGTCGTCGTCGTGCTTCTCGATCTCGGGCGCGCCGGCCCGGGCGTACCGGATGAAGAGCCCGACCTCGATGACGGCGAGCACCCCGTAGAGCAGCGTGAGGACGATCAGCGAGGTCGCCGCCTCGGCGGTGCTGACGGCCGGCGATCCGCTCTCGGCGGTCTTGAAGACGCCGAACACCGTCCACGGTTGCCGGCCCATCTCGGTGAAGATCCAGCCGAACGAGTTCGCCAGCAGCGGCATGGAGACGGTGGCGATGGCCGCGGTCCACAGCCAGCGATGGGTGGGCGTACGGCCCTTGCGGCTGAGCCACAGGGCCAGCGCCGCGATCGCCATGGCGAGCCCGCCGAAACCGATCATCAACCGGAACGACCAGTACGTGATGGGCACGTTGGGCGTGTAATCGCCGGGGCCGTACTTCTGCTCGTACTGCTGCTGGATGTTGTTGATGCCCTCGACCTCGCCGCTCGGGCTGCCGGTCGCCATGAAGGAGAGCAACGACGGGATGCGCACGCTGGCCACCTCTTCGCTGCCGTCCAGCGAGCCGATGGTGAACAGCGAGAACGACGCGGGCTCGGAGGTCTCGTAGAGCGCCTCCGCGGCGGCCATCTTCATCGGCTGCTGCTCGGTCATGATCCGGGCCTGCAGGTCGCCGGTGATCAGCACGCCGACCCCGGCGATCAGCACCACCCAGGCACCCAGCCGCAGCCCGGGGCGGAAGACCTCCTCCTGGTGCCGCTTGCGCAGGTGCCAGGCGCTGACCGCGAGCATGAGCGCGCCGGCGGTCAGGAAGCAGGCCGTCACGGTGTGCGGGAACGTGACCAGGGTGGTGGAGTTGGTCAGCACGGCGCCGATGCTGTGCAGCTCGGCCCGGCCGCTGTCCGGGTTGACCTGGTAGCCGACCGGGTGCTGCATCCAGGAGTTCGCCGCCAGGATGAAGTACGCCGACAGCAGCGTGCCGATGGCGGCCAGCCAGATCGTCGCCAGGTGCAGCTTCTTCGGCAGCCGGTCCCAGCCGAAGATCCACAACCCGAGGAACGTGGACTCGAGGAAGAACGCCAGCAGGCCCTCGATGGCCAGCGGCGCCCCGAAGATGTCGCCGACGAAGCGCGAGTAGTCACTCCAGTTCATCCCGAACTGGAACTCCTGCACGATGCCGGTGACCACCCCCATCGCGAAGTTGATCAGGAACAGCTTGCCCCAGAACTTGGTGGCCCGCAGGTACTGCTCCTTGCCGGTGCGTACCCACGCGGTCTGCAGGCCCGCGACGAGCATCGACATCCCGATGGTGATCGGCACGAAGATGAAGTGGTACACGGTGGTGATGCCGAACTGCCAGCGGGCGATGTCGAGCGCGTCCACGCGAGGTCCTTTCCACGACTGTCACCGAGTCTTGGCGATCTCCGGCCGCCGTTCGCAGGGCCAAAGGTCCCGTCCGGTCCCGGAGAGGGTCCCGGACCCGGGCCTTTAGCCCCTGTCGTTCGACTAATCCGCCGACCACACTCGGCGAGCCGTAAGCTACGGAGGTGCACGCGATGACCGGCATCCATCCGGCGACCGCCGCGCAACGCACGGAGCTGCTGCACCGGATGCTGCTGCTGCGGCGGGGCGAGGAGCAGGGCGCCCATCTCGGCGAGGAAGCCGTCATCGTGGGCCTGCGGAGCGCGCTGGGCCCGTCCGACACCCTGCTGCCCACGCACCGGCCGGGCGACCCGGCCCGCGCCGTCGCGCTGGCCGCCGACGACGTCCTGCGGCACCGGCCCGCGGTGGTGGTGTGCTTCGTCGGCGAGGACGGCGCACCCGGGCTCACCGGCACCCTCGACCACGCGGTGCGGCAACGGCTGCCGGTGCTGTTCTGCTGCGCCGACCAGCACGAGGGCGGCCCGCCCGGCTGCGACTGCCTGACCGCCCAGAACGTGGACGGCACGGACGTGGAGGCGGTCACCCGGGCGGCGCAGACCGCGGTCCATCCGGTACGGGCCGGCGCCGGGCCCCGGCTGCTGCACTTCCGGACGTACGCCGGGGTGACCGGACCGCTGCACGACCCGATCCGGATCCTGACCGACCGGATGCGCACCGACCACCAGCTCGACGACAACGCGCTCGCGGCGATCGAGAAGCACGTGGCCGCGGCGATCGGCGGCGGCCCGGGACGCTAGGGTCGGCCGATGGCCGGCCCGGCGCCGGGTGGCACTACAGCAGCCCGGCGTACGTCCTGCTCGCGCACGTGGTGCAGGAGGCCGCCGGCCGGCCCTACCGGGACTTCCTCGCCGACGAGATCCTCACGCCGCTGGGCCTGGCCGGCACCTTCGCCGGCTCTCCCGGCGACCGCGCGGACCTCGCGCGAGGCCACGACCTTCAGGGCCGGCCGGTCGCCTCCTGGGAGCTGGACGTCGTCAACCTGGGCGCGGGTGACATCTGGTCGACCGCGGCGGACCTGGTGGCCTGGATCGACGGCCTGCGCGCGGGCCGGCTGCTCGGCGAGCGCTACCGCACGCTGATGCTCGGCGAGCGGGCGGCGACGGGGATGGGCGCGGACGCGAGCGGCTACGGGTACGGCTGGTTCGTCGGCACGGTGCGCGGGCGCCGCTGGTTCCACCACTCCGGGGACAACGCCGGGTTCGTCGCGTTCGACGCCTGCGTGCCGGAGCTGGACTGCCGGATCGTCGTGCTGAGCGACTCCGACGCGTACGATCCAGCGATGATCTCCGGCCTGCTGACCGTCGCGCTCGGCTGACATGGCCGGGACGGGGACCACCGAGCGGCTGCGGCTCGCCGTACCGGAGCAGGGCGACCTGGCCGAGGTGCACGAGCTCTACGCGGACCCGCGGGTCTGGCGCGACGACCCGCTCACCCGGCACGTGACGCCGGCGCAGACGGCCACGATGATCGACCGCTGGCGGGCCGCCTGGGCGCGCGACGGGCTGGGCATGTGGGTGGCCCGCAGCGCCGGCCCGGCCACCGCGGGCCGGCTGGTCGGCATCGGCGGCACCTTCATCCGGTACGGCGTGGCGTGGAACCTCGGCTTCCGGCTCTCCCCCGCCTGCTGGGGCCAGGGGTACGCGCAGGAGCTCAGCCGGGCCGCGTTCGGCGCCGCCCGGGAGCTGCGGCCGGAGCTGCCGATGACCGCGTACCTGCTGGAGGGCAACACCCGCTCGCAGCGCGCGACCGAACGCACCGGCCTGCGCCGGGTCTGGCGCGGCCCGGACGCGGGCAACCCCGACCCCGATGCGGTACGGCTGCTCTACGCCGACCGCGACCTGCCGTCCACAGTGGTGCGCATGCTGACCGAGACCTAGGAGCCGCCGGCCATCGAGGCGCCCACGCCGTTGCCGGTGGTGAGGAAGTCGGTTCCCGGCAGCTTGCCGTCCGCGGTCCGGGCGCCCTGCGCGGCCGCCGGGTCCGTCGAGCGGAACTTCGCCGCGCTCCAGCCCTGCTGCTGCCAGCTGTTGCGGTCCGCGCGCGCCGCCGGTGACAGGCTCTCCGGGTCCGCGTTGCCGACCGCCGCGTTGGCGCGCAGCACCGCCGCCGCGTCCAGCAGCGCGAAGCCCGTGCCCCGGTTGCGGAACGCGGTGGAGTTGCTCAGCTCCAGCGCCGCCGGGTTGCCCTCGTCGGTGAAGCCGTGGCCGGCGTTGTCCCAGGCCGCGTCGTGGCGCAGCCGGTGCGCCGCGGCCACCGGCGGGTCGCTGCCGCCGAGGGCGAAGCCGCTGGCGCCGTTGCCGTACGACCAGGTGTACTCGACCGTCACCGGGCTGCCGAACGAGCCCAGGTCGATGCCGGTGCTGCCGTTGCTGAAGGCCCGGTTGCCGCGGATCAGGTTGCCGGCGCCGGCGCCGAACTGCACGCCCAGGCCGATGCCCACCCGGCCGGGCGCGGACGGGTCCCGGTTGGCGGAGAAGTCGCTGTCCAGCACCTGGTTCCGGGTGGTGCCGGGGTCGCGCAGCAGCATCCCGGAGCGCACGTTGTCGTGCAGGGACAACCGCCGGAACACGTTGTCCCGGCAGGCCCGGCAGACGTACCCGTGGCTGCGTGATCCCCGCAGCTCCAGCCCCTGCACCGTCCAGTAGGCGGTCTGCTGGGTGATCGCCCACTGGTCGGCGGGCACGCGGGTGGCGTCGATGACCGGCCGCTCGTCGCGGTAGTTGCTGAGCATGATGCGCTCGGCCGCCGTACCGCTGGTGGTGATCGTGATCCCGGCGGCGGGCCGGTAGGTCCCGCCGCGCAGGGCGATCGTCTGTCCCGGCCGGACGGCCGCCACCGCCCGCTGCAGGCTGGCGTACGGCCGGCGCAGGCTGCCGTCGCCGGAGTCCTTGCCGTCCGGGGCGACGTAGATGTCGGCCCGCTGGACGCCGAGGCCGGTGCCCGGCCGGGCCGTCGGGGTCCGGCCGGGCGCGGCCGGGGCGGACGCGGACGGCCGGGCCGGCTCCGGGGTGAGCGGCCGGGTGGTGAGCTCGGGCAGCGCGATCCCGCTGCCGGCGCCCGACCGCGGCAGGTCGGTCTGGTGGACCGCGTAGACCACGCCGCCGCCGACCGCGATCGTCGCCGCAGCGCCCACCGCCAGGGCCTTGTGGTGCAGCAACGCCTGCAGGTGGGCGAGCACCGAGGCGCCCGCGGAGAGCCCGGCCTGGGCGACCGCTCCCGCCTTGAGCCCGGCGAGCAGGGCCACCGGCACCGGCAGCGCGGCGAAGCCGAGCAGCAGCTCCTCGGGCGCGAGCAGGCCCCGCCCACGCGGGCCGCACTGCGGGCACTCCCGGACGTGCCGGACCAGCCGCTTGCGCCACAACGGATCCGCGGCGCCGTCCCACCTGCGCAGCTGGCCGCTCAGGCCGGCGCAGCGCGGCCGGGCCCGCAGCGCCCGGACGACGCCGCGGGCCGCGTCGAGCTGGGCCTTCATCCGCTGCACCCGGACCGCGGCGTGCTTGGGCGGCACCCGCAGGGCCGAGGCCAGCTCGCTGCGGGTCAGTTCGCCGGCCGACTCCTGCCACCAGAGCCCGAGCAGCGTGCGGTCACCGGCGTCGAGCCAGCCGACCGCCTCGACCAGCTCGCGGCGCTGGTCGGCGACGACGAGCTCGGCGGTGGCGCGCTCGGCGAAGTCGCCCTCGGGGTCGGGCAGGTCCGCCGGCTCGGCGGCGCGGCGCTGCCGGGTGACAATGCGCGACCGCAGGTGCAGCTGGATCTGCCGGTATGCGATCGCCACCAGCCAGGACCGGTACCGGTTCGGCTCGCGCAGGGTCGGCAGCGCGCGGATGGACCGCAGCATGGTCTCCTGCACCACGTCGTCCACGTCCGGGTGGCCGTGCAGCGCGCGGCCGATGATGTTGTAGACCAACGGGAGGTGCTCGGCGACGAGCTCGTCGAGGGCGCCCGCGCTGCCGGCCTGCGCGTCGCGGACGAGCCGGGCCAGGTCCTGCCCAACGGCCTGACTCTGCGTCACCGGCCCGCCCTCCCTCGTCCCCGTCCTGCCCGCGCCGGCGCCGACCGGCGTCACGAACCGAAAACATAGACGAATGTCGTTGAGCGCGTCCCGGGCCGACCGGCGGATGAACGTGGTGAACTGCGGCAACGTGACGGCGATCGATGGTTGCGCCGTATCGTGACACAGCACCCGAGGGCTGTAAAGCGAGGGCCCGGCGACCTCCCGGAACTTTTCTCCGGCGATTTCTGTTGTCGCCCGGCCGGTCCCGCATCTACGACAGTGCCGCCCTCCCCCGGGCGGCGATGACTCAACGTGACCATATGGGAGCGCTCCCGCTGCCCTGGGTCCCGTCCGAGAGGACCGGAAGTGTCTGGATCAAGAGTGGCGAGGCGTCTCCTCGTGACCGCGCTGGCGATCGTCATCCCCGGCGCCGCGATCGTCTACAGCGTGCTGCCGTCGCAGGCCGCGACCCTGCCCGCAGTGGGCGGCACCTACCAGCTGGCCGTGGCCAAGAGCGGCATGTGCATCGACGTGCCCGCCGCCTCCACCGCCAACAGCACCACCCTGCAACAGTGGGGCTGCACCACCGGCGCCGCGTGGCAGCAGTTCAAACTCACCGCGGCCGGCTCGAACTACCAACTGGTCAACGTCAACAGCGGCAAATGCATCGACGTACCCGGCTTCTCCACCACCTCCGGCACCCAACTGCAGCAGTACACCTGCGTCGCCAGCCAGACCAACCAGCAATGGCGACTGGTCGCCAGCGGCACCGACACCTTCCAGATCATCAACGTCGGCAGCGGCCTGTGCATCAGCGACAAGGACGCCTCCACCACCTCCGGCGCCCCGATCATCCAGGAAACCTGCACCGCCAACAGCAACAAGCAGTGGGCCTTCCGCGGGGCCGCCACCGGCAGCGCGACGGTCGCCAAGGACGGCACCGGCCAGTACTCCACCGTGCAGGCCGCCATCGACGCCGTGCCGGCGAACAACACCACCCGCCGGGTCATCACCGTCAAGGCGGGCACCTACCGGGAGATCGTGACGATCCCGGCCAACAAGCCGTACGTGACCCTGCAGGGTCTCGGCACGTCGGCGGCGCAGACGGTCATCGTGAACAACCACAGCTCGGCCGGCGGCTACGGCACCTCCGGCAGCGCCACCGTCTTCGTCAACGGCCACGACTTCACCGCGAGCAACCTGACCATCGCCAACGACTACGGCGAAGGCAGCCAAGCCGTCGCCGCCAACATCAACGCCGACCGCTCCACCTTCACCAACGTCCGCTTCCTCGGCAACCAGGACACCCTACTGATCAACAACTACCGCTCCTACTACCGCAACGCCTACATCGAAGGCACCGTCGACTTCATCTTCGGCGGCGGCACCGCCGTCTTCCACACCACCACCGTCCACGAACGCCGCACCACCGGCGGACCCATCACCGCCGCCCGCACCGAAGCCACCAACCCCTACGGCTTCCTGTTCTACAAATCCACCATCACCGGCGCAGCCAGCAACGTCACCCAACTCGGCCGCCCCTGGGGCCCCGACGCCCAGGTCCTCTACCGCGAGTCCAACCTCAGCACCACCATCAAAACCACCCAACCCTGGACCGACATGTCCAGCAACACCTGGAAGAACGCCCGCTTCACCGAATACAAGAACACCGGCTCCGGCGCCGGCACCAACAGCAACCGACCGCAAATGAGCGACGCCACCGCAGCCAACTACACCCCACAGAAATACCTGGCCGGCACCGACGGCTGGAACCCGGTCGGCTGACCTCCCCCGCCCCCTTCCCCGAGGAGAGCTCATGTTGAGAAGGAAACGCGCCGTGCTGCTGGCCGCCGTGCTCGCGGTCCCCGCCGCGATCGTCGGTTACACCGCGCTGCCGTCGCAGGCCGCGACCCTGCCCGCAGTGGGCGGCAACTACCAGCTGGCCGTGGCCAAGAGCGGCATGTGCATCGACGTGCCCGCCGCCTCCACCGCCAACAGCACCACCCTGCAACAGTGGGGCTGCACCACCGGCGCCGCGTGGCAGCAGTTCAAACTCACCGCGGCCGGCTCGAACTACCAACTGGTCAACGTCAACAGCGGCAAATGCATCGACGTACCCGGCTTCTCCACCACCTCCGGCACCCAACTGCAGCAGTACACCTGCGTCGCCAGCCAGACCAACCAGCAATGGCGACTGGTCGCCAGCGGCACCGACACCTTCCAGATCATCAACGTCGGCAGCGGCCTGTGCATCAGCGACAAGGACGCCTCCACCACCTCCGGCACCCCGATCATCCAGGAAACCTGCACCGCCAACAGCAACAAGCAGTTCGCGTTCCGGGCCGTGTCGGCCGGCGGGCGCACGTGGTCGAACGTCGCGGACGGTTTCGCCTCCACCGGCGGCGGCACCACCGGCGGGGCGGCCGGGCCCACGGTCACCGTGAGCACGCTGGCCGACCTGCAGAAATACGTCACCGCGACCACCCCGTACGTGATCAAGGTGAAGGGCGCGATCACCGTCACGCCCAAGGGCACCGAGCTGAAGGTGCAGTCGAACAAGACCATCGTCGGGGTCGGCACCAGCGGCCACATCGTCGGCGGCGGCTTCTTCCTCGGCACCGGCGTCAAGAACGTCATCATCCGCAACCTCACCATCCGCGACACCCAGATGACCGACGACGACCCCGACGACAAGCTCTACGACTACGACGCCATCCAGATGGACACCGCCGACCACATCTGGATCGACCACAACACCCTCACCCGGATGAACGACGGCCTCATCGACAGCCGCAAGGACACCACCTACCTCACCGTCTCCTGGAACGTGCTCGCCAGCAACAACAAAACCTTCGGCATCGGCTGGACCGACAACGTCACCGCCCGGATGACCATCCACCACAACTGGATCCACGACACCAACCAACGCAACCCCAGCACCGACAACGTCGCCCTGGCCCACCTCTACAACAACTACCTGCAGAACATCGCCTCCTACGGCAACTACGCCCGCGGCGCGACGAAGATGGTGCTGGAGAACAGCTACTTCGACACCGTGAAGGACCCGTACTACCCGGACACGACGGCGCAGCTCAAGCAGAGCGGCAGCATCGTGGTCAACTCCACGGGCAACCAGAAGACCTCCGGGTCGGCCTTCACGCCGAGCAGCTACTACTCGTACACCCTCGACCCGGCGGCGAACGTGCCCGCGCTGCTGAAGCAGTACGCGGGGCCGCAGGCGAACATCGGTCTCTGACCGACCCGACAGCCGGGGCCGGCCGGGGAGCGCAAGCTCCGGCCGGCCACCGGCGCGGTCAGCCGGCCTCGAGTGCCGCGGCGAGCAGGTCCACCGCGCCGGTGAGGGCGGCGCGGGGGTTCTGCTGCCAGTCCGGGGTGAGGGGCTCGAGGCCGGTTGACAGCGGATAGCGGTCGGCCAGGTCCGGGATCTGCTCCCGGGTCGCCGCCGCCTGCTCGCGCCACACGGTGGCGCCCTCCCGGGTCATCCGCCGGTACGCGGCCGTGGTCTCGGCAGTCGCGCGGACCGTGGCGTAGAGCATGGTGACCGCCGAGGGGCGGGACCGGGGCGGCACTTGCCAGCCGTCGAAGATCCGCAGCAGGCGTTCCAGCCAGTCCTGCTCGTGCGGGCCCTGGGTGGCCTGCGACCACGGCCGCCCGGCCAGCCACGGGTGGGCCAGGTAGACCTCGTACAGCGCCACGGACCAGGCTTGCAGGTCGGCGGTCAGGCTGCCGCCCGGGTCGGCCCACGCGGGCATCGCCGAGGCGTGGTCCTGCATCAGCGCCAGCAGCTCCTCCTTCGACCCCACGTACGGGTAGAGCGCCATGGCGCTGCGGCCGAGCCGAGCCGCGATCGCCCGGGTGGAGACCGCCGCCAGCCCGTCGGCGTCCGCGAGCGAGATGCCGGTCAGCAGGATCTCGTCCAGGTCGAGCTGCTGCCGCGGGCCGCGGCGCGGGGCCGGCACCGTCGTGCCGCGGTGCCGCCAGAGCCGGCGCACGTGGGCGTTCACATCCATAGTCCTTACAGCGTATAGTGTTTTCATGATGTCCGCACAGCTGCACGACAACTCCCCGCTGGAGGTGTCGGTCCTGGGTGACGGGCCGGCGGTCCTCCTGCCGATCAGCATCGCCCCCATCGAGGGGGCGGCGGCCGAGGAACTGCGGGCCTGGGGCGCCGATCCCGACGTCGGCCACTCGCTGGCCACCGGCCTGGCCGACGCCGGCTACCGGGTGATCGCCGCCGGCTACGAGGCCCACCTCGCCGCGCATCCCAAACCCCGCACACTGACCGCCGCGGCCGTCGCCGCCGACCTGCTCGCGATCGCCGACGCGGCCGGCGCGGAGCGCTTCGCCTACTACGGCTACTCCTGGCTGGCCCTGGCCGGCCTGCAGCTCGCCACCCGCACCGACCGGCTCGCCGCGCTGGCCATGGGTGGCTTCCCGCCGCTCGACGCCCCCTACGGCCCGATGCTGGCCGTCACCCACGCCGCCCACCGGATCGCCCTGGCCAACCGCGACCAGCCGGCGGCCACCGGCGCCACCGTGCAGCCCGGCGACTGGGACTCGGCGGACGGCGGCCAGACCCCGGACCAGGCCCAGCAGTACGTCACGCTCTACGAGTCCCTGCAGGACTTCGACGAACGCGCGGCCCTGGACCGGCTCACCCTGCCGCGGCTGGTCTTCGCCGGCGCGGAGGACAACATCCGGTACGGGCCCCGGTGGGGCGACACCTATGTGGCCATCGCGGACGCCGTACGCGCGAACCGCGACCAGCTCACCAAGCAGGGCTGGACGGTGGAACTGCTGGCCGGCGCCGACCACCTGGGCGCCATGCACGCCGACCGGGCGCTGGCCCTGCTGCTCCCCTGGCTGCGGCAGCACTGGTGTTGACTGCCCGGGTGGACCGTCACCGACTCAGCGCCATCGCGCACACCCACCACCCGATCGCCGCCCCGCTGCTCGGGGTCAACGTCAACCGGCTGCTGCGCCGGGCGGACCGGCAACCCACGGCCCGGATCCTGGACCTGGGCTGCGGCGAGGCGGCGTGGGCGCTGCAGGCCCTGGCCCACCACCCGGACGGCCACGCGGACGCCGTCGACCTCAACCGGCACGCCCTGGAGCGCGCCGCGACCGCCGCCGCCGAACGCGGCCTCGCCGACCGGCTCACCCTGCACGAACGCGACGCCCGCTCGTACGTGCCGGACGGCGACTACGACCTGGTGCTCTGCGTCGGGTCGACGCACGCCCTCGGCGGCTTCGCCGGCACCCTGGAGCTGGCCGGCCGGCACGCGCATCCGGACGGCGTCCTGCTGATCGGCGAGTGCTTCTGGGAGGCGCCACCGACCCCCGAGGCGCTGGCCGCGCTCGGATTGCGGCCCGAGGACCACACCGGCCTGGCCGACCTGGTCGACGCTGCCGAGCAGGCGGGCTGGACGCCGGTCTACGCCCACGTCAGCGACACGGCCGAGTGGGACAACTACGAATGGTCCTGGACCGGCTCGCTGACCGGATGGGCGCTGGACAACCCGGGCCACCCGGACGCGGCGGAGGCGCTCGCCCAGGCCCGGGAACACCGCGAGCGGTGGCTGCGCGGATATCGCAAGGTGCTCGGCTTCGTGACGCTGGTGCTGCGCCGCTGCTGACCCCGGCCAGCAAGCCGCTCGCCCGCAGAGCGTTCCCGGCCAGCAAGCCGCTCGCCCGCAGAGCGTTCCCGGCCAGCGAGCCGCTCGCCCGCAGAGCGTTCCCGGGCACGGCTCAGAAGTCCGTCAGCTCGATGCTCACGGCCGCGGTGTCACCCGGCCCGAGACCCTCGGCCTGCCGGACGGCCCGCTTGACCGGCAGCACGTAGACCTCCCGCTTGCCGTCCGGGAAGATCGACGTCCGCCAGACGCTGCCGCCGACGGTGACCCGGACCCGCACCGACCCGAAGCCCCGGGCCTGCCCACCGGTCAGCTCGCGGATCTCCTCGGACGCCCCGGCGGGCAGGCTGACGAAGGTCCAGCTGTCGAGGCGCCGGGCCTCCCAGAGCCACAACTCGGCGGTGAAAGCGACGATCACCCGAGCAGCATGGCAGGAGGGTACAACAGTAATTCAGCGCAGCTTCGCACCCGCCGGTCGGACACCCGTCACCGCGAGGTACTCCGGATGCTCGCCCGCCACGGCCCGGACGTCATGGGCCACCGCGAGCGGGTGGTCCGGCCCGCACCGGCAGCGCCGCCCTGACCTGCCCGACGTACGTCCGCCGAGGCCGCCGGCCAGCAGCAACGACCCAGGACTCGGCCCGGGGAACAGCACCCCGCACACCCGCCCGCGTGGTCCCGGTCATCCGGGGGCCCGGCAGGCGCTGCACTAGGGTCGGCCCATGCCGTACGACGTCGCCCGGGTCCGGGCCACCTATCCCGCGCTCGCCGAAGGTTTCGCCCACCTGGACGGTGCGGCCGGCACCCAGGTGGCCGCTCCCGTCATCGCCGCCGTCGCCGGCACGCTGGGCCGGGCCGTTTCCAACCGCAGCGCGGCCTTCGAGCCCGGGCGGCGGTCCACCGAGATCGTCACGGCGGCCCGGGAGGCGGTGGCCGATCTGGTCGGCGGGGTGCCGGGCGGGGTGGTGTTCGGCCCGAGCGCGACGGCCCTGACGTACGTGGTCGCCCGCACCCTGGCGCAGTCCTGGCAGCCCGGTGACGAGGTGGTGGTGTCGCGGCTGGACCACGACGCGAACGTGCGCCCGTGGGTGCAGGCCGCCGAGGGCGCCGGCGCGACCGTGCGCTGGGCGGAGTTCGACCCGGAGAGCGGTGACCTGCCCGCGAAGCAGTACGCCGACCTGGTCGGCCCGCGCACCCGGGTGGTGGCGGTGACCGCGGCCAGCAACGTGACCGGCGCGATGCCCCGGGTCCGGGAGATCGCCGACCTGGCCCACGCGGCGGGCGCGCTGGTGTACGTCGACGGCGTGCACGCGACCGCGCACGTGCCGACCGATGTCCGGGAGCTCGGTGCCGACTTCTACGTGACGAGCGCCTACAAGTGGTCGGGCCCGCACCTCGCCGCGGTGGTCGCGGACCCGGCCGTGTGGGAGGCGCTGCGGCCGGAGAAGCTGATCCCGTCGTCGGACGCGGTGCCGGAGCGCTTCGAGTTCGGCACGCCGAGCTTCGAGCTGCTGGCCGGCGTCATCGCCGCCGTCGAACACCTGGCGGCCCTGCCCGAGCTCTCCGGCAGCGGCCCTGCCGGGCCCGGCGGCGACGGCGCGGCCAGGCCTGGCGACAACGGCGGCGGCACAGCCGGGGTGGGTGCGGGGCGGCGGGCCCGGGTGGTGGCCGGGATGACCGTGGCCGCCGCCCACGAGACGGAGTTGCTGGACCGGCTGCTCGCCGGCCTCGCGGCGAACCCCGACGTGACAGTCCTGCCGGCACCGTCCGCACGCTGCCCCACGGTGTCCTTCCGGCTCCGCGGCCGGTCCCCCGCCGAGACCGCCCGGACGCTGGGTGATCAGGGCGTCTGCGTCTTCTCCGGCGACTACTACGCGTATGAGTACTTCGCCGCGGCCGGGCTGCGCGACAGCGGCGGCGCAGTGCGGGCCAGCATCTACCACTACAACACCGTTGAGGAGGTCGACCGCCTGCTCACGGCCTTGCGGACCGTCTGATCGGCGATGCTGCATCCTGCTTCTTGCATTGACATTGACGAATTGTCGCCCGTTCGGGTGTGACCCGGCGTCACCGGTTGACTGGTTGACGCAAGGAGGACCAGACTCCCGGGGGCGGCCGCGCGGGATCAGTGCGGCCTCGATCAGGAGTTGGTCCCATGACGGAGGTCGGTCCTCCCTATATGTTCCGCGACGACGACCTCAGCGGGTGCTTCGGGGTCTCCTGCGACGTCGACACCGGCATGGTCGAGATGGCGGTGCGCGGCAAGTTCAGCCTGCGCCTGAGCGTGGAGCTGTACGCCGGCTTCCGCAAATGCCTCGCCGAGCATCCCGCCGCGATGGTCGTCGACCTGAGCCGCTTCGAGGACCCGTACGCGGTCAGCGCGGCGATGTGGCTGGCCGCGCACCGCTCCGCCGCCGGCATGTACCCGCCCGTACGGCTGGCCCTCACCCTCGCGCCCACCGCCCCGCTGGCCGGGCGGCTGCGCCGGCTCGGCACCACCCGGCTGTTCCCGGTCTTCGCCACGGTGGCGGAGGCCCGGGCCGCGATGGCCGGCCCGACGCCGCTCACCGAACGCCTGCACCTGGCCAACCTGCCGCCGGAGGCCTCGTCGGTCGAGGTGGCCTGCGAGCTCGTTGACATCGCCTGCGCCAGCTGGCACATGCCGGAACTGCAGACGCCGAGCCGCGAGATCATGTCGGAACTCGTCCGCAACGCCGTCGAACACGCCGGCACGGAGCTCTCCGCCGCCGTGTGGCGCCGCGGCCCGGGGCTGCACCTGTCCGTCCGCGACCGCGATCCCGGGCTGCCCTCGCTGCGGGAACCGACGGCGGACAACCGCGGCTGGGGTCTGCGGATGGTGGACGGCAAGTCCGCGGCGTGGGGGGCGATGGCCACCCACGACGGCAAGATGGTCTGGGCGACCCTGCGAACCCGGCGGCAACTGCCCTCCTGACCCGGCGGCGGGTCACCGGGTCCGGACGCCGGCCGGGGTCCGGACCCAGCCCAGCGTGCGCTCCACCGCCGCCTGCCAGTTCTCCTGTTCCGCCGCTCGCCGTGCCGGGTCCAGCGCCGGGGTCCACTGCGCCGCCCGGTGCCAGTTGCGGCGCAGGCCCGCCAGGTCCGGCCAGTAGCCGACCGCCAGCCCGGCCGCGTACGCCGCGCCCAGCGACACCGTCTCGGCCACCATCGGCCGGACCACCGGGACCTCCAGCACGTCGGCGATGAACTGCATCAGCAGGTTGTTCGCGGTCATGCCGCCGTCGACGTTGAGTGCGCGCAGCGTCAGCCCGGAGTCGGCGTTCATCGCGTCGACCACCTCGCGGGTCTGCCAGCCGGTGGCCTCCAGCACCGCCCGGGCCAGGTGTCCCTTGGTGACGTAGCTGGTCAGTCCCGCGATCACACCGCGGGCGTCGCTGCGCCAGTGCGGGGCGAACAGGCCCGCGAAGGCCGGGACGATGTAGCAGCCGCCGTTGTCCTCGACCGTGCGGGCCAGCGTCTCGATCTCGGGGGCGCTGGTGATCAGGCCGAGGCCGTCGCGGAACCACTGGACCAGCGAGCCGGTCACCGCGATCGAGCCCTCCAGGGCGTACGTGGCGGGCTCGCCGGCGATCTGGTACGCGACCGTGGTGAGCAGGCCGTGCTGTGACCGTACCGGTTCGGTGCCGGTGTTGAGCAGCAGGAAGGCGCCCGTGCCGTAGGTGCACTTGGCCTCGCCCGGCGCGAAGCAGGTCTGGCCGAACAGGGCGGCCTGCTGGTCGCCCAGCGCGGCGGCGATCCGCACGCCGGGCAGCGCCGCGGTGGCCGTGGCGTAGACCTCCGCGGAGGGCCGGATCTCCGGCAGCATCGCCGCGGGCACCCCGAAGAACGCCAGCAGGTCCTCGTGCCAGCTCCGCGTGCGCATGTCCATCAGCATCGTGCGGCTGGCGTTGGTGACGTCGGTGACGTGCACGCCGCCGGCCGGGCCGCCGGTGAGGTTCCAGATCAGCCAGCTCTCCATCGTGCCGAACAGCACGTCGCCGCGCTCGGCGCGCTCGCGCAGGCCCGGCGTGTCGTCGAGCATCCAGCGGATCCGCGGCGCGGAGAAGTAGCCGGCCAGCGGCAGCCCGCAGCGGTCCTGGACCGCGCCGGCCGCCGGGTCGCGGGCCAGGTCGGCGACCAGCCCGGCGGTCCGGGTGTCCTGCCAGACGATCGCCGGGCGCACCGGTACGCCGGTGTGCCGGTCCCAGAGCACCGTGGTCTCGCGCTGGTTGGTGATGCCGAGCGCGGCCACCTGCGCCGGGGTGATGCCGGCCTCGGCCAGCGCCTGCGGGGCCACCCGCCGCACGTTGCGCCAGATCTCGGCGGCGTCGTGCTCCACCCAGCCCGGCCTCGGGTACGACTGGTGGTGCTCGCGCTGGGCCACCGACACCAGCCGGCCCTGCCGGTCGAAGACGATGCACCGCGTGCTGGTCGTCCCCTGGTCGATCGCCACCACGAACCGGTCGCTCATGCGCCCACCTCCGGCAGGTCCGGGGAGATCATGTGCCGACCTTCGTCAGGTCCCGGGAGACGTTGCGGGCGATCTCGCGGACCAGCGTCACCAGCTGCGGCCGGGCCCGGCCGGCGGTGTCGCAGACCCGGTCGGTCGGCCCGGAGACGCCGATCGCGCCGACCACCAAACCCCCGTACGTGCGGATCGGCGCCGCGATGCCCGACTGCCCGGCGGTCGCCTCCTCGACCTCCACCGCCCAGCCCTGCTCGCGCACCTCCGCCAGCGCGCGGCGCAGCGCCACCGGCTTCACCACCGTCCGCCGGGTGTACGCCGTCAGGGGCCCGGCCCACAACGCCCGCGCGCTGCCGGCGTCGTGGGCCAGCAGCACCTTGCCCAGCGCGGTCGCGTGCGCGGGCAGCAGCGCCCCGGTCTCCAGCTGCTGCGGGGTGTCGTCGGGCCGGAACACGTGGTGCACGACCAGCACCTGGCCGTCGGCCAGCGCGCCGACCCGGACCGCCTCGCCGCTGCGGGCGGCCAGCGGGTCCGCCCAGTTGATCACGCGGGAGCGCAGCTCGTTGCGGTCCAGCGCGCGGGTGCCGGGCACCAGCACCTGCGCGGCCAGCTGGTAGCGGCCGGTGGCGGCGTCCTGCTGGACGAAGCCGACGTGCTGCAGGGTGCGCAGGATGCCGTGGGTGGTGGCCTTGGCCAGGCCCAGGGACGCGGCGATCTCGCTGGCGCGCAGCCAGCCGGGACCCGCCGCGAGCAGCCGGATCACGGCCGCCGCGCGCTCGATGGACTGGATCAGGCCGGGCACGTCCGCGATCGTAGCCGGGAAAAACGTTCGACATCGTCGTACCACCGTCGTTGCCGCGGGGTTTCGGCCTGCCTACCGTTCGGCGCAGGGCAACGGGGAGGGGCGGTCGGTGGCGGACTTCGTCGGCGCGGTGGACCAGGGCACCACCAGCACCCGGTTCATGATCTTCGATCGGACGGGCGCCGAGGTGGGCCGGCACCAGCTGGAGCACGCGCAGCTGATGCCCCGGGCCGGCTGGGTGGAGCACGACCCGCTGGAGATCCTGCGCAACACCGAGACGGTGATCCGAGTGGCGTTGCGGGACACCGGGCTGGGTGCCGCGGACCTGGCCGCGCTGGGCATCACCAACCAGCGCGAGACCACCGTGGTCTGGGACCGCCGCACCGGCCGGCCGCTGCACAACGCCATCGTCTGGCAGGACACCCGGACCGACCGGATCGCCACCGCGCTGCACCGCGACGGCCGCGCCGAGCTGGTCCGCGAGCGCACCGGGCTGCCGCCCTCGCCGTACTTCTCCGGCGGCAAGCTGCAGTGGCTGCTGGAGCACGTGGACGGCCTGCGGACCGCCGCCGAGCGGGGCGACGCGGTGTTCGGCACGATCGACACCTGGCTGCTGTGGCACCTCACCGGCGGGGCCGACGGCGGCGTGCACGTCACCGACGTGACCAACGCCAGCCGCACCATGCTCATGGACCTGGAGTCGCTGGACTGGGACGACGAGCTGCTGGCGATCTTCGGCGTGCCGGCGGCGATGCTGCCGGAGATCCGGCCGTCGGCCGAGGTCTACGCCACGGCCACGGCCGTGCTGCCCGGCGTGCGGATCGCCGCCGCCCTCGGCGACCAGCAGGCCGCGATGGTCGGCCAGGTCTGCTTCGCCCCCGGCGAGGCCAAGAACACCTACGGTACGGGCAACTTCATGCTGCTCAACACCGGCACCGAGGTGGTCCGGTCGAAGAGCGGCCTGCTCACCACCGTCTGCTACCAGTTCGGCGACGCCGCCCCGGTGTACGCCCTGGAAGGCGCGATAGCGGTCACCGGCGCCGCGGTCCAGTGGCTGCGCGACCAGCTCGGCATCATCACCGACGCGGCGCAGAGCGAGACCCTGGCCGCCCGGGTGCCGGACAGCGGCGGTGTCTACTTCGTCCCCGCGTTCTCCGGGTTGTTCGCGCCGTACTGGCGCTCGGACGCGCGCGGGGCGATCGTCGGGCTGTCCCGCTTCGACACCGGCGCGCACATCGCCCGGGCCACCCTGGAGGCGATCTGCTACCAGAGCCGGGACGTCATCCAGGCGATGGAGCGGGACTCCGGGGTCCGGCTCGACGTGCTCCGGGTCGACGGCGGGGTGACGGCCAACGCGCTGTGCATGCAGTTGCAGGCCGACATCCTCGGCGTACCGGTGAGCCGTCCCGCGGTGGCCGAGACCACCGCGCTCGGCGCGGCCTACGCGGCCGGTCTCGCGGTCGGCTTCTGGTCCTCGACCGACGAGCTGCGGGAGAACTGGCGGGAGGCCCGGCGGTGGGCCCCGTCGTGGTCGGCCGAGCAGCGGGCCGACGGCTACGCGGGCTGGCAGAAGGCCGTCCAGCGCACCCTCGACTGGGTCGACGTCGGCTGAACGCCGCACAACGAAGGGATTCGGTCATGAGAACAGGAACACTGTCTCCGCAGGCCCGCGCCCACGCGATCACAGCGCTGTCCGGCGGTGCGGAACTGGACGTGCTGGTCATCGGCGCCGGGGTGGTCGGTGCCGGCAGCGCGCTGGACGCCGTGACCCGCGGGCTGTCGGTCGGGCTGGTCGAGGCGCGCGACTTCGCCTCGGGCACGTCCAGCCGGTCCAGCAAGCTGATCCACGGTGGCCTGCGCTACCTGGAGATGCTCGACTTCGGGCTGGTCCGCGAGGCGCTGCGGGAACGCGGCCTGCTGATCCAGCGGCTGGCCCCGCACCTGGTCCGGCCGGTGCCGTTCCTCTACCCGCTGCAGCACCGCGGCTGGGAACGGCTGTACGCCGGCGCCGGCGTCGCGCTCTACGACACCATGGGCATCTCCAGCGGCAACGCCCGCGGCCTGCCCCGGCACCGCCACCTCGGCCGCCGCGCCGCGCTGCGGGTCGCCCCGGGGCTGAAGCCGGAGTCGCTGGTCGGCGCGTTGCAGTACTACGACGCCCAGGTCGACGACGCCCGGCACACCATGTTCCTGGCGCGGACCGCTGCCGCCTACGGCGCGCACGTCGCCGCCCGCACCCGGGTCACCGGCTTCCTGCGCGAGGGCGAACGGGTCACCGGGGTGACCGCGGTCGACCTCGAGCACGACGTGGAGTTCGAGATCCGGGCCCGCCAGGTGATCAACGCGACCGGGGTGTGGACCGACGACACCCAGGCGCTGGTCGGCGAGCGCGGCCAGTTCCACGTCCGCGCCTCCAAGGGTGTGCACCTGGTGGTGCCGCGCGACCGGATCCACTCCGGCACGGGCCTGATCCTGCGCACCCCGACCAGCGTGCTGTTCGTCATCCCGTGGGGGCGGCACTGGATCGTCGGCACCACCGACACCGACTGGGACCTCGACAAGGCGCACCCGGCGGCGTCCAGCCGCGACATCGACTACCTGCTGCACCAGGTCAACAAGGTGCTGGTGACGCCGCTGACCCGCGAGGACGTGCAGGGGGTCTACGCCGGCCTGCGCCCGCTGCTGTCCGGCGAGTCGGAGATGTCGTCGCAGCTGTCCCGCGAGCACACGGTCGGCAGCCCGGCGCCGGGGCTGGTGGTGGTGGCCGGCGGCAAGTACACGACGTACCGGGTGATGGCGCGGGACGCGGTCGACGCGGCGGCACACGGTCTCGGCGACGGGGTGCCCGCGTCGTGCACCGAGAACGTGCCGCTGCTGGGCGCCGAGGGCTTCGCGGCCCTGTGGAACCAGCGCCGGGTGCTGGCCCGCGAGGCGGGGCTGCACGTGGCGCGGGTCGAGCACCTGCTGCGCCGCTACGGGACGCTGGTCGACGAGGTGCTGGCGCTGGTCCGCCGGGACCCGTCGCTGGGCGAGCCGCTGCCGGGCGCGGGCGACTACCTGCGGGCGGAGATCGCGTACGCGGCCGCGCAGGAGGGCGCCCGGCACCTGGAGGACGTCATGACCCGCCGGACGCACATCTCGGTGCAGACCTTCGACCGCGGGGTGGCCGCCGCCCGGCCCGCCGCCGAGCTGATGGCCGCGGCGCTGGGTTGGAGCCCGGAGCAGGTGGACCGCGAGGTCGAGCACTACACGGCCCGGGTGCGCGCGGAACGGGCGTCGCAGGAGCAGCCGGACGACGAGACGGCGGACGCGGCCCGGCTGGGCGCGCCGGAGGTGGTCCCGCTGGTCGGCCGGCCCGGCTGAGAAGGTGGGCGGCCTCCGCACCCGGCCTCGGTGTGACCGTTAACATGACTGCGGGCACCGGCCGGACCCGTCGGCCGCCCGCACCGAGGAGGGACGACCCGCATGACGAACGCGGATGACCGGGAATTGCGTGACGCCGTGCTGGAGGCCAACCGGCTCATCCCGAAGGCCGGGCTGGCGGCGCTCACCTGGGGCAACGTCAGCGGCGTGGACCGGGCCGCCGGGATCTACCTGATCAAGCCGTCCGGCGTCGCGTACGACGCGCTGACCGCCGACCTGCTGGTGCCCGTCGACCTGGAGACCGGCCGGGTGGTCTCCGGGCGGCTCAAGCCGTCGGTGGACAGCGAGACCCACCGCGCCTTCTACCTGCGGTGGCCGTCGATCGGCGGGATCACCCACACGCACTCCACCCACGCGGTCGCGTTCGCGCAGGCCCGCCGGGACGTGCCGGTGCTGGGCACCACGCACGCCGACACCTTCAGCGGCCCGATCCGGGTCACCCGCGACCTGACCGAGCCGGAGTGCGCCGACGAGTACGAGTTCAACACCGCCCGGGCGATCATCGAGCTGGTCGGCGGCGACGCCGAGGCGACCGCGACCCCGGCCGCGCTGGCGGCCAACCACGGGCCGTTCACCTGGGGCAAGGACCCCGGCAAGTCGGTGGAGCACGCCATCGTCTGCGAGGCGGTCGCCGAGATGGCGCTGAAGACGCTCGCGCTCAACCCGGCCGCGGCGGCCCCGCCGTGGCTGCTCGACCGGCACTACACCCGCAAGCACGGCGCGGGCGCCTACTACGGCAACGACCCGGCTCAGTAACCGAAGACCTGGGTGTAGTAGGTGTGGCCGGCGGCGTTGACCGCGGCGCCGACGCCGGCGGACCGGGACCGGCAGTTGAGGATGTTCGCGCGGTGGCCGGGGCTCTTCATCCACGCGGTGACGACCTCGGTGGCGGAGCGGTAGCCCCAGGCGATGTTCTCGCCGGCGGGACGGGCGAAGCCGGCGGCGCGGGCCCGGGTCGCGAAGGTGGAGCCTGCGTTGCCGGTGTGGGAGAACGTGCCGGTCCGGGCCATCCAGGCGCTGTGCCCGACCGCGGCGGCGCCGAGCTGGGCGTTGACCGTGACGGCGGCGCAGCCGTGCGCGGTGCGCTGGGCGTTGGTGAGGCGGGCGATGTCCGCCTGCAGCGTCTGCAGGGCCGGCGTCTGGGCCTGCCGCGCCGGTGCGGCCTGGGCCGGGGAGGCGACCATCGAGACGCCGACGGCGGCGGGGGCGATGAGGGCGGCCAGGACGAGACGGCGAAGCAGCGAGCGCAAGAGGGACCCTTTCGACGGACGGCGCCTGGCCGACCGCCAGGTTCACTTGTCCCTTCGGTCCCCCGCCGGGCCCGTTGATCGCAGGACGGCTGCCGCCCGGTCGCCGTTCGGTTGCCGGCCGGCCGCCGAACTGTCGGGAATCTTGCGGTGACCAGCGGGTCCACGCCGCGCGGCACGCTCGTACGCTGGCGGCGTGACCACTGAGGCGGTGGGCGCACCGGGCCCGGTCCTGCTGTGCCTGGCCGGACCGTTTGCGATCCGCGACAGCGGTGCCGCCGCCGCCCTGCCCGTGATCGGCAGCCGCAAGGCGCGCACCCTGCTCAAGCTGCTCGCCGTCCGGCGGGCCGGGCCGGTGCCGATGGACCGCATCGTGGACGTGCTGTGGGGTGACGCTCCCCCGCGGCGGGCCGCCGACAACGTCGCCACGCTGGTCAGCCGGCTGCGGGCGCGGTTCGGGGCGGCGCTCGTCACCGGCGGCCGGGACGGCTACCGGCTGGGCCGGGCGCCCGCGGTCGTCGTCGACCTGGACCTGGCCGCGGCCGACCTGACCGGCGCCGCCGCGCGGCTGGCCGCCGGTGAGCCGGGGCTGGCGGCCGCGGTGGCCGCCCGGGTGCTGGAGCTGCTCGGCACCGGCGAGGCGCTGCCGGAGGACCGGGACGCGGAGTGGGCGCGGCCGGCCCGCGCCGAGGCGGCCGAGCTGCTGCGCCGGGGCCGGCAGCTGGCCGCGGCGGCCGCGCTGGCGACCGGCGACGCCGAGACCGCGCGGGACCTGGCCGGCGCGGCGATCGGGGCGGATCCGTACGACGAGGCCGCGCACCGGCTGCTGATGGAGGCCGAGGCCACGCTCGGCCGGCCGGCCCGGGCCCTGGCGGCCTACGAGCGGCTGCGGGTGGCGCTGGCCGAGGAGTTCGGCACGGACCCGGCGGCCGAGACCCGCGAGGTCCACCTGCGCATCCTGCGCGAGGAGCCGGCAACCGCCGCGCGCGTCCCGGGACCGGCCGTCGCGGCGGAGGCGCCGCTGACCGGGCGCGCGGGCGAGACGAGCCGGCTGGCCGGCGCCTGGCGGGAGGCGGCCGCGGGGCGCCCGGCCCTGGTGCTGATCAGCGGGGAGGCCGGGATCGGCAAGACCAGGCTCGCCGGTGCGGTGGCCGAGCTGGCCGGGCGCACCGGCGGGGTGGTGCTGTCGGTGCGTTGTTACGCCGCGGAGAGCTCGCTGTTCCTCCAGCCGTTCGTCGACGCGCTGGGCGGGCACGCCGCGCGGTCGCCCGCCGCGCTGGTCCGCTCGCTGGCCTCACCCGCCCTGGCCGAGCTGGTGCCGCAGGTCGGCGCGCTGGTCGGCGACGAGCCCGGGCCGGCGGTGGCCCCCGACCTCGCCCGGGGGCGCGCCTACGCGGCGGTCACCGCGTACCTGTCCGGGATCGCCGCCCGGCAGCCGGTGCTGCTGCTCCTGGACGACCTGCACCACGCCGGGCTGGCCACCGTGGAGCTGCTGCACTACCTGGCCCGGCACGCCCGCGGGCGGCTGCTCGTGCTGGCCACGGTACGGGCCGAGGAGGGCGCCCCGGTCCTGCACGCCCTGGCCGCGGTGGCCGACCGGCTGGACCTGGGCCCGCTGCCCGCCGACGCGGTGACCAGCCTCGCCGCCGGCGCCGGGCAGGCCCAGCTGGCGCCGCGGATCCTGCACCGCACGGGCGGGCACGCGCTGTTCGTCGTGGAGACGCTGCGCGCGCTGGCCGCCGGCGACCAGGGCATCCCGGAGTCGTTGCAGGCGGCCGTGCTGGCCCGGGTCGCGCGCACCGGCACGGCGGTCGAGGAGCTGCTGCGCGCCGCGGCGATCCTGGACGCCACGATGGAGCCCGGGCTGCTCGCCGACCTGCTGGCGGTGCCGCCGGCCGAGGCCGTCCGCCGGTGCGAGCAGGCGCTCACCGCGCGGCTGCTGGTGGTGGCCGGGCGGGCGTACGAGTTCGCCAACGACCTGATCCGCGAGGTGCTCTACACCACGACGCCGGCGCCGGCCCGGGTCGCGTACCACCGGCGGGCCGGCGAGCTGCTCAGCGACCACCCGGAGCAGGTCGCCGCGCACGCGCACGCCGCCGGTGACTGGGACCGGGCGGCCCGGGCGTACCTGGTCGCCGGGGAGCAGGCCGGTGGCCGGTTCGCCGCCGCGGACGCCGAGGCGCTGCTGACCAGCGCCCTGGAAGCCGCGGAACGGGCGCAGGCGCCGGAGGTGACCGGGCGGGCGTACCAGGCGCGCGGGCGGGTCCGCGAGGCGCTGGCCGCCTATCCGGCGGCGCTGGCCGACTTCCACGCGGCCGTGCGCACCGCCCGACAGGTCGGCGACCGGCGGCTGGAGATGATCGGGCTGCGGGAGCTCGGCGGGGACGCGCCGATCGCGCTCGGGCAGCCGATCGGGCAGTGCGTGGAGCACCTGCGCGCGGGCCTGGCCATCGCCGGGTCGCTGGGCGACCGCACCATGGAGGCCGACCTGCTGAGCCGGCTCGCGGTCGTCTCCGGCGCCCGGCTGCAGCTGGCCGACGCGCTGATGTACGCCCGGCGCGCGGTGCTCACCTCCCGGTCCGGCCACGACGAGCGGGCGCTGGCCGTGGCGCTGGACGGGCTGAAGACCAGCTGGGCGTACCTGGGCGAGATCGGCCGGCTGGTCCCGGTCCTCGACGAGCTGGAACCGTTGCTGCACAAGCAGAACGACCTGTGGCGGCTGCAGTGGGCGCTGTTCGAGGGCGCGTTCCCGGCGATCGCGGCGGGGCGGTGGGGTGACGCGCTGGACCGGATCGAGGCGGCCCGGGAGGTGAACCGGCGCAGCGGCTACGGCGCGTACGCGGGCTGGTTCGTCGGCAACCTGGGCTGGGTGCACCAGCTCCGCGGCGACCACCGCCGGGCGATCGGGTACGGCCGCCGCGCGTACGCGCTGACCAGCGACACGAACCACCCCTGGTGGCGGGTCGCGGCCTGCGCCCAGCTCGCCGGTTCCCTGCTGGCCGCCGGCGCCGGCGCGGAGGCCGTGACGCTGCTGGAGGAGGGGTGCGAACGGGGCGGCGGCGAGGCCTACCGGCTCCGGTGCCTCGGGCCGCTGGCGGCGGCGACCGGTTCCCGGCGGCTGCTGGCGGAGGCCGACGCGCTCGTGGCCGGGATCCAGACGCCGCCGGGCTGCGCGTGGCTGTTCGGCGCGGACGCGTACCTGGCGGTGGGGCGCGGGTGGCTGCGGCACGGCGAGCCGGCTCGGGCCCGTACCGTGATCGCGCCGGTGCTCGCAGCCGCGAACCGCGTGCCGTGGCGGCCGGTGCAGGTGCCCGCGCTGGTCCTCGACGCGGCAGCGGCCGAGGCGGCCGGCGCGGAATCCGCACCACAGCGGGCCACCGCCGAGCGGCTGGCCCGCGAGTTCGGCCTGACCCACCTGGTGACCTAGGCCGCAACGGGTGTGGCGCGTTCCGATCTGCCGGATCGCGCGTGGGCGATCTTGGAGCCGTTGCTGCCCGAGCTGGGCGGACGGAGGCCGCCGGTGACGTGATCACCGGCAGGTCATCAACGGAGACGGGCCGAGGACGGCACCTGGGCGATGATCGGCATGAGGTCATCGCGACGGCCGCAGCCGAGGGTTACATCGAGCAACGAGCCATCGTGTGCAGTAGTGGAGCGGTCGGCTTTCGCCATTTCTGGATCGCGGCCCGCCGCAACCCGGCAATGCGGGATTTTCCCCTGGAGGTTGAGGGGGTTCATCTCAGGAGGAAAGGGGCGCGAGTGGTGGACCTTGTAGCAATGTGGTTCGGCTGGAGAGTCTTTTGCGTGGTTGGTGTATCGGGCGATGGCAATAGCCCGCCGGAGTGACGTGGGCCGCGCGCCGACCGCCACCGACGCGCAAGATTTCGTTCTTGTTGATGTGGGGTGAGCTCCGAACCTTAAGTCCACAAGATCGACAATTTGCTGCTCGCTTCGTGACTTTTACGCCCTTTGTTCCCTGAGGATTCCTGCGATGTGAGAATCCTGCTCAATGTGTGGGCCAGTGCTGCGGGTTCGGCGGTGGGCTGGCCTCCGGCAATGCTTGGCGCGGCCGTTTCGGCGCGGCAGAAGCGTGTCGCCCGTCCGGGGGATGGCGATCGATCATCACAACAGCCATGCAAAAGACTCTGGAACGTTTTAGCTCACCAAGATCTACGGGAAGGCTGCGACGGCGCTGAACGGCGAAAGTCGGCCGCACCCGTGCTTTCCAAGATCTGTGAAGCGGTCGGCAGCTGCCCCTCGGTGCGGGCGCCGTTTGTGTCGGCCGCTGCGGGTGCCCGTGAGCTGGTTGCGGGCTGTCGTCGTGGTCCCCCTGGTGGGACGCTCAGCTCAGCCGGCTCTTGAAGTGAATCTTGCATCGGGCCGGTCGACCCGAGGTCCCGGAATCCTCGGCGAGAACTTCGAGAAGCCGCCCGACCGCCGAGGGCCCAGGCGCGAAAGGGGCTCCGCCACATGACGAGAGTTGAGTGGTGCGCTCGACTTTCGCCATTCAGCGCCGTCGCAGCCTCAACGGCAGCCCTTCTTGCAGATCTTGTCAAGCTAAAACGATCCAGCCGAACCGCCGAGTAGCCGGAGGGAGTTTCACCCTCCGGCCCTCACAGATCCGTACGTGACAGTCTCCTGTCATACGGCTCTTGTCGTCCTGATCATC
>NZ_JBITLX010000037.1:0-79412 GCF_044465625.1 Actinoplanes sp. NPDC049599
CCGAGGACTCCGCGTCCTCTTCCAGCATCGCCCGATCTTGACGCCTTCGCCCGTGTCGCACCAATCAACACATTCGCGTTGCTGAGATCAGCTCACTGGACCAAACGGCCCATGCGATAACGGCGACGAAAACAGATAGGAACACCAAGCTCGCTATCTGCATCGCGCGCTCGACCACCGGATCCACCGGCCGAGCGTATCGGCGAGCCGCCCCACAAGTTCGAGGATCAGCGGTTGCGTCCGGCATTACGGGATGGGTCGGCCTTCCCGCCCACCATCGACCAGACCACCGCCGGGCCGCCAGCGTCCGTACGCGCCTTGCGGTAGTCGTGTCGTGGCGGTGCGCTCTCCGGAGGGTGGGTCGACGGTGAACGGGATGGCCGAAGGGCGGGCGGCGGCCCGGGATCTGCGTGCGCCAAGCACCAGCGAAAGCGGTGATCAACAGGGCCGACGCGCGGCGACCGATCTTGCCCGGACGGCAAACCGCCCACCGTGCGTTTCCGCAGGTGGGCGATGCTCGAAGTCCGGCGAGAGGCTTGACTGGCCAGCGGCGGGTCGAACCGCCGACCTTCCGGTTTTCAGTGCCACGGTGAGGCTCGGGTTTTCCGGCAACGGCCCGACGCTTCTTTGTGAGTTGGCTCCAGGACCTGCTGGGCGGCCAGACGATGCTCGGGAGCGGGCCGCGCTGCGGTGCTGGTTTGAGGCGCCGGGTGGTGCGTCGGAGTGGGCGAGAACGTCTTGCACGTCGCGCAGTGTGCACCGTCGTCAATGGCGGTGGCGACGCTGTGCCGCAGATTGTGCAGGCTGGCTGTTCGGCGGTCGGCAGCCGGGGCCAACCGGCGCAGACCATATCCGCCCACTACCGAGTCGATGGCCTGCGAGCGCTCGATCACGCGAGCCGGCCAGGATGTCACCGGGAGATCGATCGAGGCGGGCGTAGCGACTCAACACCATGCCAAATTCTGCCGACTTCTCCTTGCATGTCGTCCTGTCGGTGGAACGCGGGTAGCTTCACGGTGTCATTTGCCCCTGCGGCGTGCGGGCCTCGGGTTCGTGTGGCAGTATCGGGGGATAGTTCCCCACCGTCCTCCGGGACTGGTGGGGTTTTTTGGAGGCCTGGCGCTGTGGCCCTGCTTCAAACGGTCGTAGTGATCGACTACCAGAACGTGCATCTGACCGGCCACGAGCTGTTCTCCAAGCGTCACGGCCTCGCGAAGCACGAGGATCTGGTGCATCCCCTGCACTTCGTCAACCAACTTCTGCTGGCCCGCAACCAGAAGCAACATGCCCACCGGCCACATGCTGTGCTGAAGTCGGTGCTGGTTTACCGTGGCGAGCCGTCGCCCGAGCACAACCCAAACGGCTACCGCCGTAACCAGGCGCAGAAGGCTGAGTGGGAGCGCGACACGCGTGTACACGTGGATCTGCGGCCCCTGAAGTACCACTACGAGTACGACGCCAATGGTCGGGTAGCAACAAGGCCGGACGGGACCAGAATCCTGGCTCCGGGGGTACCACCTCAGGAGAAGGGCATCGACGTCCTATGTGCACTGGCAGTCGTCCGTGAGGCGCGGCGGACCGACGTTGATCTCGTAATCCTTGCGTCAAACGACACCGATCTGCGGCCGGCCCTCGATGAGGCGATCGAGATGAAGACCGCAGAAATAGAGACGTTCAGCTGGTTCGAGCCGACTCCGCGGGGCCGCGGACAGTTGCGTCCCACCATCGGCAGGATCTGGAACACCCGGCTTGGCAAGACCGAGTTCATAAATTGTCGGGATACCACTGACTACTCCTGATTGAAATTGTCAGGGTGCTAGACCCGATGTCTCGGCCAGGTGGTGAAGACGTTGAGAGATTCGAAGTCCTGTGGGCTGTCGGTGGCCCGTTGTTCGAGAAGCCAGCTGGCCACAGCACGGGCTGGACCGGCGAGCACGCAGGTGGTGACGGCGAGAGCAATTCGGGTGCGTGTTCGTTCGGCCCTTCCGCCAGGGTGTCGACGACTGCGGCGTAGCCGCCCGGTGGCCGGTCGCTAGGACCGGCCAGCCTTCCGAATTCTGGGGTGTGTGGCAATTCCGAACGCCTCGGGCACTCGTCGGCCGCCGCGACGCGTCGCGTCGCGTCGCGCACTACGCATAGCGGGGTACTTCCAGGCCGGACGAGCTGAGCAGCGCCTCGTGGCGCGTTGGCTCGGCTGTTGCTGTTGCCAGTGCCTGAGGCGTCGCGGTTGTTCATGGTCCGACCAAATGCGCGAGTCGGACGGCTGGGGACTTGCCTTCCGGAGCCCATGGGGAACGATCCGGCCGAGGGTGCGGCATGCGGTCTGGTGTGCTTGGAAGGGTATTGAGACCAACTGAGCCCACAGGATCATGCGTCCTGGCGAGTTGAGGCTGGAAAGCAAAACGCCCACCGGCGTTTCCGCTGGTGGGCGATGCTCAAAGCCCGGCGAGAGGCTTGAGTGGCCAGGGGCGGGGTCGAACCGCCGACCTTCCGATTTTCAGATCGTTGGCATGGGGAGCGCGCGGATGCTTTGGGATGCATCGCAGCAGGTGAGGCACGGTTTCCGCACCTCCGCGCACGAGTGTGCACTCGGATGCATCCCTCGGTAACGCAACCCTCGGCTGCAACCCTCACCGGGCGAGGATCCGGCCTCTTCCGGGTGGCGGAGGATGTTCAAAGTGGCGTGGCCGCCGGCCCGGACGGTCCAGGTCCTTGCCGGCGGCCACGCCTCCCGGGTCAACCCCGTGACTGGATCAAGGCGTAACCGTCCAGATCCAGACCGTTAGCGTGCCACGAGTAAGCGTTGCTTACTAGTGAAAACTCCTCGGGTTGCGAGCGCTCCCACGGGCGGATGGGGCGTTCCCTGAGCCGATCGCCACGCTCGAAATGGGCGCCGTCTGGGCGGCCGAAGACGTCGAGGCGTGGATCCGAGCGAACCGACCCGAACTGGCGCAGGAGCCCGAAGGGGAGCCGGACGCCGGCTGACTCAGCTGCCGGAGTCTGACTGTCTACGCCGGCCGTAGCGGCGGTTCAACGTCGCCCGGCTGAAGCCCGTTTCGTCGCACAACAGTTCGTCAGGAACGCCGGCCGCACGAGCAGTGATGATCCGCTCCCACGCCGTCTCGGTTGCTTTCCTGGACTCGGCGGCGGCCTTCACTGCCTCGTCGAGCAATCTGCGCTGCTCATCGGTCAGCTTGGTCACCGGCCTGGGCACGGCGGTCACGCTATCACCTCTGTCTCACTTGACACACGTTCCGTTACCGTCCTACGTTAGCGTCTCACCTGAGACGTTAATAGGTCGGGAGAGACATGGATCTGCCGCTGGAGTTACCCGCGCTGCTCGAACGCCGCGAGGCGCTGCTGGCCGGGCTGGCGATCACCACCCTGCTCCTGCTGTGGCTCGCCGGCCGCGTACGCCGGATCGCGAAGTCCGATCGCCCCGACGACACGGTCGCCAACATCGCGATGGTCATCGGCCTGGGCTGGTCCGCCGAAGCGGTATGGGAGATCACCGGCCCCGACAAGATGAACCTGCCGCTGCAGGTCCGCCTGCTGCTCTTCTTCGTCTTCGAGACGCTGCTAGCCCTCGCGATGATCCGCGCCAAGCGGGCCATGCGCACCATCGGCCACCCGGGCCGATCCGGCCGGACGGCCTGGATCGTCGCGGCGTGCATGGCGGCCGTCGGAGCGGCGGCCGGCACATCGTTCGGCGACAGCCTCGTGCGGTTCCTGATCCCCCTGCTCATCACGAACGCATGGTGGGACGGCCTGGTCGGCGACGGCACCCGACGCAAAGACTCCGCGACGAGCTGGCGGTGGACGCCGCGGCGGCTGCTGCTGTGGCTCGGCGCGATCGAGCCAGGCGAGCGCGACGTGGACAGCATCCACCGCGAGCGACTGACGCAGCAGATGACGCAGCTCGAGTTCCGCCGGCGGCATGGCAGCGACAAGCAGAAGGCCCGCGCGGCAACCAAGCTGGCACGGCTGAGCCTGACCGCGGACGACGACATCGTCGCGGTGGTGCGTCAGCGCGTCGACCGCGCGACCTGGTTCGAGCCGACGCAGCCGGCCACCGCTGAGGCGCCACTGAAGCGGTCGGTCAGCGCAGGTGCGGCTGCGTCGCTGCGGGCCCGCCGGGTGCGTCACCACCGCCTCGTCCGAACCCAGCGGGTGACGCACCCCGCGAAGGTGATCACCGCAGCTCGGGAGCCGGAGCCGGACCCGCGGACGACGCAGGAGATCGACGACGCGATCCGCGTCATGAAGGCCGGCGCGCCTGCGCTGGCGCAGCGGCGGATCGCGCATCTGCTGCGCGCCCCGGAGGCCCGGGTGCGACGCACCCTGCGGAGCGTCAACGGGCGGAAGCCGGACCTGGAGAGCGCTGCTCCTTGAAGGCGATTCGCCGTCTGGCCGCGCGCCCCGACGGGAGCCGGCCGGGGGCCCTCCGAACCCGTCCGCGCACCGCCCCCTCTACCAAGAGAGCACCAGCATGACTGATCTTGAGGAGCTGGCCCGCCTGCTCCACAAGCCGCGTCACTCCGTGCCGCGGATCGTGTACCGCTACCTGTCCGGTCGCCCGCTGAACGGCAAGCGCGGCTACCCCTACCTGAAACCCGGTCCGGGGCGGTGGCCCGGCTGGAAGCGGCAGGTTTACCGCGTCGGAGTGCCGACAGCCGCAACCGTGGCCGCTCTGAACCCCCGCGAGACGATCACCGTCGTAGGGGCTGGCGCGCTCGCGGTGGCCTGGCGCGGACATCAGCGGTTCGTGCGCCGCCGATTCACCGCCGAATACATCACCCCGACGCTGACCGCCATCCAAGGCCCGCTCGGCATGACGACCGGCATCCATCTGCACGTAGACCCCCAGCTGGGCAGCCTCACGCCGCGCCTGGCCCGGCCGCTGTCGCCAGCCGAGGAGGCCCTACGCCTGTGGTACGGGCAATGGGTCGAGCCGGTGCTGCGCTGGCTACCCGAGCGAGTGCTGCGAGCAGCCTGGGCCGCCCAGAGCGCCGTCCGGCCGGTGACCTCCCGGACGGAGGTGTTCCGCCGCCCGGGCGAGCAGCTGGGCCCACGGATCGAGCTGTCCATCGCCGCCCCGTACATCACCAAGGAGCAGCGGCAGCTCGTCTCCTCGATCATCGGCAGCAAGATCCCCGTCGCGGACCTGGTCGAGTCCTGGCATCAGGTCGGCCCGCGGGTCCGTGCCCGATGGACGATCCGGAAACGGCCGCCGGCCACCGTCGGCCTGGCCGAGGTCATGGCGCTCGTCGACCGGCTGAAGGAGTGGGAGTTCTACATCGGCCAGGGCGCCGGGGACCAGCCGGTGATCCTGTCGCTGAAGGACGACTCCCCGCACATCGCGGTCAGCGCCGGGACCGGCGCCGGAAAGTCCGTCCTCGCGCTCCTGATCGCGGTTCAGGTGCTCCGCCGCGGCGGCCGGGTGATCATCCTCGACCGGAAAGGCTCGCACCGGTGGGCCCTCGGCCTGCCCGGCGTGGACTACTGCACGAAGCCGGCCCAGATGCACGAGGCGCTGGTTCGCGCCGCAGCAGTCGCCAACGACCGCAACGACGCCGCCTTGTATGAGGAGGACAACTGGGACCCAGGCCCACGGGTGCTGGTGATCTGTGAGGAGCTGAACGCCACGATCGGGCAGCTCACGAACTATTGGGCGGAGACGCGGGAGAAAACCGACCCGAAGCGGTCGCCGGCCGTGTCGGCTCTGGGTGACCTGCTGTTCATGGGGCGCTCGGCGAAGTACAACGTGCTGGCCATCGCCCAGATGCTCACCGCGCGGGCGATCGGCGGGCCTGAGGCTCGGGAGAATTTCGGCGTGCGGTGCCTGGCGCGATACACGTCGAACGCCTGGAAGATGCTTGTGCCGGAGGCCTCGATGCCCCGGGCGTCACGCACGCTCGGCCGGTGGCAGGTAGTCATCGGCGGACAGGCCACCGAGGTTCAGGTGGCGTATCTGACGACCGCGCAAGCGCGTGCCCTGGCGAATGTCCCCGTGGGCCCTGATGAGGCCCTGAGTAGGAATGTCCCCGGGGACGGGGACATGCTGACGCTGCGGGACGCCGTCGACGAGGGGGTACTGCCGTGGAAGTACGAGGCGGCGAAGAAGCGGATGCAGCGGCGGGTCGGGGCCGTCCCGGCGCCCCGCGGTAGGCGGGGCGCCGCTGATCTGTACTCCCGTGCCGATCTGGTCCAGTGGGCGGTCTCCGGCCGGGTGCGTCAGGACGCGTGATGGCGGCGGGGGTGGCGCTGGCTTCGCTCGCGTGGATAGCGGGTCCAGGCGATGAAGCGGTCGTAGGCCTCCGCAACCGGCATCTCGGGGAGGTCACGAGCCGCTTCCTCCAGACTGGCACACAGGTACATCGCCAGCGACGCAATGTCCATACTCCGGATCAGGGCTTCCCGGGCGGGGTCGCACGGCCAAGGCCTCTCGCACACCAGGCAATCCCAGCTCGGCCGTCCGGCGATGTGGTCCACGGCTCAGCCGTCCCGCTTGGGCAGAAGCGCGTACGTCCGCTCCTCGCCCTCCACCGGGCGGACGAAGAACGACCGCCCCCCGTGGTGTTGCGGCCCCTCGGGCTCCACGCACACGCCGTGGATGGTCAGCCAGTCCACCCAGCCAGACATCGCGGAGGGCTCGGCGTAGGAGACCTCCAAAGCGAAGTTATACGGTCCTCCCGGCCAGAGGATGGTCACGCGCTCGCCGCGCAGCTTCTCCAGGTCTCTGGCCCGTCTCACCGCGCAGGCCGCGGTGAACGTGCGGCCTGGCCGCGGGTCAGCAGCGGCAGCTCCGGCCCCTGCAACGGCCGGTCCGGGCGCAGCACGGCGATCTGGCTGGTGGGTCCGCTCCAGGACGGTCGAGCGCGCCCGGCCGTCCCGGGACGGGCACGCTCGACCGTCGGGCGAGGCTGCATCCGGACCTGGTCGGCGAGCATCCGGACCGCGTAGCACGGCGAGGCGCCGAGGCCACACGTGCAGACCTTCTTCCAGGGCGCGAACCACCGCCGCCGCGGGCCGTGCTGGATGTGCCGTCGCATCGCTGCCTCCACCGTCGAGCGGGAGGCGGCGGCCAGGCTTGGGGGCTAAATGGGTGACCCGGCCGCCGCCGCTTGGACGGAGGTGACGGCCTGCACCGGTCCAGGGCACCGACCGCCACCTCCTGATCACGGAAGGTAGACGGCTTTAGGTGACCGGCTGATAGCAAAAAGCTATGTAGGGCTAATCCCCAGCCTGTGGGCCATCGCTGCCAGATCCTCAGCAACAGCACGGCGCTTTGCGCGTGTGATCATCGTGGAGACCGTGTCCCGGGTGATCGGGCTCAGGCGGAACGGCGCCGGCGCCGCCCGCTCGGCCTGCGACAGGGCGATCAACGCCTCCTTGTCGCGCTTGCCGCCGTGCGCCAGTGCGCGCCCTCGGTCCAGGTAGTAGCTCTGCCGCCGGTTGGCGATCGGGATGCTCTGCACGGGCACACCCTCGGCCAGCTCCAGCACCCGACCGTGCTCCCCGAGCTCGGCGAACAGGCTCATCTTCCACAGGTGCACGTTGAGCGGCCCGAAGAACGAGCCGAAGAAGCCGCGACCGTCCGGCGGCTCGCCCAGCGAAAGCGCCTCGGCCTCAGCGGCGGCCAAGTGCGCCCCAGCCTCGGAAGGCTTCCCCGCGGTGGCACCGGCCAGCGCGGCAGACAGGTGGATTTGGCCGAGCATCTGCCGGGCGTCCGGATCGCCAGCTGCTCGCTGCAGGCTGACGAGGGTGCGCTCGGAGACCCGCTTCGCTGCTGCGGTCGCTTCCACCGGCAGGGCCAAGATGTAGCCGAAGGACGCCATGCCGGACCACGCCGGATCGTTGAGTTCCTCTGCCGCATCGACGGCGAGCCGTGCTGCTGGTCGGGCCAGGTCTCGATAGCCGAGCGAGCGCAGGCAGGCCGAGGCGACATACGCGACCCGGACCAGCGCAGCCGGGTCGCTGGCCGCGTCACGCAGTAGGCCGGGCAGCATCGGGGCGAGCGTGAGATGGTCGCTCGCCTGCCGCAGGTCGAGCATCTGCTCGATCGCGGCCTCCAGCTCGGTGCCCGCGCGCCGCGGTGGGTCGACGTTGCCGACCTCCAGGTTGACCAGGGCGACGCGTACGGCGGCTACCGCTTCGGAGGCTCGTGCCCGGACCGGGTCTTCGGGGTCGCTGTTCTGGCCGAGCAGGTCAGCAACGGAGATGTCCAGCGCGGCGGCCAGCGCCACCTGCGTGCTGCGCCGCTCGACCGCCCGCACGCCGTTCTCGATCTGGCTGAGGTAACCCTGGCTGATGCCCACAAGCCCGGAAAGCGTGGCTTGAGACAGCTTGCGGCGACGGCGCCAGATACGGACGCGGCCACCGATGTGTTCGGTCATCGGGTGGCTCCCTGGTAGAGGTCAGGGCGGCGGCCGGCCTCTACTCCGGCCGCCACGTCGACCGTACCCGGAAACGACAAAAGCCGCCCCCACCCGAAAACGGGTGGGGGCGGCATCGTTCATCCGGACGGTAGTGCAACGGTAGAAGTGGACGGTACCGTCCGCGGGTCCTACGTCACGAGGAGTCGTCTTGACGCTACAGCCGCAGCCGTACCCGTACCCGGCCGGAAGCATCCTGGACCAGGAAGTCGCCCGACATGTGGCTGTGGGTTGGGCCGTTGAATCCCGCTCCGAAACCATGGCCGTCGTGGTCTCGGCGGCGAACGTCAACCACGTGCTGCACCTGCTGCTGACGCTGGTCTCGTGCGGATTGTGGGCGGTGGTCTGGCTGTTCATCGCTGCGACCAGCCGTACCCGGCGGGTCTCGCTGGTCCTGAACCCTGACGGGACCGTGACCCCGACGCAGTTCTAGCGCCGGCTGGTGAACGCCCGCTGCGCGGCGTCGGACACCCCGGCCGGCTTCCAGAGACCGAAGTGCACCGCGGCTGCGATCCCGAAGTTCACCGCCACGGTGATCGCCACCGGGACCAGCGCGAAGTCGACTCCGCTGTTCGCGGCCTGGAGCCACGCCTCGAGGAGGCTCTTGACCGCCGCGGCGAAAAGCAGCAGAAGCGCCTTTGCGCCGGCGCTGGTCGTCCTGGTCGTGACCAGGCCGACGACCAAGGGCAGCAGTACGGTGATGACGAGGCTGAGCAGGCCGGAGAGGCTGGACGGGTCGAAGCCGTAGACCGGCAGCGACGGGATGGTTTCGGGCATGGTGATCTCCTGTCGAGAGAACTGCTGGTGGGTGGAGGTGCCGAGGTGGTGGAGAGCAGCCCGTCACGGTTGGCCAAGGGGCAGCGTTTGGAGCTCGCCGCCGTCAGCGGCACCGGCCGCCGGTGGACGTTCGGGCCGCTGAAGGACCGCCCCCACGGGGACGCCGTCGCAGCGGTCCGAGCCGAGTCGACCGACCCGGTCGTGCTTGGACACGCCATGGGGACCGCGCTCGCCGCCAGCGAGCTGGATGAGGAACCGCGAGCGCAGGTTCTCGCCGGCCTGTACGAGTCGGCTGGCGCTGACCTCGATGTGGCGGCCGCGGTTTTGGCCTGGCAGCGCGAGCGCTATCGGATCCGAGGACACCGGTAGCGGCCCGGTCAGGTGATGAGGCCTTGCGGCCAGGCTGGGGGCGGCGGCGGATTCCCGTCGGCGATGTGTCGGCGGAGTTGGCCGATGTAGTCGCCCTGGATCCGCTGCGTTCGCTCCAGCTGGCCCACCCGGGTGCGCAGCACCCCGATGTCCTCCTGGTGCTGGTCGATCATCTTCTGCGCGTTGTCGGTCCGGTTGTTGCGCCGCAACGCCATGTACCCGAACCAGGCGCCGAGGCCTGCGCCGACCGCAGGGATGACCGTGACGATGATCGTGAGTTGGGTCGGCGTCATTTCCATGCCGGCCTGGTGTCAGGACCCGGTCGGGGCGTCGTCGCCCAAGTGCTTGCGCAGCGCGTCGATCTTCGCCTCGACGGTGGCGGTTGCTGCGGTGCCGGCTGCGGTGGCGGCCTGACGGACCTGGTCGGTCAGGGCGGCGACCTGGGCTGAGGTTAGGGCGCCGTTCGCGGTCGCGACGGCAGTTAGGGCCGTCTTCATGCCGGCCAGGGTCGCGGCGGTCTGCGCGTCTCGGGCGGTTTCGGCGGTGACGAACGCGCCGAGGTCGCGGACGGCCTCGTAGCTTTTCCGGGCGGCGTAGCCGATGGCGTCGCCCAGGCCCCACTGCTGGGTGGGCTTGCCGTTGGCGTCCTTCTGCAGGGTGACCTTCGCCGTGAGGATCTCCTGGACGGTGGGCATGTCGTCCCCTTCTGGTAGTAGTCCGATCCGCTGCAACCAGCGGGTCACGAGCTTCACCATGCGGGTTCCGGAGGCGTCCCGGAACTCGCTGATGTGGGTGTGGCTGAGGTGGCTGCGGTCGCCGGAGCTGCGCCGCTTCAGCCGGTCCCACCGGCGAACGACCTTGCCGTCCGGGGAGAAGATCACCTCGCGGATGTCGCGGGTGTCGGGGTCCCCGTCGGCGCACAGCTCGACTAGCCACATCGAGAAGTCTCGGAGCGTGTACCGGCCGCGCCGGGTGGTGACGTCGAACCATCCGACGTCCATCCCGGAGGCGTTGTTGTCGAGTCCGTTCCGGTCGCGGGAGGACTCGTCGACGGAGTACCGGTTGTCGCCGTTCCGGGCCCGGATCTGGTCCTTGCCGAGGTGGTAGCTATCGCCGCCGGCAGCGTGGGCGGTGTCGCCGACGATGCCGACCTCGGCCGGGTCCAGGTCGTTGTTGACGGTCTTCCCGGGGTGCATGTCGAGGTGCCGCAGCAGCAGGGTTCGTGCGGCGCGGTGCGGGGCCTTCGCGGTTGTCACGGCGCTCCTTTGCGTCGGGCTGGTGGCTGGCCGGCAGGGTCAGGAGGTCGGGTAGGCGCGCCATCCCACCGGGACGCTCGCCCAGGTCGCAGCCGCCGAGGCCGCATCCGTCACGAACAGGAACAGGGTGAAACCGGTCGCCGTGATGTTGATGGCGCGGCTGCCCCATCGGGCGGCGGAACCCGCCCCGGAGTTGATCTCGGTGAACACCTGCGGCAGCGTGCCGGTGAAGGTCTTACCGAACGCAACGGCGATGGTTGTGCTGGTCAGGCTCGTGAACGACACAATCTCGGTGCCGAACGCCTCGTCGTTGAGCCGGGCCGGGCTGAGCCGCATCCCGGTCTGCCAGTTCGTCATACCGGGCGCCTTTCTAGTGGGCTGCGACTGCCTGCTCGGCGACGTCTACGAAGGTGGCGGCCGGGTGGGTGGCGGTGTAGCCGTTCAGGCCGCGCGCGCTGACGGTGAACGTCTGCGTGCCAGAGCCGCTGATCTCGGAGACCATCACTACCTCGGCGCTGACGCGGACGGGGAGCGGGAAATCGGTCGGGTTGGTGCCGGTGTTGCCGGTCACCCAGTCGGAGGTGCCGCTGGCGGTGAAGCTGCCCGCGACGTCGGTGAACGTCGCGGTCAGAGCGGTTCCCTCGGCGATGACCCGCTGAGGGCCGTCGACCACCGCGATGTCCCACGGTCCCGCCGGGGCGCAGTTCAGGCTGATGGTCCGGATGCCTGGCCGGATCGTCTCGGTCGAGCCGATCATGAGCTGGTCGATCGGGTCCGGCGGGAGCCAGTCGGGCGGGTTCTCGATGGTCAGCCGGTCCAGGCCGTCCAGCGCGGCCCCCGCGGCGGCCAGGTCCGGCTTGCTGTTCCGGACCAGCTTCGGATAGTCGATTTCGATCCGCGGGTACCTGTACGCGTCCCAGGTGCCAAGGTGGAGGATCCAGCCGGCCGCGTCACGCAGCTGGGCATCGGTAGCGACCTCGCGGATCTCCGCGACGTCGTACCGGCCGACACCGTCCGGGTGGTCCTGTACCGAGAGGGGGCTGGTCTCGTCCACGGCCCGGGCCGAGCTACCCCCGGTCCTCGAGACCGTGACGTCGTTGACGACGTCGTCCGCGAGGTCTTCCGGCTCAAGGTGTGGGCTCTCCCCGCCCTGGCCGTAGGTCAGGGCGAGCCGAGCGGTCTGGTTGTAGGCGCTCACCCGGGTCCGGTACCGCAGGGCCAGGGAGGTGCGCATCTCGCCGAGCTGCCCACCATCGGCGTCGGCTGCGGTCACCAGGTTCTCCGCCAGTGTGGCGATCTGCTGAGGGCCCATCGCGACGGTGTCGCTCGCATTCCCGACGATCACGAGCGGGACGTCCTGCTCCGCGCACAGCCGCCGGATCCGGCGGCCGGCCAGCTCTCCGGCATGGCCGACCATGGCCGCGTTGAAGTTGTCCGCCAGGCTGACGCTGCTGCCGACCATGAAGTGACCGAAGACGCCGTCGGTCAGGTCGCCGTCGCCGCCGATGATCAGGGTGGTGGCGCGGCCGATAGACGTGCCGGCCCCGACGAACGTGCTGTCGAAGCCACCTTCGACCACGGTCAGGTCGGGGTTGATGGTGCGGCTGAAGATCGCCCAGTGCACATTCGCGCCGAGCTGCTCAACCTCGAAGCCCAGCATCTGCCGCTTGCCGCGGATGTCGAACCCGATCAGGCCGGAGGTCAGGACCACTGTGCCGTCGTTCGCCAGTCCCTGCAGCTGCAGCTGGCCGGAGACATTGGTGCGGAGCACCCAGCGGGTGATGCCGCCGGTCGAGACCTGGACGACCTCAGCGATCGGGGATCCGTTGAGGAACCCGGACGCGGGCACGTTGGCCAGGCAGCGGAAGCTGATGACCCCGGTCGAGGTGTAGCTCGGGATGCTGGCCTTGAGGGTCGCGCCGGCCTGTAGCTGGGGCAGCGCTACCGATCCGGGGAACGCCTGCTCGGCTGCGAACGACACCAGCCCGGCGGTGGCCGACATCGGCGGGCCGCCGATCCCGGAGCTGATCGACAGGGCCTCGGTCTCCTCCTCAGCAGGGTGGTAGCTGACGATCATCGGCAGGTTGGTGGCCTTGGTGGCCTCCCGGTACAGCGCGGACCGCAGCGGCGATTTAGGGCGGCTGAGGCGGCGCAGGATGCCCGATGCCTCCAAGGGCGCCCAGAGCTTCTTCCCGGATACGTTCCACCGGATCGGCCAGCGCGCCACCTCGCCGTGGAAACGGACGTCGAAGTCGCGGACCTCGGCGTCGCCGGCGGGCGTCCAGGTCCGGCCGGCGGAGTCAGCGAACGGAGCAGTGCCGACCGGCTGCGCGGTGAAGTCGGGGTTGGCGACGATCGTGCCGTCGAGCCCGGAGCGCATCTGGAAGGCGTGGACGCGGCCGATGAACGGGTCCAGCCCCAACGCGCCCGCACTGTCGTTCCCGACGCGGAGCTGAGCAGTGCCCGCGAAGAGGCTGGACGGCGTGCCGACCCAGCCGTTGCCGAGCAGCGTCCACGGCCCTGTGAGGGTGTCACCGACGTAGAAGTGCACGTGGTAGAAGCCGCCGAAGCTGGGTCGCAGCGTGACCCGCAGGCGTGTCCGGCCGTCGCCGGACACGGGCACCGGTGCCGAGCTCATGACGGTGATCGCGGAGGCGATGGTGCCGTCGGGCGACCACCGGAATATCGGCCGCCGCTGGTAGTTGATGTACCACGCCCAGGACCGCTGGTTCCCGGTCGTCAGGTACTTGTCGGCGATGCCGAAGCCGTTGGTGGTGTCCCAGACTTCCGGCTGGATGTCGGCGCGCAGGTCCAGGTCGCCGGTGATGTCCAGAGACGAGTGGTCAGGCGTCGCTGACCAGGCGCCCGCACCGGGCAGGTACAGGTGCGTGGTGTCCGGCACGGTGGCGCGCAGCTGGGTGTTCTTGCCGAGCTTGCCGTAGTAGGGCGACCTGGGGTTACGTGAGGTGTAGATGCCGGCCGGGTTCCTCAGAGTGAGCCGGCACGATCCAGCGTCTACCCGGCTGGCCTGGTTCTGCGCCAGCCGGGTGATCGTGAAGCCGTCCTCGGTCAGGATCGGCAGCGGCGTCCAGACACCTGCGATGAGTGCCTGCGCGGTGAGGTCAGCCACCATGGTTAGCCCTTCCCGAGGACGACCTGGACGTTGCCGCCGCGGCCCTGGATCGCGATCCGGAGAATCTCGATGAGGAGGTCTTCCAGGCGGCCACCGCCTGAGCGGAGTTCGAGCACGCTGCGCTGGTTGCCGAGCAGGGCGGCGAGCTTCGACAAGGGCATGACGGCCTCGTCTTCGCGGCCCTCGCCTACGACGGCCAGCCGGCCGCCTGGTGTGGCCGGCACGATGCCGCCTTTCGCCAGGTACGGGATGTCGGGTGTGCCGAAGGTGGTGCCGCCCCAGGACATGCCCAGGAAGGAGCCGCCTGGCAGGCTGAACTGCAGCCCGTTCCATTTCCCGATGATCCAGTTGATGGCGCCGCGGAAGGCGTTCTTCAGCCCGTCGAACAGGCCGCTCGTCTTTTTGCGGATCTTGCCTGGCATCGAACCGAACCAGTTGATCAGCGAGTTCGCCTTGTCGACCACCCAGTCCTTGGCCTTGCCGAACGCGCCCGACACTGCGGCCCACCACTTCGGGGCGTTCTTGCCGACCCACTTAATCGCCGTGGCTACCCCGCTGACGGCGGCGACCAGCAGACCGATCGTGAACGTGGAGTTCTCGACCACCGCGGAAATCGCGGTAAAGGCCGGGCCCACCAGCGGGCCCAGGCTCTGGATGAAGTCGAAGACCTGGCCGCCGTAGTCGATCAGCTTGCCGAAGAACTCCTCGACCTTGGCCGCGTTCGCCGGGTCCTGGAACCACTCCGCGACCTTGTGCAGCGTGTCGGCGAAGCCTTCCAGGGGGTCTTTCTTGTCCGCGCTGCCGAAGATCGCGCCCATGATCGACCCGATGATCGAGCCGACATCCTTACCGATCGCGAAGACCTGGTCGAGGAAATCGGCGGCGCGCTCGAAGAAGTTCTCCAACTCGCCGGACTCGTCGGCGGACTTGATCCAGGCGGAGAAGTCGTCGATCAGGCCGCCGATGTTCTCGCCTAGGCTGTCGATGAACGGCTCGGCCTTCTCGGCAAGCCGTGACCAGGCGTCCAGGAACGGCCCGGTGATCGAGGTACCGACCCGCTTGATCAGCCGGTCGACCGAGCCGAGACCTGTGGAGATCCGGCGGACGAAGTCCGGGTCCTTGGCCGTGTCCGCGGCGTTGTGGAACAGGCCGTTGAGGGTGTCGGCCAGGCCACCGAGGCGGGTGTGGAGAGTCGGCAGCCAGGCGCTGGCCAGCTCCTTGATCTTCCCGCCGACGCCGGCGAACAGCCGCTCCTGGACGTCCAGGCGCAGGTCGTCGAAGGCCGGCTTCAGGGACTTGATCGCGGCGACGGCCGCCATCGCAGACGGGGCCAGCTTGGTGATCTCGTCACCGGCGCCGCCACCGCCACCGCCGGCCGGCGGCTTCCGGGCTTCCTTCAGGGCGTGCTCAGCGTCCGCGACGCCCTCCAGGGCGTTCCGCTGCCGCTTGAGGGCCTCGTTGACGGCGTCGATGGCCTCCTGCTGGCGCTCCTCAGCGGCCTTGACCTCGTCGCTGCCCTTGATGCCCTTTTTCGCGGCCTCGTCGTGCTCTTTACCCAGGTCTTCGACCCGGTCGGTGCTGTCCTCGACGGCCTGCTGAGCCTGCCGCAGGGCCAGCTCGGCGCGCTGGATCTCCAGCGGGTCGTTGGAGCGCTTGCGGACGTCGGCCAGTTCGGCCTCAGCCTCCGCGACGGCCAGGGCCGCGGATTCCTGGTCCAGCTTCGCCCCGGCCAGCTCCCGGTTCAGATCTTGGAGGTTTTCCTTCGCGCGTTCCTCGGCCTTGGCCAAGTCGGCCGTAGCCTCAGCGGCCCGTTTCCGGGCCCGCGTCAGGTTCTCCTGGCTGGCCGTGACCTCTTCGTTGGCGTCGCGTACGCGCCGCTCGGCCTGGGCGATCTGCCAGGCCCGGTCGACCACCGCCCCGCCGGCGCTGCCGCCGGCGGTCTTCTTGAAGGCATCGCCGAGGCCCATGAAGCCGAGGCCCAGCACGCCGGTGACCGCGACGAGGCCACCGAGCAGCGCAGGAAGGCTGCCGAGCGCCCCGCCGAGCAGCCCGACCAGGGGTGCGGCACCGGCAGCTGCTGCGCCGATGCCGACCAGGGCGGGGATGAACGTCCAGATGTTCCCGGCGACATTGCCGATGCTGGACGCGAAGCCGGACACGGCCTGTCCGGCGGCGGCGAGGCCACCCCCGACCGCGGTGGACGCGGCCCGGCCAACAGCATCACCAGCGGCGACGAATCTGCCGCGGCTGTCGCGCAGCCGGCCGGACGCGTCCCGGACGAACTGCTCGCCGCCGGCCCGGCCGCCGCGGCCGAAAGCGGCGCCGATGCCCCGGCCGGAGCGCTCGGCGTCGCGTTCCATGTCCCGGCCGGCACGCCGGGTCTTGGCCTTGCCGTCGGCCAGGCCGCGGTCCAGGCCGCTGTTGTCGGTCTTCAGGTAGGCGACGAGCTCGCCGAGCTTGAGCGCCACCGCTCACCCTCCTATTCGGCCGGTTCAGGGTTGAGCGCGCGGTGCAGGCGGGACCGGGCGGAGAGCAGCCCGAGGATCCGCACCTCGAGCCACCGCCAGGACCGGGTCCGCATCAGGTCCCGGTCCTCGACGTCGATGCCGTACCGCTCGTGCAGATCGGCCTCGATCAGCGCCCAGTGCGTCAGGAGGTCTGCCCAGGTGCGCGTTTGCCCCGACCTCTGCGCTTTGACTTCGGGCGGGAACTCGTACCACTCGAAGAGCCCGGTGACGGGGTCACGTTCGCCGTGGCCGTACTGGTCTTCCGGGCTGCTGCCCTGCGGGAGGCCCGATTGTTCGGGCCGATCGCTTCCGGGCGGCCACCGGTCTCCCAGTAGAGGGCGGCGGCGTTCTCGCCGCCGATGATCCAGACGTAGCCGGTCTGCGCGCAGAACTGCACGTAAGGGTCCGGCACCTTGTCCTGGATCATCTGGTCGTAGACATGGCCGAGGATCCGCTGCTCGAACGTCAGGTCACCGGGCAGGACGGGCAGAGCGGCGATCCGAGAAGCCGCCTTCTCCGTGGCCTGGATCAGCTCCCGCTCGTCGCTGGCCCCGTCGACCTCGCCGGCGGACTGCGCGATGCGCCGCGCCCACAGGCCCAGTTCCGCTGACGGCAGCGGCAGGGTGTACTCCTTGCCCTTGACCGTCAGCGTGAGCCCAGGGTCGTAGTACGCGTCAAGATCACCGAAGGTCGGCATCGACGGCTACGCGTAGGTGTAGTTGTCGGCCGCGGTGTTCGCCGAAGCGCCGGCCGCGGTGGTCACGATCACGTCGTACGTGCCGGCCGCCTTCGCCGGCGCGAGGCAGGCGATCTGGCTGTCCGACTGCAGAGTGACCTGCGTGGCGGCCGTGCCGCCGAACGTGACGCCGGTGACGCCGGTGAACTTCCGGCCGATGATCGTGACGATGTTCCCGCCGGCGGTGCCGCCGCCGGTCGGGGTCAGCTTCGACACCACGGGCAGCGCCGACGCGTTCGGGTTGGTGATCGGGATCCGCTTGCCCTGCCCGGAGATGACCATGGTGACGACGTCACGGGCACCACCGTTGCCGCCGTCCGGCGACCACGTGACCAGGGCCCGTCCGTCGTAGGCCTCACCGACACCGGACCGGTCGTACCAGCGGACGTGGATCTCGCCGTTCAGCGCGTCCTCGGCCTGGGCCTTCCCGCGGAGGTACTCCTGCACCGCGTTGAAGGTGACACCGTCCGGGCCCGCTCGGTGGATGATCTTCAGTTCGAGCTTCCAGGAGGAGCCGGTGATGGTCTCCCGGGCGCCGCCCTCGTCGTCGTACGACTCGTCACCTTCACGGCGCTGGTCCCAGACGGTCTTCAGTTCCTCGATTCCGGGCAGGGACGACCAGACGGCCGAGGCCGGGGCGGCCATGTCGATGTCGACGGCGAACCGACGCGCGAGGCCGGTCACGGTTTCGGTGGGCTGCGTCATGAGGGTGCCTCCTGGGGCGCTAGACGGTGCGGTGCGCCGTGGGGCGCATGACGTGCAGGGCGTAGTTGTGGGAGATCTCCCACCGGCGGCTGCCGTCCTGACCCAGGACGGTGTCGGAACGGCGCTGCGAGTACACGACGTGGATCGGGCCGAGCTCCCAGTGCTCGCGGCTGTCGAGCAGCTCGAACACGGCGTCGCCCAGGTCGTCGACGACCCGGGGGTCCGGGGAGCCCCGGAAGCGGGCCTGGACCATCTGGACGAAGTCCTGCTCGCCGGGGTAGTCGTCGCCGATCCGGTACGTCGACAGGGTGATCAGCCGGTCCGGGGCCGGCGGGATGCCCCGGATCGCGATCGCGACCTCGTCGGCGGTGTACGGGCCGGTCGGTCGCCACACGCCGATGCCGGCGGTGTCGAGGGCTTCGGCCAGGCTGGTCAGCAGGGTGCTGGTGAAGCCGCTCACCGGAGCAGGTCCCGGGGCGGGCCGGCCACCAGCGCCAGCATGGTGGCAGCCTCGTCGGCCATTGGCGCTTCCAGGTACTTCGCCTGCTTACCGGCGTCGTGTTTCCAGGTCAGCTCTTCATGCTGCCGGACGGCGTACGGCCGGTCGAACGAGACGGCCACGGTGTCCAGGGACTCGTCCTTGGACACCTCACCGGAGCGTTCGAGGTCGCCTTCCTCGTGCGGGGCCAGCTCGGACGACACCTGGAGCAGGTGCTCAGCGGCGAGGACCGCACCGTCGAACGCGGCACCGGACAGGGCGACCTTGACCTGCTCGTCGTTCCATTCCAGCTCCACGACGGCTCCTATTCGAGGCTCAGTTCCCAGTGCTCGGGCAGCGGCTGGCCGTGGGCGTCCAGATAGGACACGGCCAGGACCAGCGCGGTCCGGCCGGTCGGCAGGGTTACCCGGGAGCCGGCCGGGACCACCGCGGTGGGTGGGGCGTAGACGGTGGTCGACGACAGCCGCTCGTCGCCTTCGGCATCGCCGGTCTGCACGGTCACCTTGCGGTTGGTGTCCTCGACCACGCACTGGCTGACCTGCACGGCGGCAGCGAAGAGGTCGCCGTACCCGCCGGCACCCTGGTACGCCTCGACGACGATCGTCCGGGGCTCGGGGATGCAGGCGTCGATGAACTCGGCCCAGTCCATCGATCACCAGTTCCAGGAGGCTTCGGTCGACGGGGATTGGCCGGTGAGGCCGGCGGCCTGCAGGATCGACCAGGCCTGGTCGACGAGCACCCCGGTCCGGGGGGCGGACGCCGGCGCGGCGGGCTTCTGCACCGACAGCTTCCCGAGGGTGAAGCCCTGCGGCGTGGTGGTGATCCCGAGGCCGGTCTTGTCGCCGCTGCCCAGGTTCCCGGCGACCTGCTCCACGGTGGCGTCCCGCAGCGCCGCGATCACCGCCGGGTCGGTCGGGTCGTAGACCGCGGTGAGGAGCGCCCGGTCGACGTCGCGGGACGCCCGGACGAGGAGCTGCTCGGCGTTGTCCGGGACCACCGGGATGACGCCGGCCAGGTCGGTCCGGGCGGCGTACGCGCCGGGCGGCGGCAGCGTCCCGTCGACGACCAGGAACGCCCCAAAGGCGACGTCGGTGACCGCCCCGGAGATGTCCCACCGGTACCGCCACACGCTCAGCTGGTTCGGCTGAAAGGTCGGCGCCCGGTAGATGCCGGTGGAGACGTGGGTGACCGCGGGGGTGTCCGTGGTGGCGTCCGGCCGGGTGATGGTCAGCACCGCGGTGGCGTCGGTCAGCTCCAGCGCGCTGTTGCGGACCTGGTGCTCGATGGTGACGCCGCGGCCGAGCTCGTAGGTGATCACAGCGCTCCCGTGGTCAAGACGTGCGGCCGGCTGGTGGTGAGTTCCACGCGGGCGCGGGTCACCGTGAGCAGTGCCGGGTTGGGTGAGGACGTGCCCGCGCTGGGGTCAACCTCGGCGAAGGAGGCCCGGCCCGGTCCCGGCAGGGTGCCCGCGGGTCGGGCCGTGAGGACGTCACCGCGGCGCAGGGCCACTGTGGAGCCGCTGGGCAGGGTCGAGGCGGAGGCGGCGGTCAGTCGGCCGCCAGCGGTGAACGTGGCGGCCGGGGCGGGTGCTGGCATGGCCGCGGCTGGCCCGGCTGTGAGGCGGCCACCGCCGGCGAACACCGCAGCCTCGCCGGCTGGCATGGTGCCGGCCGGGCCGACGTCGAGCAGCTCGTCGCTGCCGCCATCGACGGTGCCGATCAGCGGGGAGACGTAGTACAGCGCGTTGAACGCAGAGGCCGGGTAGATCAGCGACCCGCTGTTCCAACCGACTAGGCGGCCCTCGTCCAAGATGATGTTGCCTGACGGCGACGTCACCGGGAACAGTCCTGCGGCGTTCCGGAACACGTAGTGGCGGGTGTAGATCGACACGACGTAGTACGTGGCCGCGGCCAGCATGATCGGCTCGTCGAACAGGATGTCCTGGTAGCCGCCGGGGACGGGGGTGAAGGCCTTCGCCGCGAGGCGGGTCTCACCGATGGTCGTCCAGATCGCGACGACGTGCCCGTCGATCGCCGGCGGCTCGACGGTGTCCGGCACCCGCCACCGCACGCCGGGGCACGGACCGGCTTCGACCAGGCTGAACCGGCCGCCCATGTTGTACGTCTCGCCGGGGTCCTCGGCGTCCGTCAGGGCAGGCTCGTCGGGCCAGGCGAGCGCTTCGTACGCCACCGGGCTAGCCGACCGGGATGGTGAGGATGCCCTCGACGGGGGTGGCCAGGTCGTAGGCGCCGCCACCGCCGGTCTGGTCGGTGCCGAAGTCGAACACGCAGACCAGAGGCTGTGTGCTCGCGCTGCCCGGGGTCCGGTCGGAGACCACGAGGTAGCGCCATGGCCCGGCGGTGAATGGGGCAGCCCACAGGGTGGTGTCGCCCAGGTCGAGGACGACCACGGCGGTGCCGATGCACAGCCAGGTGACGCCGCCGTCGATCACCGTGGTCCCCACGACGGTAGGCCAGGTCGGCGCGGTGCCGCCGGTGGTGCCCGCGACGACCGCCCGGTACAGGTAGCCGTTGCCCGTGCTGGGGCGGCGGACCGCGCCGAGCGGAACCGCAGTCGCCGTGGCGTGGGTCGACGCCCACGAGTTCGCCACGGTCAGGGCGAAGCTGCCGGTGACCGTGGCGCCGCCGGCGGTGTACCCGCCGGCAGTGGATAGCTCATCGGTCAGGTCGGACACGTACTGGTGGGTGTTGATCCCGAGGGTGTGGGAGCTGCTGTGCAGCGTCACCTTCAGGGTGTCCGAGTTGAGGTCGGCTTCCTTGTTGAGCAGCGACAGCCACGCCTTGGCGTACAGCTGGGCCTGGACGTTCGGCATGGCAGCCCTCTCCGAGCCGTCGTTTCTGGGGTGTGCGGGGCCGGTGGCGGCCGGCCCGCGGTGCTACTGCTGCTCGGGGACCGCGGCGTACAGCGCGCGCAGCTCGTCGCGCGTCGCCGCCCGCACCTGCTCCGGATCGAGACCCGGCACGTTCGCGATGAACCAGGCCGCCCAGACCTCCTGCGAGGCGTTCCCGGGCGGCGGCTCCGGGAGCAGATCGTCGACGATCTCGTACCCGGCGGCCCGGCAGAACGCGATCTTGTCGACGTTGTCGGTGGTGGCGACACCGTTGCGGAACGTCAGTCCGCAGACGGTGCCCTGGTAGTGCGGATCAGGACAGATGATCTTCGCCATGCTGCTCCCCGGCCTGGGTCGTGCCGCGCGCCGTCAGGGGCCGAGGATGCCCCGGCCCCTGACGTACGGCGGTTCTTAGGTGATGGCGACGTACGGCACGAACTGCTTCGCCGTCGGCGTCGCGATCGTGGCCGGCGCCGTGGTCGTCAGGGTGGTGCCGGACGACTGCGACAGGTTCCGCTCGCCGGTCGCGATAGCCGGCGCGGCGATGGTGCCGAGCAGCGTCGGCGGGGTGGTGGCCGTGACCATGATCCCGACGTAGTAGATCCCGGTCCGCGGCACCGTGTACGCCGTGGCCAGCGGCAAGGTCTTGGTGGTGTTGGCCGCCCAGGCCGTGGACGTCTGGTCCGCGGTCTGACCGATCAGCGCGCCGGCCTCGTCGTACAGGGCAAACCAGTAGGCCGTGGGGGTGCCCGCGGCGGTGGCACCCGAGCGGACGGAGATGTTGGTGACGACGTCGCCCGCCCGGAGGTGGATCGGCACCGAGGTCATGACTCCGGTGGCGAGGGCGACCTGGCCGGTGTCGCCGGCCGAGTCGTACAGGCCGATCCGGGGCAGGTTGCGCCGCACGAAGGTGTCCGGGCTGGCCGGGTCCGACGCGTTGGCGTGCGCCAGGAGGTCGCGGACGTTGCGGCCGTAGCCGCCGAGCTGCTCGCTCATGCTCAGGACTCCTTCGGGCCGAGGAACTTCTCGGCCAGCTGGTCGCGGGTGAGGGCGTCGGCCGCGTCGGCGGTCATGCCGCCGGCCGGACTGGTCGCGTAGGCCAGCCAGTCGGCCTTGGACGCCGAGCGGGTCGGCATGTCGCCGGCCGGCGACGGCGCGAAGCCGAAGCTCAGCTCTCCGGCCGGCTCGATGGGGTTACCGGCGGCGTCGACCTCGGTCACGACGTAGCCGGGACGGCGCTGCGCGAACAGCACCGCCGACCGGCCCACCTGGACCTGGTGCTCGTCGGCCTTGGCTAGGCCATCGTCGTCGCGGGCGTCGTCGAAGGAGACGCGAGCGAGGCCGTCGGCGAACGACACGCTGCCGATGCGGCCGGTGAAGTCGGGCCGCGGCGAACGGATCTGGAAGAAACGGATCGTCATCGGGCTACCTCACTTGACCTTGATGTTGCGGAAGACGCCGCAGGAGCGGGTCGTCTTCAGCACCATGGTTGCCGGGCCCATCTCGACCTCGCCGGTCTTGACCGCCCCGGAGGTGGTGAAGTCGGGCTCCCAGGTCTGCATGAGCGGCTTGCCCGCGACGCTGGCCCCGTGGAGCGCGTCGAGGCCGAACCGGACCGCATACAGGTCGGTCAGGTTCGTGATGTTGCCGCCGCCGCCGACACCGTCGGGGTCGCGGGTTTCGACCGGGACGATGTACGAGGTCTGCCCGGTCATGTCGCTGTTGACGGTGCCGAGGTCAACCAGCGCGGCAGGACCGTAGTACTCGATCGTGCGGCCCATGTCGTCCTGGGTCCGGGTGTACATCCCGGCCAGCTTGCCGATCGCCTTGATCCGGTTCATGAGGAGCCGGTTGCCGAGCAACGCGCCGGGCTGACCGTTCAGCAGCGACAGGAACTCGTCGAGCAGGTCGGTCGCCAGGATGGCCAGCGTGGTGGTGTTGAGCGTGGCCGCGGACCAGTCCGCGTAGAAGGTCGACTGGTTCGGGAAGAACTCCGTCGCCGAGCCGGTGAGGGCGACGTCCAGGCCGTCGAAGCCGAGGACGTTGGAGGCGTGGTCGCCGTTGATCAACTGCTCGGCGAAGGTGTTCCGCACACCCTTGGTCAGTTCGCCGGTCTGGAAGGCCAGCTCGTCGGTCAGGCGCGCGCCCAGGTGCGCGAGCGCCCGGTCCAGGTTGAACGCCCCACCGAACGGATAGAGGGAGCTGGTGACCTGGGTGCGCTTCGCCTCAGCCGGCGTGTACTCGGTGTTGTAGGCACGGAACTGGCCGCCGCGGGTCTGGGTGAGCCGGCTGTACGTGTAGGACAGCGAGGCACCGCCGGTGCCCGGGGTGGCCACGTCGTCGAAGACGAACTGGTCGAGCAGCCAGCTGTTGCGGCGGGTCTCGTCGATCACGGCGTAATCGACGTCGGACGCTGCGTTCTTCTGTGCGTCCGCGAGTGTGATGGTCACGGATGTCTCCCGGTCGTGGATGTGCGCAAGGCGCACAGGTGTCGGGGTCAGGTGGTTCTGCGGGCGAACGCCTCGCGCAGGCTGGAGGGCCGGCCGGTGCCGCCGGTGCCGCCGCCGGAGTGGTCGGCGCCCTGCTTGCCAGCGCCGGCACCCTTGGTGTCGGCGGCCAGGCGCGGGTTGGCCTTCAGCGCCTTCTTCATCGCGGCGACGACCTGGTCGTCGTAGTCGGCCGCGTCAACGTCGAGGTCAGCGACCGTCTGCCGGAAGCTGGACGAGTCGATGACTGCCGCGGGGTCGACGCCGGCCTTGTCGGCGTTCTCCCGGACGGACAGCCGCAGGCTCTTGTCGCGCAGCCTTTCGGCGGCCTGGTCGGCCTTGGCGGCGGCGGCCTTGAGCTGTTCGGCCGGGTCTTCCTTGCCGTCGGGGGTGAGCCCGGCGGCCTTGAGGACCGCGGCGACCCGGTCGTCGGCCACCCTCTTCTCGGCCTTGGCCTTGGCCTCGGCCTGGCGCGCGGCCGCGATGGTGTTTTGGGCCCGTTCGGCGTCGAAGTCGCCTTCGATCTTCGGAGCCTTGCCGCCGGTGCTGGTGGTGTCGTCGTCCCCGGCCTTGCCGGAGTCGGTACCACCGCCGTTGTTGTGGCCCGGAGCGCCGCCGTCCCCGCCGATGCTGGGGTCCTCGCGCCGCCATCCCTTGCGGGGCACACGGACGGTTTGGATGCCGGAGAGCGGGCAAAGGGCGATGCTGCGGGCGGTGCGATGCAATGTGGACTCCTGGTTGTCGCGGCCCTTGGCCGTGGACGGGAGGGATGCGCCGCCCGGGCCTTGCCGGACGGCCGCCAGCGCAAAGCACCCCACGGCCCTGCTGGGCGTGGGGTGCTGGCTGGAGCGTGTGGTGGTCCGCTACGCGGCCGGGCTACGGCCCATGATCTCGTCGGCGCGGCGGTAGAACTCCTCGCGCGCCTCTGCCGGCGCGTCCAGGAGGACGTGATGCAGGTTGTAGTCCGAGCCTGGCTTCGGGTGCTCCTCCGGGTGGAAGCCGGCCCGGTCGGCCCACTTCGCTGTCCACTCGGCGTGCCAGGCGGTCAGCTCGTTCTGCCGGCGTACCTGCTCGGCGGAGGGGCGGATCGGCTTCGACCGGGGGCGGGGCATGGGCTGGTCTGGGAACGTCACAGCCACTTCACCCCCTGCCAGTCCGAGCCGAGCATGGCCTCCTTGCCGACCCAGGTCCCGCCGTCGATGGCCGAGGATCGTCCGCACTGGCTGATCTCGTACGCGGTGGGGTAGCGGTCGGAGCCGAACGGTTCGGTCTCGGCGCGCTCCAGGATAGCCGCGGCGAGCTCCAGCTGGGTCTCCAGCTTGTCGGCCCCGGCGTTCAGCCGGTCGGCGCGGTCGCCGGTCGCAGCGCGAGCCTGCGCGCGGATCAAGTCCATGCGTTCCCCGACGAGGTCGCGGACGAACCGCAGCCGGGCCAGGACGTCATCGGCGGACTCGTGGTCGGCGAAGCCGTAGCCCTGGGTTGCCCAGGTGTAGCCGCCGACGTCGATGTTCGCGTGGACCTCGATCCGGACGATGCCCTGCTGCCGATACCAGCGCTCCAGGTGGCCGTTGAAAGCCGTCGCGAAGCCCTTCCCGCGGGCCTTGGCGGTGAGCGCCAGGTACGCGTGGACGGCGACCAGGGCGCCGTCCTCGTCGCGGTAGAAGCCCCGCATGACCCTGCCGATCGGGTCGGCCCCCGGTTCGCCTTCGGGGTAGATCACGCCGTTGACTATCGGCCCGGAGATGTCCTCGTTGTGGCCGTAGTACGGGTGCGCCTCGGCGCTTTCGACCTCGACCCTGAGACCGGCGTAGTCCCCGCCGATCACCTTGCTGAAAGCCTCGCGGGCCACTTCGCGGTTCGCTGCGAGGCTCAGGTCCAGAGCGAGAATCCCGGGCAGATCGTCGACTGGTGCCGGGGGCGCGGTGGCACGGCGCCGCTGAGGCAGAGGCGGGCTCGCCGGCGGTGGAGCCGGAGCGGGTGCCGGCGCGGACGGAGCAGCTGGTGCTGGGCGGGCGGACGCCGGGATGTTCCCGGCGCCGATCTGCTCCCGGTAGGTCAGCCGCTTCAGCGCCGGGTTGGCGGCAAGGTGGTCCCGCATCTGGCTCTGCCAGAGCCGAACCTTCGCCTTCGCTGCTGCCTTGCCCTCGGGGGTGAGCGCGGCCAGCTCGCGTTCCTTGTACCGGCGGATGGTCCGCTCGATGGCGCGCTGCCGCTGCCGGGCCTCGTCACCCTGCTTGTCGGCGGTCGTTCCGCGGGGCGGCAGCTTCGTCACGCCGGGCAGGTATGTCCGCACGGAGTGGCGGCAGTTCGGGTGCTGGAAGCCGCGGCTGCGTGCGTCGTCGAGGGTGGTCAGGACGTGAACCGGCACCTGGGCGCCAGTGGCAGCGTGCGGCAGCAGCAGCACGCCAGCAGGGCCATCCGCGTCGATGCGCAGGACCCTGCCCTCGTACGGCCGGCACAAGAAGCACTCCTGGACCTCGTTGGAGACGATCACGAACGGCAGCCCGAGCCGGGTCTGACGGTCCACCTGGCCCTGCACGGCGGCGCGCTGGGTGACCGTCCGGACGCCCATCTCCACGTAGCTGGAGAGCCGCCACCGACGGCCCCGGACGTCGGTGAAGATTGTCAGGCCCTGGTCAACCAGCTTCTGGTACGCGTGCTGCGACGCCTGCCTGCGGGTCATGCCGCCGGCCACCGACACGGCGGTGGCCTCGGCGATGACCTTCCGGTAAGCGTCGACCACGTTGCGGACGACGTTGGAGTGCCGGGCGCCGACGTCCTGGACCAGGGCGACGGCGAGGTTCTCGATCACGCCTGCGCGGGGCAGCTGCTCCGCGATGATCCCGGCCGCCCGGACGGCGTCCGAGTCGCGGGGCAGGAACTGCGCCGGTACGTCTGCGGTGGCCGCGGCCTGGCCGCCGCGGTACGCCCGGGCCAGCGCGGCGCGGATGCCGTCGGCGAACGTCGCGAGGACTAGCTGCAGCACCTGGTCGACGGTGCGGCGCAGCGTCGACACGGCGCCGAGCCGGGTGACGGCCCAGTCGGGTGCGTCCTGGCCTTCGTCGAGCCGGCGGGTCACCTCGCGCAGGATCGCGCCTTCGGCGGCTCGGTACAGGTCGACGGTGGCGCGGCTGATCTCGGCGATCTGGTCGGGGGTGACCGACATCGGCTACTCCCGGGTCGTCCGATGGCATACCCGCAGGCGCAGCCTTTTAGGTGTTTAGGCGCATCGCGCAGCTGCCGTTCCCCGGCTATAGCTTACGGAGAGTTAACTCGTGGCGGGTTAATGCGCAGCTAGGCGGCTTGACGCGCCTTGAATAAGACGGCAACCAGTTCAGATGCGAACTTGCTGGTCAAAGGTGCCCGGCATCAACCGGCATCCACGTCCGGTACCGTTGTCCACGTCAGAGCATCAGTTACTCTACGTGACAATTGAGGAGGTGAAAGCTGGTGTCACGAGCCTTGATCAAAGAGATTGGTCGGACGGTCCGGCACGTCGTTAGCAGCAATGGCCGAACCGTCCGCCTCGCCTTGCTGATCGCCGTGGTCGGGATCTGCTGGCAGATGGTTCTCTAGCAAACCTACCTCCACCCGCGGCCCTCACGTCGAAACGATGTGGGGGCCGCACCCATCTCCCCTACCGAAGGTCTACGCGACCCGGCCGCTGTCTCCGCGCCGGTCTTCTGGCGGGTCGTTGCCGGCCATGCCACCGATCGTGATCGCCGGGTCAGCAGTTGCGCCGGCGGAGAGGTCGGCCTTGATCCGGGAGACCTCCTCCTTGACCTGGATGTCGTCCCAGTCGGGGTGGGCCATCCGGACCCTGGTGTCGACGGATGCGGCTTCGGCCGCGTGGAGCAGCTGGATCGTGCGGGCGACGACCTCGGGCGCTTCGGAGACGCTGTCGCCGAACTCCACGTTGATCTTCACCGGCTCCGGCCGGGCGGAGAACTTGACGGCTTCCACGGCCAGGAGCAGCTCGACGGCGTCAACGATCCCGGGCTTCCACGCCCCCTCGATGCGGTTCCCGCGGGTCGTGAAGCTTTGCCGCTCGCGGGCCTGGACCTCGGTGGCGGTCATCGCGACCTCGCCGTCGCTACCGAGGGTCTGCGCGGACAGGCCGGCGTGCCGCAGGGCGGTCTCCACGATGGCGTCCGCGGTGGCCTTGTGCTCCTCGTACCGGATCTGGAACTGCTGCGCCGTGATGACGCCGGCGCCTTCCTTCTGCATCGAGTTGACGCCGACGAACACCTCACGGTCCGCGTCGAAGGTGGCACCGGCACCGGGCCCGTTCGACTGGAGCATGTAGTCCGGGACGATGATCCGGGACCGGGCCAGGCGGATGTCCCGCATCCAGCCCGTCCACACGTCATCCAGGGCGTCGAACTGCTGCTCGTTGCCGTCGAAGTCTGACCTGCCCAGGTACTTCAGGGAGGCCTCGGTGCGCCACTGCCGCTGCGGGCCGGCGTTCGGGATCCGGACGACGTCGAGCCGGTCAAGGCCGGTCGCCTGGGCGCCTTCCGCGTCGACCAGATCGGCGAGGTGCGCCGCGGCGGCGTGCTCGCTGAGCGGCACCGTACGGCCGAGGGCGTGAGCGGTGCCCTCGTGCACGGCGTACTGGATCCGGCTGGCCGCCTCGGGGCCGCGGCCGACGACGTCGTGGTGCTCGAGCAGCCGGACGTGGACGTCGCCGTCGACGAGCAGCGTCGACCAGAACGTCACCTCGATCAACTTCCCCCACCGGATGACCGGCACGGCGCCGTCGGCGTGGACGGCGGCGAGGAACGCCCGGTCGGGGTACACGTCCTCGTCGAGGACCGGGCGGAGGTAGACGTCACCGAACGCGCTGTTGGCTTCAGCGGCGTGGAGCAGCATCTTGGCCAGGCCGTCCTCGACCAGCTGCTCCAACCGTGCCATGACGGCCTTGTCCTCGTGGTCGAGCTTGGGCGGCTCGGAGAACAGCAGGTTCGCCGACGTGGCGGCGAGGTCGGACGGCAGGGGGATGTGGAGGCGGCCGTCGCGGGTGCCAGCGGTCGGTGGTGCGCCCCAGAGCCAGCGGGAGAACGTGCCGAGGATGCCGCCGGCGTACTGGCCGGCGCGGACCCGCTGCGATGGGGGGAGGCTGCGGCCTGTGGCGTCGCGGTTGGAGTAGACGCGGCGGAGCTTCGCCGGTGAGCCGTCGTACCAGGCGTCCCAGTCGCGGTAGGCCTGGTAGGCGGGGGCGACTGCCGGGGGTGGCCAGGCGCCGTCGGTGGGGATCGGCACCAGACTCCTCCGTTCGTGTCGTGACTAACCATCCGCGTGGACGGTGGCATCTACCGTTTGTTTGTGACGTCTACTTGGCACATCGCCGGTCTTGTGCTGGAAGCGGACTGGGTCGAAGCGTGGGCGACAGCGGCAGGAGCCGTCGGCGCGGTCGGAGCCTTTACCTGGCAAGCACGCGCGCTAGCCCATGAACGCAAGACGCGGCGCGAGGAGGTACGGCGCCTCGCACAGGATCAAAAGGACATGCTTAGCGCTCAGGCCCGACTTGTCGTTCTAGACGACCCCCACGTAAGCGCCGGCGAAATTCGAGTGCCAGTTACGAACAACGTCATCGAGTACGGGACTTACCAGGTGGTCATTCGCAACTTCGGTGAGTTACCTGTATACAACCTCCATTCCTCCATTGTTTACATTCCCGAGGATGAGTCGGTAATGCATAAGGGGAAGGGCGCAGTGTGGTTGAAAATTCTTCCAGGCAAGGGCGAGTCGATTATTTCTTTCGACATCAAGGAAAATTTTCCGGATGTGAAGCTACCCGAGGGAACGTCGTGGAAAGATCTCGGGCGAAGGTTCTTAATCGATGTCACATTTGTTGATGTCCACGGCATGAATTGGCGCATTACTGAGGACAACAGCGTGCGTCCCGCCACCGAGTAGGCTTTCCGGGTTCAGGCGGCAAGGTCCAGGGCACCACGCACGAGCGGGCGCCAGAGGACCTCCGGGGTCTTGATCGCATACCGGCCGGCGTCCATCGAGTGGTCACCAGCCTTGACCGGCTTATCCTCGCCGAGGAGTGCGGCCTTCTCGTCCCAGACGTAGCCGCCGATCTCCTCGATCCAGCCGGCGCACGACTCGTGCACGTACAGCAGGCCCTCGGCCAGCAGCGACGCCACCAAGCGGATACCGTCCAGGACGCTGTTGTCGGCAGGGGTAGGCAGCAGGCCGTCCTGGAACAGCTGCGTGGTGAACGACGCCGCGGACGGGTCGACGCACACCCACTCCGGGCGCACGCCAAGGTGGTCCAGCCAAGCGCGGAGCCGGGCCGAATATGCGGCGTCGGTCAGGGACTGCTGCCGATTCTTCGAGTCCCACCGCCACTCCCGGGTGAGGTACATCTTCCCGTCGGCGCCGACGCCCAGGAGCAGCCCGACGAACGGGTTCACGGTGCCGTAGTCCACCCCGAGGGAGATCCAGCGGACGATGCCCGGCAGGGTCTTGACCACATGCCTGGTGGGGTCCCAGGACTCGTAAACCATGCCCTCGGCCATCACCCACAGGCCGAGGATGTTCCGCTTGTAGTAGAGCCCGGTGTACTGGCGCCGGTAGCGGTCCTTGACGGCCTTCGAGAGCACCGGGTTGTCGTCGAGCAGGAACTTCAGGACGTACCAGTCGCCGGCCAACTCGCCGCCCGGACGGGCCCGTTCGATGCCGTCGACCATGAGCCAGTGCCGCGGGTTGTCCGGGTTGGTGTTCCCGAAGATCTGCGACCCGTCCACAGAGCAGCGGCCCAGGAGCTGCTCATGGAACGGCTTCTGCATCAGCGACCACTCGTCCACGTAAGCGCCGCGGCACGTCATGCCGCGCAGGCGCTCCTCGGCCCGGGCGTCGTTGAAGGTGATGACCTCCACCTGCTGACCCAAGATCATCGCGGTCGATGCGCCCCGGGTGTACGAGGTGGCCTTGGCCAGCGGCCCGAACAGCGCCGGGTCGCGGAGCGGGTTGAAGATGTTCCGGACCGCGGTGTCGTACGTCTTCGCCGTGACCAGCAGGTCGCCGCTCTTCGGGGTCTTCGGGTCGGCGATGAACATCAGCCAGCGGAGCAGCCCGGATGCGGTCTTGCCCGATCGGATCGCGCCCTCGGCGAGGTTCACGAACAGGTTCGACTCGCAGACGTACTCGATCTGCTTCTCCGACAGGGGGAACTTCCGCAGGTCGATCACTTCGTTCGCATTCATATTGCACGCAGGTTGGACAATGGGAGCTGTGACCGAACGCGCTACTGCCCTGCTCGCAAACGTCTCTGTAAACGTCGTGGCAAACCTTCTGGCAGTTGCCTTCATCTACCTGTCGGGCGCCGCTATCGGGCTGTTTCCACGTGACCTTGAGGCGATCGTGTACACCTTGCTCCTTGTGGCCTTGATCGCTGGCTACGCCGTCACGTTTGCAGGCCTGTCCCAGCGGGTCCGTATACGTGGCTGGCTGTTGTGCGCGGTGTTCATCATCTTCAGCGCCTACTTCGCGCTCGTAGGACTCACCGGCATTTCTGCGAACGGCACTTGGCAGAGGTGGGTCTCTGGCACAGTTGCCATCATTTGCCTCACGTTCAGTGCCTTGATGGTTCGGCTTGAGCTACGCGAGCACGCTCGGCAGAAGCAGGCCAGTCGGATCAAGGGCCTCCACTGGATCGAGCTGCCATGAGCGCCGCGCGCAGGTCGGTGAGCATGGACTTCTCGTCCTCGTTGCCGGTGGCCTTGTCGTACTCGGCCAGCTTCAGCGCGGTGTCGGCGAGGGCTTTGATCGCGGTGGCGATGTCGCGCTTGTCGCGGAACGGCGGCTCTTCCACCGAGCGCTCGTTGTAGTCGTTCTCCTTGCCGCCGAAGTTGTAGACGACCGTAGGGGCGAACATCTGGCCCATCAGCCGGCCAGCGCTGTCCAGGGCGTCCAGCTGGAGCTGGGCGCGGCGCGCGGCGCCGTCGGCGACCTTGGCGGCGGTGGCGGCCGCGGTGCGGGTCCGCTCGAACGTCAGCGGCGGCTCGTGCTCGGCGGCGATGCGGGAGATGGTGCGCCCGGATCGGCCGAGCTGGGTGGCGATGGCGTTGCGGCTGAGGCCCTGGGCGTGGAGTTCGGCGACGCGGCGGCGGTCTTCGGCGGTGACCGGTGGGTGTCCTTTCGCCATCGTGCACCGCCAGCTGGGTCGCGCGGCGCCGGCCTTGCCGGTCCGCTGCCGGCGCCGCCTTGCGACCCGGAATTGTTAAGAAACTTTCTTGTTGCGTCTTGCTTCGCGGACGGCCTCGCGCTCCTCGTCGCTCATGCTCTTCAGGCGGACGCTCTCTCGGGACAGGCCGGTCCAGCTGATGACGTCCTTCTGCGGTACGCCGGCCGCGGCTGCGGCCTGGATCTCGGGGGTGAGCCGGGCGTCCAACTCGGCGAGCTGAGCTTCGAGGCGCTGGCGGCGCTTGCCGAGGTCCTGGAGCTTGCTGGTGTCGTGTGCGCTCATGCACTCAGTCTAGGCCTAACGTTAGGCCATGCGCAAGGCTTACATGCTAGGAACATTGCTGCTCGTTAGGCCTTGCGTTAGGCCTAACGTTAGGCGTATGCTTGGTCTATCAGCAGGGAGAACAAGCCAGGGGAGAACGAGATGCGCAGCACCGAGGCAGTCATCACGGAGATCGTCGAGGCCTACAACTGCCGGTGGGGCCAGTGGGTCCGGGTGGCCGAGATCGCCGCCAAGGTCGGCCTGACCCGCGAGGAGCTCGCGGCGGCGCTGGAGACGCTGATGGACGAGGACGAGACGTTCCGGGCGGAGCCGGAGCCGTTCGGCCACCGGGTCACCGCCGAGGACCGGGCGGTGGCGCCGGTGATCGGCGGGGAGGCTCGGCACCTGATCTGCTGGTACAGCTGAGGAGGGGCCCCGCGAGGGGCCCTCTCTCGCACCTGTCGTGAGAGCGCTCTCTCGCCCTCTCCTGGTGGCGCCGACAGGATTTGAACCTGCGACCTCTGGGTTATGAGCCCAGCGAGCTACCGAGCTGCTCCACGGCGCGCTGTGATGGTGCTGCCGGTCCGGGCGGGCCGCAGGTCCCGTGTCTACGGCCCCGCCCGGTACGGCCCCGCGCTCCGCTTCCCCACGGAGACGGCGACAGCCCGGGAGCTGGTGGGAGCTCAACCGGGCTGTGGGCAGAATCTGCCAGGGCCGAGTGTGAACAAAGATCTTGTCGGCGTCAAGCCATCTCTTCGCCTGGGCGCTTCAACCGTTCACGTTCAACCGTTCACGTTCAACCACCTGACCTTAAGCTCCCTCCCGGCGACCTTCGGGTGCTCCCCTAGCCAAGTCGACCATTCGTCCGAGTTCTCGAACCTGAGCGTCACCGTGTCGCCGGACGCGACGCCCTCCAAGATGGATTCCGAAGCGAAGTACGTAACCTCGAGCACATCCCACTCAAACGGCACGCGAAGGCTGCGCCGCCTCAATCGCCCAATCCGATATCTCGATGCCTTCAGCGTTGCACCGCCCAGGAATCCAGCTGCGCGGACCATCTTGGACAACTTGCCCGGACAGTCGGCGATGATCGCCGCCCATTCCTCCCCGTAGGCCTCCGCAACCATGGGGTCCCCGACGGACCACAGGCGCGCAGCGCGACGGACCATGCGCAGCGCGAGCCATGGGGAGATGTCGCAGATCTCGTTGACCAGGAGCCCGGTGACGACGGACAGGGCCACTGCGAGCCATACCCCGGTCACAGGAGCCCGCCACCGAGGGCTGGCCGGAGCGCTTGAGAGGTCGCCGGGCGGCGTTCAGCGAGAAGGGCCTGGGCACGGGTCGCGCCTTCGCCGGTCAGCCTGTAGTAGCGGCGTCGCGGCTTGATAGGCGCCGACGGGTCTGGTTCGGCCGGCAGGTCTTCCCACCGCGCGGTGATCCATCCCATGCTGGTCAGACGCTCAAGGATCTTGTAGACCGTGGGTCCGCCGCGCTTGCTGGTTTTGATGATGGCCCAGCCGTGGAGTTCGTCGCCCCCGGCGGCTATGAACGTCGCGAGGACGTCCAGAAGCGGCGCCGTGATGCGCCCTGGCTGTTCGGTCATGGCCTGAGTGTACTAGGTGAAACAAATCTAGGTGAAATAGCGCTCGTAGCTCATGCCGCCCTGGGCCGACCACGTCCCGCGTGCCGCTTCGCAGCGTCGATCCGCGCCGCCTCGGGCAGCGGGTACCGCACCTGGGGCCGCCCTGCCCCGTCCCGGGTACGGACCGCCAGCAGGCCGTCCCGGGCGGCCCAGGACCGTACCGCGGCCGCGGTGACGCCGTGGCCGAGCTGCACGGCGATCTCGGCGGCGGTGCCCCAGCGCACACCGTCCACGACGATCAACGAGCCTCCAACGGGACGTGCGGACGGTCGCCGCCGCAAGTGGTCCAGCCGTGACGGTCGGCCCACTTCCCCCAGGTATCGCGGTGCAGGTCCTTGGAGCATCGTTCGCACGTCATGCGGTCATTCTCCCCTCGCGAGCCGGGCACGGAGGTCGGTGAGCTGCCAGATGTGTGCGACCCCGACCGCCCGGTCTGGCATCCCGCAGCCGCAGGCCTCGCCCGCGCACGGGCAGGACTCCGTGCACACCACCACCCGGTCCTCGGCCGGCCCGGACATCTGCAGGGCTAGCACCACGTTGTCGCAGCCGGGGCAGGCGACGCCGGGCCAGAGCTGGAGGTCGTCGCCGATGCCGGCGGCCTGGCGGACCAGGCGGTCCTGCTCGACCAGCCAGCGCGTCATCGTCTCGCAGGTGCTGGTTTGCAGGGCGGGCACCACGGCGCGGAGCTGCGCCAGCGGATCCGCGCGGGTGCGGTAGTCGTCGCCGAGAACAGCGCCGGCGATCCAGGCGAGGGTGTCGGCGGTGCGGCGGGCTCGCTCGAGCAACGGGTTCGCGACCCGGTCGACTTGCAGGACGATCGCGTCGAGGAGCGGGTTGGCCGGCAGGGCGCGGGGTGCCTGGCGTTCGGTCGCGGGGCGCCAGGCTTGGACGGTGCCGAGGTCGTCAGCGCCGCTGAGGGCGGCTTGGCGGGCGTGGCGGGCGTACTGGGTGAGGGTGGCTTGGGCGGCTTCGAGGGAGGCGAGCGCGGCCAGGGCGTGAAGGCGTGCGGGGTGCATCAGGGTTGGCCTCGCTTCTTGGACGGATCTTGGAGGCCTGGGACGAGGCTTCCGGCGATCAGCCAGCGGTTCGGTGGTGGGCAGGCGATGGGGTCGGCGTGGATGGTTTGGGTGCGGTGGGTGGTCCGGCAGTGCGGGCATGGGCGCGCTGCCGGACCGTGGTCGGTGTACCGAGGCGACGGCACTGGGTCAGCCGGCGGCGATCAAAACGGGGCGTCGTCGTCGAAGAAGTGGCTGGCGGCGATCTGGCGCTCGTGCTGCCGATGCCACTGCCGGATCTCCCAGGCGGACCGCAGCGGCCGTCGCCGTCGCTGCCGAGGTGTGGGCCGGCAGTCCGGGCAGTTGACCTGCCGAACGGCACCTTGGATTACGCCGTCGTCCTGGCACGTCCAGCAGCCGAAGTCGGGCTCTTCCGGGGCAGGTGTGGGGTCGTCGTCGTACCAGTCGTCGTCCGTCCAGTCGTGTTCTGCGCAGCAGTACGTCACCGGGCACCGGCCAGGTCGAACAGGCCGAGCTGCACGGGTTTGGGCGGCGGCGGGCAGACGTGTTGCCACAGGTCCGCGGCCACGTCCTGGCAGCGCCGCTCGACGTCGGCGTGCCACCTGAACTGGGCGTCGCGTTCGTCTCGGCTGGGCGGGTCCTGGCCGAGCAGGTAGCGCTGGTTGTGGGCCATCTGCGCGGTGGTGACCTGGAGCCGTTCCGCCAGCACCTCGTCAGCTGCGGCGATCAGGCCGGCCGGGAACGCTGCCCGGTCGGCGACGAGTCGCTCGACGGCGCGGGTGGGGATGACGAGTCGCTCGTGTCGGCCGCCGGTGTCGGTGTAGTCGATGACGATGATGCGGCTGCGGCGTACGTGGTATTGGCCGCGGTCGAGGCTGCCGCTGCGGCCGTCGTTGAGCGGGTGCTCGCCGGTCCAGATGGCGGCGATGGTGTAGGCGTGCTGGGCGAGGTATGGCCCGCATGCCCACACGACCTCCGGGGTGACGGTGCGGGCGGTGTTGAGGATGCCGCTGGCGTGGGCCCATTGCGGGCCGGAGCGCCGGCGCATCCATCCGGGCGTCGTTGTGGTCATCGGCGGCGGCCTCGCTGCTCGCGCCAGGTGGCCCAGCCGTGCCGGACCAGGGCGTACGGCAGCAGCAGCAACGCCATCGGCAGCGCGTTGGCGCACGGCTTGCTGGTGTCGTGGTAGTCCCGGTCCTCGGCCATCACCGGCAGCGGCGAGCTGGCGGCGGCCAGGGTCGGCTCATCGCGGTACGCGGCGTCCTGGTCCTCGTCCAGCTCGAGGTGGGCGGTCGACTCGATCGGATACAGGCGCTCAGGCATGGTCGGCCGCCTCGGTCTCGTCGGCGTACGTGCAGCCCGGCAGGTGGTGGCCGTTGTCGCAGCCGATCGGCTGGCACGGGTTCGGCATACCCGGCGTCATCAGGTCCTCGCCCGCGGCCTCGGCGAGGCGGCGGTCGATGGCCTCGGCCCACGCCACCGCCCACGCAGCCACCTGCACCAGCCGGCCACGCAGTACCTCCGGGTCTTCCTCGGCCATCGCCGCCCAGAACTGCTCGGCGAGGACGTCGAGCCACGTGAGCCGGTTCTGGCTGGCGGTGTGCTGGGCGTCGCGGCGCGCGTCGTCGGCCATGCCGGCCAGCAGGCGGCTGGTGCCATCGCGGTAGTTCAGCTCGCCGAGCCGGGCGTCCTGGGCCTCGCGTTCGTCGGCGATGTCGCAGAGGACGTCGTCGGTGGGGTGGATGACCTCGCCCTCGCGACGCACGGACAGCCGCACCGTGGCGGCCGGAACGAAGCCGCAGTGCGTGCATACCCCACCAGCGTTCTGGTACCCGCACTGCGTGCACGCCCAGTGGCCGCTCTCGCGCGCGACGTGAGGAACCGAGGAAGCCGCCAGCTCGCTGCCGTCGGGTGCGATGCCGAGTTGGGTTCCGATGTGGGGGCAGCCTTGGAGGTGGTAGCCGATGCCGCAGCCGGGCTGGCAGGGCTTTGCTGTGGGCTGTGACGCGACGGCGTGACCTGCTGGCGTGAGGTCGACGCGGGTGTCGGGGGTGATGTCGTCGTAGGGCTCGGCGAGGTAGCTCTCCATGTCGCGGCTGAGGGTGTCGCGGACGGTGTCGAGGTTGTCCAGGAGGCTCGCGGCTTTGGGCTGGTCGAGGTTGTAGGCGTGCACCGAGATGGCGTTGACGAGGGTGCGGGTGACGGCGGCGAGGTGGTCGTAGGCGAGGCAGTAGGCGCCGGCTCGGGCTTCGGCTCGTGCTGTGGTGAGGTGGGCCTTGTCGAGGTGTCCGCGGAGGCGCTGGCTTTCGTGGACGAGGCGGGTCTTCCAGAGGGTGGCGCCAGCTTCGGCTCGGTCGAGGGCGTGGGCGTGGTCGGCGGCCTTGATGCGGAGCTGGTCCGTGGTGGTGCGGAGGCCGTCGACCAGGGCGGGCAGCTCGGCGAAGTCGAGGGGGTTGGCGCCGAGGGTGCGGGCGATGCGCTCCAGCAGGCCGCCGAGGTAGCGGGCGTTGCGGAGGTGGCGGTCGGCGTCGGCCTGGGCGAGGTCGCGCTGGGTCTCGGCGGTGGCGAGCTGGTCCTGGGTGTCGAGGGCCTGGACGCTGGTGGGCCGGGTGTCGGGGTGCAGGCGGGGATCGCGCTGGCGGACCGGCTCCGGCGGGGTCCAGGTGTACTGGCGGGCCTCGGCGGCAAGGTCGAGGTAGCGGATGGGGAAGCTTTCCTCATCGCTGGTCATGGCGGGTCTCCTGGATCTCTCTGCGGATCTCTGCGGCTCTGCGGTGGGTGACGTACGGGAAGAGCTCGCCGAGGCGGACGTCGTCGTCCTGGGCGGGCTGGGGTCGGGTGTGGGCGAGGGCCCGGGCGACGGCCGTGGCGGCCGAGGCCCGGGCCCGGCGCTCGCCGGGGGTGAGGTGCCGGGTCATCCGGTGGTCTCCCGGCCTTGGAAGGCGCGGCGGGCGGCCTCACGGCGGGCGGTGGCGGCGGCGATGGCTTCCTCGGCTCGGCTGAGCCGGCGGCCGGGCACCGGGATGGGGAAGATGCCGCGCGGTGGGCCGCCGGCGGCCGGCTGATCGTTGGTGGCGACCAGGCGCAGCGGCGTGGCTGTCTCATCCGCGTGCGCGTGCGGTAGTGGGTCGCCCTGGTGGTCTTGGGCTGGCGTGGGTGGTTCGGACAGCGGCTTCTGCGGTGAGGTCCCCGGAGCCGGAGGCGACGGGGGTCGCAGGGGGTCTGGGGGCAGCGTGCCCCCAGAGGGAGGTTCCGGGGTGGTTCCTCGGGTGGTTCCTGGGTGGTTCATGGGTGGTTCGGGGGGCGCTGCGTCCACACGTGTGGAGTCAAGATGCGCACGTGTGGACGCAGAATCTTCACGTGTGTTTTCTGCGTCCACACGTGTGGACGCAGAGTGCGCACGCTCGGCGCGGTGACGGTCGCGGCGGGCCCGTTCCCGGTCCCGATTTGCGGTCTTTCTGCCCTCCACCGCGGCGGCGATCTCGGCGCGCTCGGCCTCGTCTCGGCACAGGGCGAGGTTGAGGTTCCACCGCGGTGTGCCGTGCCGGGTCGTGCCGTCCGGTACGAGGAGCCCGGCCTGTTCCAGGCGCCGCTCGGCGCGCTGGATGGTCCGCTCGTCGTACCCGGTGCGCCAGATGATCTCTTCGACGCCAGCGTGGGTGTCGATGCCGTTCTCGTCGGCCCGTTCGGCCCTGGCGACGAGAACGCCTCGGGCGGTGGTGTCCGGCTTCCCCGAGGGCATCCGCAGCATGGGCGCGATGTCGAACGCCCATTGCACGGCCTGGTAGCTCACCCTGTCTCCTGATCTGTGAGGTTCGGTGGGAGCTGGCCGGCCCCGGGGGAAGACGGGGCCGGCCAGCGGGTCATGCGGCTTGCTGACGGGCTCGGTACCGGGCCTTGCGGCGGCGGTTGTAGACGCGTTCGGCCTCACCGCAGTGCTGGCAGACCGGCTCGCCGTGGAGCCGGTGGTTCCGGGCGCCGGCGTCGCTGCTGCCGCGATATCCGCACGCCGGTGGCGTCTCGCGTGGCGGGCCGAGCGGAGCGACCGTCCACTCCGTGAGTTCTCGCCACGTTCGGTCGTCGGGCACGGCCGCGGCGAGCACGAAGGTGAGTCGCCACCAGTCGGCCGGGTCGGGCAGCTGTTCGGCCAGCCAGCGGGCGTTCGCGTCCGGGTCGGTGCTGCGTACGCGGCCGACCAGCTGGGCCGCGATCGTGGCCAGGCGCGCGGCCTGGTCGTCGTCGACGAGGTGCATCGGTCAGTCCTCCCGCTCGCCCAGGCGCCGCCGCTCTTCCGCCTGGGCCTCGTGCGCGGCTGCGGCGACGGCCGCGACCGCCACCGGGTCGTGGACGGCGTTCTTCTCGATCAGCGGGCAGCTCAGGCACACCCCGGGCGTCGCCGGGTCGGCACGGAACCGGTGCGCCACCAGCGGCCTGGACCGGCGGACGCGCGGGTCGCTGTAGGTCTCGGTCATGCCGACGCCCCCACCAGAACGGCCAGCTCAAACGTGGTGCAGCCGCAGCCGGACGCCGAGCACTTCGTACGGACACCCTTGGCGTTGATCTTGTGGACCCGTTCGACGTGGTCACACGTGCAGGCCTTGCGCGCCACCGGCGCCGGACCGGCCGGCCCTGGCCGAGGCTGCTCCGGAGCGACCGGCTCGGCGGCCAGCTCGTCGGGGGCATCCGGGAGGACCGCCTCCGGGTGCTCCCGGACCGCCCGTGCCAGCGGCGACAACGGCGCGGCCGGTTCCGCGTACTCGTCGTCGACGACCAGGCCCAGGCGCTCCGCTTGCTCCCGCTCGACGGCGCTGATCGGCCAGGCAGGTTGGGGCCGGGTGTAGTAGTCGACCCAGTGCAGGCTCCCCCGGTCCAGGACGGTCCGGGCCCGTGTCACCGCGACGTACGCCAGCATCAGCTCGTCCGCGTCGAGCAGCGCCCCGCCGGTCGCCCGGTCGGTCCGGGGCTCCCGGAAGTCGGAGGCGATCTTCACCGCATCCCATTCACGGCCCTTGGCCTTGTGCGCCGTCGAGATGACGACGTCGGCGCGGGACTCGTCGACCAGGCCCTCAGCGACCCCGACGATGACGTCCGGGCCGTGGTCGTCGATCAGCTTGACCAGGGTCTTGAGGTTTCCGGAGGCGTCGTCCTGGGTGGCGTGCTCGCGGACCTGGTCCCAGGTCTTGAAGGCGAGCAGCTCCGGGTGGGAGGTGCCGGAGCCGTCCATCAGTTCCTGGGCGGCCTCGGCGAGGCGGCGGATCTCGTCACTGCCGCCGACCAGCGCGGCTTTCCGGCCGGCGGCGGTGGTGTGGAGGATCTGCGCGATCGCGCCGGCGTTGGACCGGCACAGGATCGCGTCCGGCGCTGGCTCTGGGCAGATCATGGAGTGGAGCGGGTCGAAGCCACGCAGGCGCAGCGGCGCGTTCAGCAGGCCCAGCCACTTGTTGGCCTCGGCGGCGATCGCCGGTCCGAACCGGAAGCTCTGGCTGAGCGTGAGCCGCTGGTCGGCCTGGAACTTCGCCATGGCGTCGATCGCGCCGCGGAAGCCGTAGATGGCCTGGGCGGAGTCGCCGACCATGATCCGCTGGGCGTGGTCCTGGATGTGGAAGATGCTGGCCATGACCGGGCTGAGGTCCTGTGCCTCGTCGAGGAGGACGAAGTCGACCGGGATCCGGGGCCGGGACAGCTGGTAGAGCTTGAGGTAGACGTCGTGGGTGAACTTCAGCCGGCCGGACTTGCCCTGCAGGTCGTCCCAGGCCTTGCGCATGAACGGCACGAGGTAGCGGGCCAGCTCACGGTTGTCCGTGCGGCTGTACCCGTCGACCGGCACGGCGTGGTGGGCGTCCGGCTCCAGGTCGGCGGAGTTGAGGAAGCGGTTGACGCCTTCGAGGACGAGCCGTGCGAGCTTCGCGGGGGCGAGCGGGGCGAGCTTCGGGGCGATCTCGACGGGGCTGTTGAAGCCGAGGATCCCCGCGGCCTGGATGGCCGGCACCCGGGGGCCGTCGAGGCGGTTCTTGTACTGGCTGCCGACCGGCCCGAACGCCAGGCTGTGGGCGGTGCGGCAGGCGACGCTGACGGGGAAGCTCCGCTTGGCTTCCTGGGCCAGGGCGCGGTTGTAGGCGACGTAGAGGCCGCGGCGGCCGGGCTGGGCCTGGGCGGCCATCTTCAGGGTGGACGACTTGCCGCACCCGGCGCCTGCCTGGACCACGAGGGTCGGGCGGGCGGCCGAGGTGAAGGCGTCGATGACGAGTTGCTGCTCGTCGGTGGGCCGGTGCTTCATGCCGGGGCTCCGGTGGGCTCCAGCTGCTTGAGCCAGGAGTCGAGGCGCTCGCACACGGCCTGGACCTCGTCGTCGGTCAGCTCGTTGGTGCTGCCGACTTCGTGGCCCACGATGTTGCTGACGTACGCGAGCCGGGCGTCCCGGTCGTCGCCCATCTCGGCCTGGCCGAAGAGCGCCATCATGCGGCGCCGTGCCGGATCGTTGCCCGGATTCTTCGGCGGTGCCACCTGGGCCTGCTCGATCCGCCCCAGCAGTCGCTGCCGCTCGGCGTCGTGCTCGAAGCTCAGTCGGCGAGCGTCCAGCAGCCGGCGAAGCGTGCGCCGGTCGTCGTCGGTGATCTTCTGCTCGCCGTGCACCGCGACAACCGTCTGCCACGCCGTCTTGAGCTGCTCAATGTCCTCGGCGGACTGGATGCCCAGCTCCAGCGGCAGCGCGGCATCGGTCAGCGGGGCGTCGCTGCCAGCCTGCAGCGGGACCAGGGCGTTGTGCATGACGTTGGCCGGGTCGTACTGCAGGCGCTCGAAGATCAGCGCTTCGAGGGAGAAGTCGGTCAGGATCTCCCCGTGGCCCCGGAGCTTCTGTACGGAGTCGCCGGCCTTGGGCGGCACCACCGAGTCGTGCACGGTCCGCAGCTTGATCAGCTTGGCCTTGCCGTAGCCAAGCTCCTGGGTCATCCGGAGCCACACCCGGACGTCGGAGACGAGCCCTTTCTGGCCCTCGACGCGGTAGTCCCCGCGGCCGGTGACCGGACGCCCGTTCTCCAGGTAGATCGTTTCCTTGCCCCGGGACAGCAGGATGACGATGCCCGGGAAGGTCATCAGCTGGGTCATCATGCGCCGCCACCGCCCGGTGGCCTCGTTCCAGTAGTTCGAGCTGATGTCGATCTCGGCGTTGGGGTCCGCGGCCAAGGCCTCCCGGTTCTTCTTGCTGCCCTTGGCCCGGTTGTAGGCCCACTCGGAGAGCAGGTCCCACACGGCGCCGACCGTGTCCAGCACGAACACGTCTGGGCGGGGGTCGGTGCGCCGGTCGAGGTGTGCCTCTGCCTTGGCGTCCACCACCGACTGGTAGATCTGGGCCCAGGTGCCGTCGTGCTCGACGATCTCGTAGCGGACCGGCTGACCAGCGCTGGTCTTGATCAGGCCGTACTCGTCGGCGGTGACCTCGCCCAGCTGGAGCCAGAAGGTCCGGTTGATTTTGGGGCTGGCGGACAGTTCCGCTGCTTTCCAGGAGCGGCCAGCGCCTGTCTCGCCTTCGAGCAGGATCACCGGGTTGGTCATCTGACCGGTGGGCTTGCGGGTGCGGAGGGTCATCGGGGGTACTCGATTCGCTGGGTTTCGGTCTCGCGGGCGATCAGCCGGCGGCCGATGTGCGGGGTGTAGTCGGTGGGGACGTGCTCGATGGCGCCCAGGCGGTGGTGGCCGACCGGCTCGTCCTCGATGGGCAGGACGATCACGGTGGTGCTGTCGAGGGAGGCCCCCTCGTGCGTGTCCGTGACCAGGCCACGGAGCAGGCACCAGGCGATCCACAGGGCGGCCAGCAGGACGGCGAGGCCCCACGCGCCGTAGACGAGGGCGGCGAAGAGGCGGGCGTTATCCATGGCTGACCTGGTGGAGGACGAGCCGGCCGCCGACGCTGATGAAGATCTGCGGCGTCGGGTAGCTGCTGCTCGGCTCCGGGTCGGCGGCGACGGTGCCGGGCGGGCAGTCGCAGACGTCGCCCAGCAGGACTAGGCAGCAGGGCTTGACCGGCACGGTGACGACGCTGCGGTCGCCTCCGACGATCACTGGGCCACCTCGACGAGGACGGTGACCTTGGCTGGCCAGTGGCCGCGCGGGTCCTTGTTGAGGGCGTCCTTGCGGATGTAGATCGAGGACACCGGGACGGCCTCGTCCTGCGGGGAGGTGTAGACGACCTTGTTCTGGGTGACTTTCGTCTGGGTCAGCTCGACGGTGATCACTGCTGGCCCCTCTCGTGGTCGGGGGTGAAGGGCGGGAGGAGGTAGAGCTGCTCCAGGGGGTCGCTGCGCTGCGGCAGCTGGTCGGCGAGGTGCATCGGGTCGGAAGTGACCAGGTGCTGCACGGCGGTGTTGGCGTCCCGCAGCTCGTTGTTCCAGTTGCGCGAGGCGGCCAGCTCTTCGCGGAGCAGCTGGCTGTCGCTGTGCGCAGCGGCCGCAGCCCTGAGCACGGCCTTGGACCGGCGCCGGTAGACGACGGCCAGGCCGAGGAATAGGCCGCACAGCGCGTACGCGACCAGGGCGACGAGGACCAGGTTGATGACGGTCATGCCTGGCTCCGGCGCGCCTCGGCCAGCTCGTTGTTGAGCCGGTCCAGCTCGGCCTGCATGTCCGCGGTGCTGCGGCGCTTCAGCGGCGGCGGCTCGACGCTCGTGCGGACAACCACCCGCAGAGGGCCCTCCCTGTGCTCGGCCTTGTGATCGGCGGTCCGGTTCGTGCCACGCCCCTCGACCTTGGTCGCGGCGGTGACGCCCAGGGCAGCGGCGATCGCGTCGACGGCCGGGGTCATCTGCGGCCCGTGGGAGGGCAGGTAGCCGAAGCTGAGGTAGAGGTTGAGGGAGTTCGGCTTGGCGATGTCGCGGTCGTCGAAGCTGGCGATCCGGTCCGCGACCTCGCGGAGAGCGTCCGCCAGCTCGGCGTACGTTGGCTGAGGCACTAGGCTTCCTTTCGTCTGGCGGTCCCGGCGCTGGCGAGCGATGACGGGGCCGCTGGTCGTTTTCTGGAGCAGTTGGTGCGGGGCCGGTCGGCGGACAGAACGCAGCACCGACCGGCCCCGGGCTATGAGGCGATCCGGTCGGCGACGGCCGGCAGCGCGGCGATGTAGGCCTCGATCGCGGACTTGCGGACGTACACGAACGCGCCCTGCTTCACCGCCGGCAGCGCACCGGTCTTGGTGAGCTCGCGGAACGTCCGCTCCGAGATGTGGCCGAGGAGCTCCCGCGCTTCACGCGAGTTGAAGAGCCGCTCGGACCCGATCTCGTCTTTCATGTGCGCTGGGGTGTTCCCGCGTGTTTTCACGTGCATAGGAAGACGGTAGCGGATTCCTGCGCACGTGAACGCTCATACTTTCGGCTGATATTGGATCGGCCACGGAGGGGACCAAAATGGGGCTATGCACCCCCAGACACTCGTAAAGATCCACGAGCGCCCGGAGGCACCCCCGAACATGCATCCGCCCAGTGCGCGTGAACTCCCCATCGCGCTGGGATGGATTCCTGCGCAGCGGACATACCGTGCATCCGTGGCTACCGACCCCGCCGTGCGACTCGCCTCGTTCACCGCCTTCGTCAGGCGGGCGCTCGACCATGCCAAGACACAGCGGCAGTGGAGCGTCGAGGACGTCGCCGAAGCCGCCGGGATCAGCGCAAACACGATCTACACGTGGCGCTCCGGCAAGTCGAAGCAGTTCCCCCAGGGCGTAAACGTCGAGGCCTTCTGTGACGCCCTGGGAATCAAGCCCGGCGTGGCGTTCGACCTGCTGTGGCCAGGACGCGATGACCGGCCCACCGAGGCGATCCCGCTCGGCCCCGACGACGATCTGCTGATCCTCGCGCGCCGGCTCGCGGACCCGAACGTCCCTCCACAAGAGAAGTTCCTCATTAGAGAGACGATTCGCGGTTTGGCCGCTCGGGCAGCAGAAACGGCCGATGCGCCTACTGACGCCCCGAAGCGTCGCGACGCATCCTAGAGATCGCTTACGCACGTTGCGAAAAGATCAAACGTGTGTACGATCTGACGCCTAGTTATCGGCCGTTCACGGATAGCTAGGAGTTTCGGCCGGGGTCCAGACGGCCGAAGCACATACGACCTCCTTCAATCCCGCGCTGAGGAGATTCCGTACCGATGCTTCATACCCTGGAACAGCAGCACACTGGACCCGAGCACATGTCCCGCCGTAACACCGTGGCGTCGCTACTCGGTGGCCTGGCCGCCATCGTCTGGATCGCGCCCCTGACCCTGCACGACAACCTGTCCGAGAGCCTGTTCCGCGTCATTGTCGCCCTAACCGCATCGCTATCTGTATGCGCGGTACTCGCCGGCGTGGAGCTTCGCGTCAGGTCCCACCTCGCTTGGTTCCGCGCTGAGTTCGACGCCCGGGACCGCCGCCAGCACGAGGAACTCCGCCAGCTGGTCGTCAACGGCCACGCCGCCATCAGACATCAGCTCAACGAGACAGTGATACAGCTCGGCCAGCGCATGGACCAGGTCGGTGTCCGCACCACCCAGGAGTACTTCAACTCCTACGCCGACGCAGTAACCGACGTTGCTGGCGGGCCGTCCGTGGTCGACGGTACGAGCACCAGCCGGATCCTGCGCGGCCAGCCCGCCGACAAGGTGATCCCGTTGCCGCGGCACCGGCCGGCCCGATCCCACATCCGCTGATGGGCCGCCGTGCACCGAACGGGTCGTCGTCGATCTACCAGGGCGCCGACGGCCTCTGGCACACCTGGGTCCATGCCGGCACCAAGGCGAACGGGTCGCCGGACCGAAAGCACATCAAGCGGTCCACCGCTGGCGAGGTCAAGGTAGCTGCGGAAAGTCTCCGGGACCGGATCGCCCGCGGCCAGGTCGTCGCCGGCAAGCCCGAGACGGTCGAGCAATGGCTCCTGCACTGGCTTGAGCACATCATCGAGCCGAACCGTGCCTACAAGACCCACGCCGGCTACCGCAGCCTCATCACCGTGCACGTCATCCCCGCCATCGGGCAGTGGCGGCTGGACGGCACCCGCAACCGGCTGGAGCCCGAGTACGTCGAGGCCATGTACACCAAGATGAAGGCCTCGGTGTCCGAGGCCTACGTCGCCCAGTGTCACCGGGTCCTGAAGCGCGCGTTCAAGGCGGCCGTCCGGCGTGGCCGGGCATCGCGGAACGTCTGCGAAATGATCGACCCGCCGCAGTGGCGCAGGAAACGGATCGCCGCTCATGAACTGGACGCCGCGCAGGCGATCCTCAACGCCGCGATGACCGACCAGCGGCCGGCCCGGTGGCTGCTCGGCATTCTCCTCGGCCTGCGCCAGGGCGAGGCGCTCGGTCTGCGCTGGCATCGACTGCACCTGGCTGCCGACCCGCCCTACCTTGCCGTGGAGAAGCAGATCCAGCGGCACACCTGGAAGCACGGCTGCGCCGACCCGGCGGCGTGCGTCGAGGAGCTGCGCGACACCCACGACAAACCGCTGTGCCGGCGGACGCCCTGCCCGCCCCGGTACGAGCACGGCTGCGCCGGCGGTGCCTGCGGCAAGACGATGGGGTGGCGCTGCCCCGACCGCCGGCAGGTGGCCGGCTGCTCCCGGCACCAGCGGGCCTGCCCGGCACCGCACCGGGCGGGCTGCACCGACCATGCCCGCTGGTGTCCGCAGCGCGCAGGTGGCGGCCTGGTCGAGCAGGACGTGAAGTCGGAGTCGGGGGAGCGGGAGATCCCGTTGCCGGCGCCGCTGCCGGAGGTGCTGCTGCGGGCCAGGGAGCAGCAGATCCAGTGGCTCGGCAGCCGCGGCCTCGATTGGGATCCGCAGGGTCTGGTGTTCATGACCGACACCCTGCGGCCGATCGACCCGAAGCGCGACCACGAGGCGTGGGAGAGGCTGCTCGATCGGGCGGGGGTCAAGGACTCGCGGCTGCACGCGGCCCGGCACGACGCGGCGACGTACATGATCGCGGCGGGGGTGGACATCAGCGTGGTGCAGGCGATCTTGGGGCACGCGAACATCTCGACGACGCGGGGGTACGTCGATGTCGCCCGAGAGGTGAAGCGTCAGGCTGTCGAGAAGATCGCGGCGTCGCTACTCGACGGACAGCTGACGGCGCTCCTCGGGGGGCCAAAAGAGCCGTCACGGAAGGTGCTTTCATAGTCACTCTGACGCCTACCGCAACCCTGTAGTGCAACCACAAAGGCCCCCGGTCACCCGGGGGCCTTTGCTATTTCCGCTGGACAGCAAAACGCCCACCGTGCGTTTCCGCAGGTGGGCGATGCTCAAAGCCCGGCGAGAGGCTTGAGTGGCCAGGGGCGGGGTCGAACCGCCGACCTTCCGATTTTCAGTCCGCGAGTGTTGCTATCGGTTGGAGCCGACCGGTGCAGAGTGCACACAAACGCCGAGCTCAGCATGGACTCGGGTCTTCATTGCCTGTCGTCTGATGGCGTTGAGCATCGTCGCCTGTGTGAGCAACTCGTGAGCTGCCGGCCGAGGTAGACCAGAGTGATCGGCGGTACCGAGGCCCTGGCCTCGCCATGTCATCTCCGCCGGGAGAGTGGCGGCTGAGCTGTGATGCTGCCACGGTCGGCGTAGCCTCCAGACCAGCGTAGCGAAAAGTGTCGTACCTATGTTCGATGATGGTTGTTGCCAGACATCACCCGGTGTCCGGAAACGCCCCTTTTCGTTAGCTAGATGACGGCGACTCCACGTGATATTGAAGTAGCTTCACGTAATTTCGCTGTCGATCAACTTGGAGCTACACCGATGATGTTCCAGCTTCCGCCATTTGCGCGGGATAGTCGGGCCAACACCTTGAAGGTGTACGAGTTCGGGGGGGAGGTGGGCGATGTGCCGACTTGGATCGACTTGTGTGGTCCAGAGGAAGCTGTTAGGCAGATCGTGATGTCCTTCCCTCGCTCGGTTCGTCAGGTGGAGCTGCCGTCCAGTCGACGGCAGGACTGGACCCATCGCCTCCAGTTCATTTCGCCCATGCCTCCGGGATTCATGGGTCTGATTCGATTTCTGCAATCTTGGCTGACGCTAACCCAGACACCATATGTCGATTTCGCCATTGCTGGGGAGTGGTACAAGATTCCCGAGGACGGCGTTGATCCGTATCAATGGCGGAATACGGCGGCCGGCAATATGGTGAACCGCGGCAAGTATCGCGGTGATCCAAGCGCGGCAACCGAGCTCGGCGGGGCGCTTGCCGAGTTAATTAGTCGCCACCCGCTGTATGCTGCTGGCAGTTGCGTCGTTTCGGTTCCGGGCCACAAGGGTGACGGCAACAGCTTTGGCGAACAGGTTGCCGCCGTAGTGGCGGGATTTCGACAAATTCCGCTCATCCGGACGGGAAGTACGCTTGGTGCTAGAACATCTGCCAAGCAGTCGGGTTCGTCGTATCTCATGGGTACGATGGTGATGCCGTCAAGGATTAAAGGCACAGCCATCATCGTAGATGATGTTTATCAAAGCGGCGGGTCTATTCGCGCAACTGCATATGCGGCCCGCCATGCGGGCGCACAAATGGTTCTCGCTTTTGTCGGCGCACGAGCGATGAGGAATTGAGATGAACAGTCCGCGGTCACTTCCAGACGAATCGCTGACTCTAGCAGTTTCTGCGTTTGTTGATCCGCGGACGCCAGCACGTATCTTGGCCGTTCTTCGAGGTGAAGGCCGGGACGGGCTGAAAAAAAGGTTCTTGGCTCTTCAGAAATCGGACCGTGACGCCGTTATTGCCAAGGCCGAGGAACTATCGGGTAAGGGCATCTATGCCGTTATGTACGGGGACGAACGATACCCGAAACAACTAGGTTCCCTAGCCTCTTCAAGTCCTATCTTTTTCTGCTGGGGAAACGCTGACCTCTTCGCCGCTCCCAGCATTGGCATGTGCGGTTCGCGGAATGCTACCGAGGTAGGGCTCAAGGCTGCCGGCTTGTGCGGTGAAGAGGCGGCGGCCTTAGGGGTCGCCGTTGTGTCTGGGTACGCAAAGGGAGTGGATACGGAGACTCATTTGGCCGCGCTAAATAGCGGGGGCAAGACCGTCATTGTACTTCCTGAAGGTATAGACGGATTCAGGATTAAACGTGACTTCCCTAGGAACCTATTCCGCAAAGAGGATGTTCTAGTAGTGTCGCAGTTCGCACCGCGGCAGCCTTGGACGGCAGGAGCCGCCATGACGAGGAACAAGGTTATTTACGGCCTTGGATCTGCGTTAGTCGTGATCGAGGCGGGAGAGCGTGGCGGCACACTTGCGGCGGGGCAAGGTGCTCTCGCTAATGGGCGCTCGGTCTTGGTTCTAGATTTTGACGGATCAACGCCTGCGGGTAATCGAATCCTGCTCGACAAGGGCGGAATCCCAGTACCGAATCGTCGCAAATTGCGGGACGTTATTCGCGACCTTCCCCCGCCTCGCAACAGACCTTCAGCTAGCGAGCAGCTCGACTTGCTGGGTAAGTCATAGCTTGTCTGGCGTGACAACGGTGGTCGTACGCTTTCGAGGTCTGTGATCATCAGTCAGCGCAAGGCCGGCATCATGCTTGAGCTGGGCAAGAGGACTCCGCCGGTCGCTCGCGATCGTGCGCGAACGAGACCAGAAACTGAAACCACGCCCTCTTCGTCCCGAAAGAGGATCTTGAATCAGTACTGACCTGCTACTTCGGTCAACAGTGCAGGTCAAGCCGTCGGTGCACGTCGGTACACCGGGGCGGCTTGTGGCCTCGGTTGGCCCGCGTGCCCCAAGCCGTGCCCCAAGCCCCTCTGTGGGGTTTGCTGAGCATCGCCCGACGGGCCGGGCACCTCACGCCGGAAACGGGACCAATCGGCCATGGCCGAACGTACGCGAACGAAGCACAAACTGAGACGAAGCAACAAGATCACAACTCCCCCTGCGTAGTGGGGTCCCGCGAGCGGGGATGCAACAGCCGATCCACCGAAACTGTCGTACGGATGTTCTAGTGTGAACCCCATGCCGTCGCCGATCGCTGATCGCGGAGGAGTCGCAGACGTGACACTCTTTCGCGTGATGTTCATGCGCGGCGGCATGACGATGCTGGCCTATCCTGTATGGATGGTTGCTCGGAAGATCGTTTTCTATCGGTGGATGTCGGTAAACGGTCGCGCGCCGTTTGTGCCACACGAATCTGCCCAAAAAGTTGCTGACATGATCGCTTTGGACGACTACTCTGGTGTGCTTGAGGGCGACGACACCACAACGGCTCTTGAGGTCGTGAAGGTCGGCAGCGGGACAAACGCCAGCCACATCCGCCTTATGGCACTGCGCAACCCGGGCAATCGTCCTGCGCAGTGGGAGCTCGGGAATGGCTTGTCTTCACTCCAATTGCTCGACGATCAATATCCTGCCGACGTGACCAACGTAGCGATTTGGCCGAACGGTATCGCCGCGCAAGACCTGGCGAGAGATTCGCCGAGACTTGGTCGCCTCTCTCACTTCTTGCGGCACCGCGTCGCCGGGGCAGTGTCCTTCGAGCCACTCTTCAGGCCGGACATGTACGAGCGAATGATGAGGATGCGCGGCCGGCTGCGTTCCGTACACATCGCTATGACTAAGCCGGAATATCTCGACAAAGACCGAGGCGTCTTCGGTACCCTAGTGCCGGCCATTTGGGGTCCGAAGGCCCCCTCTATTAACATTCAATTGGGCGTCGGCAAGTATGGCCCAAAGGATCGTTACCTCGATGAGGAGACTGAGGAGACGATCTTCAATATTGCTGAACACGCAAGTGACTATGTTGACCGACTGATTGTTCGCGGACGAGATACTCAGACGAACAAGATCGAGAGAATTAGTCTCCTTAACGAGCGACTTCAAAAAGCAGTCGACATTCCCGAGGACGCTAAAGCGGCCGAGCTTCCGGCCGTTATGGAAGCATTCAAAGAAATAGAAATGGCATTCCGCGAGTTTGAAGTGCAGGGAGCGTTCGCTTCGGCGATTCAGGCACAAATGATGCACGGGTGACGGTTAGGAGGATGGCTTGCGAGTCGTGCAGTGGGTAGACCGGAACCTATGGGTGGTGCCGCCCGCGACCTTCTTGCTGGTGGAGGTCGTCCTTCTTATCTGGCTCAAGGTAGCGTCCAAGCCGTTCCTGCTCTCCTCGCTGACTCCCAGCCTCCGACAACCTGTATATGCATCGCTGACCGGAACCACTAGTGCCTTGCTCGGCTTCGTTATCGCGGCAGTAACAATCTTGGCGGCGTTCGGCCCCCGCGCCTTGAAGTCGGCAACGGCTCAGTCAGTAGAAAGGCGTGTCGCCGAAGCGCGTGGCCGGCTTGTGACCTCGCTGCTTGTTACTGCCATATTTCTGTTATTGATCCTTGTGGTGGCAACGCTTGGGATTGCAACGGATACAAGGAAGATCGGCAACCCGTTGGTCAATCTTCTTATTGTGGGCGGAGCTGCTGCGAGCCTACTGGGGTTTATCGTAAGTGGAGCTGGGCTAGCGTTGGCCGTACTAGAACGCAACCGAGGAACCGTCTGAAGAGTGCCGTATTTCCGAGTTGTCGCTGGTGCGCAACGACGAAGCCGATGCCCGCGAGATGCTGCAACGCATGCTCGATGCGGTACCACCGGAGCTGTCCAGCTGGGCGAGAATGTCCTCCACGCGTCCGCGCGAACGCCCAGGATAGTTGCGCCTTCTGCGGGTCCACCTTGGTTGCCGTTGGCGAGCCAGGGCGCGCCGTTACTGCTGGATCCGGCTACGTCGCCTCTAGCGCCAAGATCTCGGCGAGGTCCCCCATCGAGGTGACCACAGCGTCAGCGGTAGAGAAGGCGTCAACCTTCCATGATCGATTGGCGTAGCCGACAACGCGCACACCGGCCGCCCGGGCGGCCTCGATGTCCGTCAGCGAGTCGCCAACCAAGGTGCAGTTCGCATGCGGGGCGTCGAGGGACCGTACGGCGTCCAAGACTGGTCCGGGGTGCGGCTTCATCCTCGCCGGGTCCGCGTACGCCCTACCCACGATCGGCGCAACCAGACGCATGAGGCCGTGAGCGGCGAGGTAGGCCTCGATGGCCGGGGCTGAGTTGTTGCTGACGACTGCAACTGGCAGGCCACGCGCGTGCGCGTTGACAATCAACTCGTGTCCGAACGGGGTGGGCGCAGCGACCGCTACGGCGCGTAGCTCCGCCTCGCAGAGCGCATCCTCAACAGCGGCGACCACTTTTGGCGAGCACTGTTCGCCTGACCATCGCAGGACCTGCATCGGATCTGGCTCGTCCAGGACTTCCGTGGGTACCTCGATGTTGAGCCCTGCAAGGAGCATGACGAGTTGTGCCGCAACGCGGGGCGCCGGGTACCCGGCGAAGACGGAGCAGACGGGACCGTCAAAATCCATCAGGAGCGGGCCGGCGCTAATGAGCCGTGCGAGATCTGCCCTGTTCACGGGCGGTACTCGCGGGCAACGCTGTTCCAAACGGCATCGAACCAGACCTTGGAGGACTCGACGAACTGTGTGCCGTGTGATCCTTCGTCGTCATCCGCTGCGTAGTGGAACAAGGTCACGTCCTTGCCCATTGGGTCGAAGATCTCGACGGGTTTGCCGCTGACGGCTACCTCGCGCTTGACCACTGAGTAGTAGCCAAAGAACGCCTCCCGGCCGTTCAGCAGGTAGAGCTTGAAGGTCGGAGCGATGCTGTGCACCCTTGCTTCCACCGTTGCCGACTTCACTAGGCCGAGATCTCCCAGCTCCTCTACCTGATCGATGATTCCATCCGTCGAGCGCCGTGTGATCCGTTCTTGTCGTTTTCGTACGGCAGCGTCGTCGCCTCCGGTGGCTGCTAGGGCCGGCAGCGCCATCGGCACCGACATGTCAGAGATCAGCAGGCGCACAGCGATCGTCTCAGGTGCAAACTGGCCAGCCCGGACCCGGTCTAGAGCTTCGGCGATAGCGTCTCGCAGCGTCTCGCCGGCAAACCCGGCGAAATCGATCGTGACGTGGGGGTTCTCGAATGCGGCCTCGATCAGCGGTCGCAGCTCGACGGGGCGTTGTGTCTGCGCACGGACGAAAGCGCCGCTGCCCTGCCGGGTAACGATCAGCCGCTCGTTGCGCAGGATCTCAAGTGCTCGCCTGATGGTCTCTCTGGCAACGCCGTACCGGTTCGCCAGATCCGGTTGAGAAGGCAGCCTGTCACCCGGCGCGAGCTTCTGGGTCAGGATGGCCGCCCGCAGCTTGTTCGCGATCTGCTGCGAGGCCTGGCGTGGGTCGTCGGGATCCAGCCCACCAAGAAAGTCCGCGTTCGAGGTCACGCTTCCGACCATACCCCTGCCTAGACAAGTTAGAAAAGCTTCCGCCCAGGCCTTGACTTGCCTAGGCAGGGCGGCTTAGCGTCGGCTTATCGAAAAGATGCCTAGGCAAGCAAGGCAGATTATCGGCAGGCCGCGTGACCGAGCAGCGGCGGGGCGGCTCCGGCTGCGTCGTACGACTCGCGACCGCTGTGCGCTTGTTCCGTGAGAACTCCACAGAGGCAGCGTTGACCGGCTGTACAGCGATCGGTCAGGCGTTCTACCCGGTCCGTTGGGAAACGGCATGCGGGCGGCGCCAGCACCACAGCGACACGACTGGTCGTGAGCAGTAGTACCTCGCATTGAGCCGCATGGCGGCCGACCTCGGTAGATCCCGGGTGAGCGAGGCGAGCGAGATCCGACCGTCTGTCGCTGCTCGGCCCAGCGCCGTCCGCGCGGCGAGCCGCGCCCGGGATCGGGCGCGCCGCCGCGGGATGCCTCTCTTGCACTTCCTATCGAGCCAGGAGGCGTGATCGCCATGGCTTCTCTCGCTTCGATTGTCCGCATCACTGCCCGGCAGCGCGCCGTGTGGCGCAGCTGTGTCGGCTGCACCGACCTGGCGCCGCTAGCGCCCGACGAGACCCACTGCCAGCCCTGCAAATCCGCGCCCGCAACCCGTCCGGCGCGCCGCCGGCTGGAGCGGGCCGCATGAAGACTGGAAGGACCCATAGACCCATGCCGAACCGCTCCCGGCCCGACGAACCGACAGCCGCCGAACTGGCCGCGATCGAGACCGAGCAAGCCCTGATCGACGCGGAGCTGTCCTGGCTGGATGCCGAGATCACACTGTTGACCGCTAACGACCGCGGCGGCCGGAATCCTCTGGACTGGCAGCGGCTGCGTCGTGCTGAGACCCGCGTCATCCGCGAGACCCTCGCCTACGTCGCCGCCCGCACCGACCCGGCTTCGCGGCTCGCCGCCTGATGAGCCGCGTCCGTGCCGCCTTCCATGATCCGGACGGCGCCCGGTACGGCATCCCTACTTTCTGGTGGCGCGGTGCTCCATCGGGCTACGCCACCCGCCGGCAGCTTCGTGACCGCGGCCTGCGTCCCGCCGGCCAGCCGGTCGCCGCGCAGATTCTTTGGCAGGGCGTCGGTGGCACTCGTGCCGCGTACCTCTACCGGCTCGATCTGGCCCGGCCGAAGCGCACCGCCACGGCCGCGCAGTTGCGCGCTGTCGCCGCGGCGTTGGTGGCCCGGCGGACCTGCAAGTCCTGCCACCAGGTGCGGCCCTACTACATCCCGCGCTCGCTCGGCGAGTGCTTGACCTGCGCATCCCTGGAGGCTGCCGCATGACCGCACCGACCCTCGCGCCCAGCGCCTACCCGCCGGGCATCGACGACCTGATCCCGCAGGCCCGCGACCTCGCCGCCGAGCTGGGTGAGATCCCGTCGCAGAACCGGCTCCGAAAGGCGCTCAAGGTGGGCGCACCGAAAGCCCGTGCCGTGCTCGCCGCGCTCACCGCGCCGCCCGTGATCGAGCCCGCGCCGGAACCAGTCGTGGACGGGCCGGACGCAATGCCCCTGCCGGCAGACCCGCCGGTAGACCCAGTTCCGGACGCCAGGACCACGACGGCGCCACCGACCGCTGAGGTACCACCGACCGTGGAGCCGCTCGCAGCGTCGCCGCAGCTCCCTCCCGTCGCAGACCCGGACCCGGCCGCCGCGCCCGCCCCGGTATCCGCGGAGCCCGTACCCGCCCCGGTACCCACGGAGCCCGTACCGGCCGCGGTCAAGACGCGGCGGCCGGTGGTGTGGCCGGTGCTGATCCTGTGCCTGCCGGCCTTCGTCGCGATCTGGGCCGGGTGGGTTGAGATGGGCAGGCTCACCGGGTTCGGCAAGGTCGCCCTGCTGCCCGGTATCGCCGATCAGGTCGTACTGGATACCGCGATCACGTTGCCGATCGGGGTCGAGACGTACGCCGCGTACGCGTTGTGGGCGTGGCTGTCCGGCCGCGCACCGCAGCAGGCCCGCCGGTTCGCGAAGTGGTCCGCGATCGCCTCCCTGGCCGTCGGCGCGCTGGGGCAGATCGCCTATCACCTGATGGCCGCCGCCGGCTGGTCCACGGCACCGTGGCTGATCACCGCTGTCGTGTCGTGCATCCCGGTCGCGGTGCTCGGCATGGGTGCCGCGCTCGCGCACCTGATGCACAGCGGCCGTTCCTGAATTCGCCCGGCGGCACGGCTCCTACCGCCAAGCAAGCGCCGTGCCGCCGGTCACCCCCTCGAACCGCAAGACCCAAGGAGTGACGGACAGTATGTCGCAACGTCAGCTCGACACCCAGCGTGCCGAGGTCATCGACCGCAACCGTCAGCAGCGCCTCGCGACGCAGGCCGAGGCCCAGCGCCTGGCCGACGCGCGCCGCACTGCTCAGGAAGCCGCACACGCCGCCGAGCAGGTCCGCTGATGGCCACCACCACCACCGCGGCTACGCCGCCGCCCACCACACCGCCGCCGGTGTCATTGGCGCATCGCCTCGCCTCGCGAGAGGACCAGCGACTCGTGTTGCACCGCGAGGCCGCCGAACGCCTGCGGCGCAAGGCTTCCTGACCCCGATCCGCGCCCGTATCGCCGGTCGCCGCGACGACGCCGCGGCCGGCCTCACCCCGCGTACCTGTCCGTAAGACACCCGATCGGAGAGCACCTGCTGATGAAGACCCTCGAACCCGAGCAGTGGCGTGTCCTGGGCCGCCTGATCTCGCTGTGCGGCGAACGGGTACGGCTGCACGACATGCTCAAGTCGCAGGACGTCAGCGCCGAGGCGGTGACCGGTCTGGCCGAGCGTGGCCTGATCGTCGCCAAGCTCCGCGGTGAGCAGATCGATCTCACGCCGGGGCTGATCAAGACCTACCGGCGGCAGATGTTTCTGCACCTGTCCAAGGCTGGCGAGAGCTACTACTGGCACGACCCGCACCGGGTGCTGCGCTCCCTCGGAAAGGCCCGGCACGGCCTGAGCCTTACCTACGTGCTCGGCATGATCCTGTTCGACGACGTGACCGGGCTGGCCCGCGAGGGCCTGATCCACGCGCTGACCGAGCACGACACCGTCGACCTCGCCAGCGCACGTCAGCGGTGGGCCGGGAGCGCCAAGGTGGTCCTGCCCGGCGGTGCGGAGCTGTGGACCAACGCCGTGATCGTCCGGACCACCCGGACCGGTCAGCTCTTCTGCGAACGCTGACGCTCTCCCTGGCCGCGCCGCTGCGTGGCCTCCGCACGGCGCCGGAACGGGGTCGGCAAGCCGCGTTCCGGCGCCATGCATCCCTTATGCCGCAACACGTTCGACGGGAGAAAGCCCGTGTTGAGTTTCATGAGGCGTCAGCGCAGCCTGCTCCGTGCGGAGCAGTGGCGTGCGTTCGGGGCCATCCCCTACAACCACCGTGCCGGCCGGCTGTCGGTGCATCAGATCATGCAGCAGCAGGACGTCGACTTCGACGCCTTGGCCGAGCTGGCCGACCGCGGTTTCGTCGTCGCCAAGCTCGGCGGCCGGGTCCGGGAGTTGCGACGGCTGGCCAAGGCCGACCCGCACCGGGTGTTCCTGACGCTGTCCGGGCGTGGCCTGTCCCGCCGGTTCAACGACCCGTTGTGGATCACGTTGATGGTGCTCGGCCCGACGCACGCGGAAACGCTGGAGCGGCTGCTGGACGCCGACATCGACGTCGAGTTCCTGCGCGGCCTGCAAACCCGGGGACTCATCACCGCCGCGGCCTACGGCACCCGGCCGGTCGTCCTGGACGACGTGCGGATCCGCCGCTACGACGGCGTCTTGTGGGCCGAACCGCCGGCCGGGCCGATCGTGCGGGCCGGGTTCATCCATGTCCGGCTGACCCGCCTCGGTCTCACCTACTGCACCCGCTGACCTGCGAGAACGGAGACAATCCCTGATGGCTGACCGCCCTCGCCTGATCCCGAATCAGGACATCAAAACCGATGAGGACCTGCTGCAGCTGCTCGAAGGGCTGCGCAAGGTCGGCATCGCCGGACACGACGAACTCGATGAACTGGCCGGGATGATCCGGATGAAGATCGAACGCTACGGCCGGCGTAACGGCCTGTCCCGGCTGCGGGCGAAGTTCTGGGGCCGGCAGGTCGCCCGTCCGCTGGTCAAGTCCGCCGACGAACTCCTGGCCGTCGCCGCGTATGCGCGGGTGTGCAAGAACCGGTTCGAGGCGTTCATCGTCGCCATCGACGAAGAGCACCAGGGCGCCTCCGATTTCACCGTCACCTCCCGCGACCACCGCAACGGTCAGAGGGCCGCCTGATGGCCCGCCAGACCCGCCGCACCAGCGGCTACGCAGACGCGGCCCGCGGCGCCTCGTACGAGGTCAAGGGCAACCCGCTGCCGTATCTTGTGCCGCCGGGCGCGGCGATCGGCAACCTGATCCTGTCCGGGATCCTGTCGCGGATCTGGGGCGCCTACGCCCAGCCGACCGTGTGGGAGGTCGCCTGGCGCTCCGGGCTGATCCTGGCCTGCTCCGCGGTCATCGTCTGGGGCACCTGGGGTGTCGGCCGCGCCCGGAAACTGGAGCTGCGGGTGGCGTCGATGCTGATGTCCGCCTGCTCGTGCGCCGGGCTGTTCGTGCTGACGTTCCGCGGGTGGTCGTTCGACGCGGTGATGGTCTACCTGCTCGTGATGGCCGCCACGTGCGTCCTGCTCGCGGTGACCAAGCTGCTCCGCGGGGACGGCACTGACGCCCGGGCGACGGTGTTCGGGGAGCTCGGTGAGAAGGTCCGCGAGTTGCAGGAGATCGGCAAGACCGGCCGGCCCAAGCAGATCGACGGCCGGATCGTCACCCACACCGAGATGGAACCCGGCTCCGACTTCGGCGCCCTCGCCAAACCCGAAGTCCGCACCGCGATCGCCTCAGCGCTAGACGTGCCGGTCGGTGGGGTGCGGATGATCCGCGACCGGAACACCCCACGGACCGGGCGGATGGAGGTGTCCCCGGTGGACATGCTCGAACACCCGCCCGCCTGGCCCGGCCTGTCCGCCCCCGGCGGCTCGATCGGGGACCCGATCCGGGTGGCGGTCTACCAGACCGGCTCCGTCGTCCCCCTGGTCCTGCCGGGCGACTCCCGGGAGGGCAGGAACGCGATCGGGGTGCTGATCCTGCTCGGCCAAGCCGGCTCCGGCAAGACCGAGCTGCAGCTCACCCTCGCCGCCGAGGCCCGCTCCCGCACCGACGCCGAAGTCGTCTACATCGACGGCCGCAAAGGCCTCCAGCTGCCCGCGGAGTTCCGCAACGCCCTGCACGTGTTCATCCACGACCCAGCCGAGGGCGAGCGCTACCTGGACGGCCTGGTCACCGAGGTCGCCAAGCGGGCCGGGCAGATCGGCGGGCACGGCCACGAACAGTGGACCGCCGGCTGCCAGCGGTGCCCGAAGTTCCGCGTCGTCATCGTCGATGAGGCGTCCAAGTTCATCGAGGCCGAGGACACCCTGGTGGAGCTGGCCGAGTCGATCCGCTCGGTCGGGATCTTCCTGCTGCTCGGCATCCAGCGCGCCACCGGTGACCGGCTGCCGACCTCGGTGCGCTCCACCATCGGCGGGGTGATCTGCATGGGCGTCCGCGACATCGGCGAGGGCGCCCGCGTCCTGTCCGAGGAGACCATCGAGGCCGGCGCGGATCCCGGGTGGAAGAACCGCAAGCCCGGCGCCCTGTATGCCGAGCTGCCTGGTACCGACCCCGACGACTGGTCCCTGCCCGGCCGCACCTACCGCCCCGACCGCGACGCGGTCATCGGGGAGCTGCTCGCCTACCTGACCACCACCGGCCAGCCCGTCACCACCCCGGGCGCACTGGCCACCGTCCAGCCCGCGGCGGCAGCTCCGCAGCCGGTCGACGACGACGATGACCCGGACGCCGACAACGACCCCGAGTTGGTGCCGCCGCCGATCGACCCGGACTGCCCACCCGATGAAGACCCGTACCAGCCGATCGAGGTCCCGCAACGACGCCGGATCTCCCTCGACCTCCCATCGGAGAACGGCCGGGAGTACAGCCCCGGCGAGGTCCGGGCAATGTTCCGCAAGGCCATCCTGACCGCGCAGTCCAACGGCGTGCGCACCGTGCGGCCGTACAACTTCGCCCCGATCGTCGGCATCGTCGGCGAGGAAGGACTCAAGCCCCCGACCATCTCCAAGATCCTCAAAGAGTTCTGCACCGGGCCGGAGCCGCTGCTGCGCCGCTCCGACGACAGGGGCGTCTACGAGATCGTCACGGATCAGCCGGAGCCCGCATACGCGGGCACTGCCGCCTAGCCCGCTGCCGCGCGGGGCGCCCACCCGGCCGTGGGTGCGCGCCCCGCGGGCGCCCTCATGTTCTACGCAGTGTCACATTCGCGGGTGCGTTTCACGCACTTCACGCACTTCACGCACCCGCTCGAAACCCGGATTTACGCGTGCGCGTGCGCGCGCCCGCGCGCGAAACCGTGAAATCCGTGAAGTCCGTGAAGCTCTACACACAGTAAGGGTCCACTATGTCCTTTTATCGATCCGTCAGACGGGGTGCCGCCTTCGAAACCGGCCGCCGGCTCTGGGTCTGGTTCCTCGCCTTCGAGATCATCCGGCGGGTTCTGCCGTTCGTGGTGATCCTGGCCGCGCTGGGCGTCTCGGTCTGGTTCGCGATCCGCTCGGCGGGGTGGTGGCTGCCCCGGCTCGCCGGACTCGCCACCGTGGCGGTCCTGCTCGGTGTCGCCGTGTGGCTGTATCGCCGCTACCGGTGGGAAATCCGCGCCGGGCTACCCCGCACCGCCCTCGCCGCGATCGTGCTGGGCATGGCCGGTCTGGCCGGTGCCGCGGTGTGGTGGCTGCGGTGAGCCCCGTGCGGCCGCGGCTGCTGGACCTGTGCTGCTGCCAGGGCGGCGCCTCGGCCGGCTACACCGCCGCCGGGTTCGACGTCACCGGCGTCGACATCAATCCTCAGCCGCGGTACCCGTACCGGTTCATCCAGGCCGACGCGATCGACTACCTGCGCGAGCTGATCCGCACCCGCGAAATCCTCACCTACGACGTCCTGGCCGGGTCACCGCCGTGCCAGCTGCACACCAAGGCCTGGAAGATCCGCAAGAACGATCACCCAGACCTGATCGCCCCGATGCGCAGGCTGTTCATCGCCTCCGGCCTCCCGTATGTGATCGAGAACGTCCCCGGCGCCCCCCTTCAGAATCCGATCGAGCTGTGCGGGGCCATGTTCGGCCTGCACACCTACCGCCACCGCCTGTTCGAGTCCAACATGCCGCTGACGGCACCGCAGCACGACTACCGCGACGGCCCCGTGGTCAAGATGGGCCGACCGCTACGCGACGGCAACTGGTACCACGCGGTCGGCAACTTCTCCAACGTGCCCTACGTGCGCCGCGACCTCGGCTTGGCCTGGATGAACCGCGACGGGCTACGCGAATCCATCCCGCCCGCCTACGCCCAGCACATCGGCGCGCAAGCCCTGCACTACCTCGCCACCCTCAACCGCAGTCAGAACACCCCACAGGCCGCATGATGAGCGGCTCCGCCGCACCCACCACCACGAGCCGCTGCGCGGCCGGCTGCGGCACCCCGCTGCATCCCGCAGCCGCGGTCGGTGGCTACAACCGGCACCCCGGCTGCGAGCCCGGCCCGGCCGTGCCAGTGAACCAGTGGCAGTGCTGGCGCTGCCAGATGACCGGCACCGCCCTGGACACCGCGCACGGCCTCGCCATGGTGCGCACTCACACCCTGTTCGCCTGCCCCATGGCCGCCACCAGCGACGCCGAGGTGCTCCGGCGCCTCGCACGGCGCGCACCGCTGACCCGCCTCTACCCCGCTGAGGTCCCGGCGCTGACCGCCCGACATGCGCCCTCCGGGCGCCTTCAAGCCATAGCGGACGGCGTTCCGCCGCCTCACCTCTTGAGAGGACCTGTGCGCATGCCCGATACCGGCACCATGTTGGCCGCCGCGCTCGCCCTGGCCGCCGAGGGCCTGCCGGTCTTCGTCCTCGGCCGCACCAAACGCCCCGTCGCCAACTGCCCCGCCTGCCCCAAAGCCGCCAACAGCCCGGCTCATGACCCGCAGGCCTGCGACTGCCTGACCTGCCACGGCTTCTACGCCGCCACCACCGACCCCGACCGCATCGCTGCCATGGTGGCCGCGATCCCGCGCGGGCTGCTCGCCATCCGCACCGGGCGCGGCTCCGGGCTGGTCGTGATCGACATCGACCCCCGCAACGGCGGCCGGATACTGCCCGAACTGATGCCACCCACCCGATGCGCCCGCAGCGGTGACAACGGCTGGCACCTGTACTACCGCCACCCCGGCGGCACCCTCGCCGCCGAACTGCACGGCCACGCCGGCATCGACGTCAAAGCCGACGGCGGCTACGTGGTCGCCCCACCGTCGGTGCACCCTGACACCGGACGCTCGTACCGGTGGGTGGGGGACCGGGCGATGGTTGAGATGCCCCCGCCGCTGCTCGCCGCGTGCCGCCCGGCCGAGGCGGCGCCGCTGGCCGTGATACCCGGCACAGGGCCGACCCCGACGACGAGCGGGCGGGGCATCTCATCCCCGGCCGCTCTGCTGCAAGCGCACCTCGATGCGGTCGCCCAGGCGCCCGAGGGCCGCCGACGCAACACCCTCTACGGCACCGCCCGCGGCACCGCCCGCATGGTCGCCGCGGGCGCCCTCACCCCGAACGACGCCTACCACGCGCTCTACGACGCCGGCGTCCGCGCCCAACAGATCCACCGCGACATACACGCAGCCATCATCGGCGGGTTCCGCGCGGAATCCGTTGCCATCGAGGGGATCGCCGCATGACCGACACACCACCCGAGGGCGCGGCCATCCTCGACCGCCTCCACGCCATCATCACCAAGTACGTCGTGCTGCCCAGCCCGGAAGCGGTCGATGCGGTGGTGTTGTGGATCGCCGCCACCCACGGCCAACTCGCCTGGGCTCACGCCCCACGGTTGGTCATCCGAGCGCCGGAGAAGCGCTGCGGCAAATCTCGCCTGCTCGACGTGGTCGAAGGCACCTGCTGCAACCCGCTGATGACCGTCAACGCCTCCACCGCCGCGGTCTACCGCTCGATCGGTGAAGGCGACCATCCGCCAACAGTCTTGCTGGATGAGGCAGACACGATCTTCGGGCCGAAAGCCGGAGACGCGAACGAGGATCTGCGCGGGCTGCTCAATGCCGGTCACCAGCGCAACCGGCCCACGATCCGGTGGAATCACCAGAAGCAGCAACTCGAACGGATCGGCACCTTCGCTATGGCCGCGCTCGCCGGCATCGGTGCCATGCCCGACACAATCGAGGACAGGGCCGTGGTGGTGAAGATGCGCCGCCGCGCACCGAACGAGAAGGTGTCGCCGTACCGGCAGCGCCGCGACGGACCCGCGCTGCGGCAACTCGCCAACGACCTCACCGAATGGCTGCGCGGCAACCTGCTCGACCTTGAAAAGGCCGAACCGGTCATGCCCCTCGAAGACCGAGCCGCGGACACCTGGGAGCCGTTGATCGCGGTCGCGGATCTCGCCGGCGGGTACTGGCCCGAGCGTGGCCGGCACGCCGCGCAAGCTCTGACCGCGGCCCGCGAGGGTGACACTGAGTTCTCCGACCGACTCCGTGTGCTGATCGACTGCCGCACCGCGTTCGGCGACCTCGAAGCGATCCCGACCTCGGTACTGCTCGACCGGCTCAAAGCCGACCCCGAAAGCCGGTGGGCTGAATACGGCGGGACCGGGCTGACCGCGATGAAGCTCGGCGTCCTGCTCAAGGAGTACGAGATCACCTCAGGCAACATCCGCTTTCCCCAGCCGACCGGGCAGGCCAAGGGCTACCAGCGCGCCGACTTCACCGACGCATGGACCCGCTACTGCCCACCCGCCGACACGGTCGATCAAGGCCGCGCAGGGGAGCCGTCCCAGCCGTCCCAGCCGTCCCAGCCCAGCTCAACCCCGGGACGGCATTTGAAGGCGGTACGGCTTGAGCCGTCCCAACCCACCCTCGACGAGATGCCCCCGCCGCCAGACGCCGAGGCCACTGGGACGGCTTAAGCCGTCCCACCCGAAAAGCCGTCCCGCCCCTGAACTGCATTGGGACGGCTGGGACGGCTGGGACGGCTTACCCCCGAGAATGAGCCGCCCCAGCGAGAGCACCCGTGGATGCGGCCCGCTCAAATCGCCTCTGCCAGATCGACGCATGGCATCACCCAAGCCCTGATCGGATCTTGGCGCCACCGCGCCCTCAGCGGGCCGTCCTGTGGCCCGTCAGGGCGGCGCGTCTCCGCGCCTCCAGGACCCATCCTCACGCGCAGAACGGGCGCCAGAGGCCGTTCTGCGCTGCCCAACCGCACCGCTCGCACTGGGAGGCAAGGCCTGATGTTCAACGCCACCGCGCTCACTAAAACCGACACCGAGGCGCCCGCCGACACACACCAGCCCGCAAGGTCCGCAGCCACCTACACGGTCAAGGAAGTCGCCAGCATGCTCCGCCTCAGCCTAGGCGGCACCTACCAGGCGATCCGGGCAGGCGAGATCCCCGCCAAGCGCATCCGGGGGCGCTGGATCGTACCTGTGCACCGCTTCCATGCCTGGCTCGATGCCCAGGACGACGACGCGGCCGCGGGGCATCTCGCCGCCTGACCAACCTTCGCCAATCGTGGGCCACCGGCAGGTGCTGTCGGTGGCCCACGCCCGTCGATACGAGAGGGGACGCCCGCTTGCGAGGCTCCGTTTTCAAGCGCTGCCAGTGCCGCGACGGCAACGGCAAGAAGATCAAGAACTGTCGAAAGCCGCACGGCTCCTGGTCGTACACGGTGGACGCTGGCACCAACTCCACGACCGGCAAGCGACACCAGACCACCCGAGGCGGCTACAAGACCAAGACCGAGGCAGAGGAGGCGCTGACCGCGGAGTTGTCGAAGGTGAACGCCGGCACATGGACCGACGACCGTCGTATGACGCTCGGCAAGTGGCTCGATCAGTGGATTGCGGGACTGATCGCGGCCAAGAGGTCGCCTAACACGATCAAGAACTATCGAGGGCATATCCGCGACGCGTGGAAACCGGAGCTCGGCCACAAGCTGCTGCGCGATCTGCGACGGAGCCACATCGAAGGGGTGCTCGCCGACCTGGCACTGCCGATCGAAGGTGAGCGACCCGGCGGCAACGTTGGCCGCCGGATCGAGCAACGAACGCCAGCCACCATTGACGGCTACCGGCGCACCATCCGCGCCGCACTCTCGGCTGCACAACGCGGCGGGCTGATATCGCTGAATCCGGCGGTCGGGCGGATGGACTCGATCCCCGTGATGGGCGCCATGGACGAGGACGACGAGTCCGAGGTGTGGCAGCCTGAGGAAACCGCACGGTTCCTGGAGCATGTGTTCGAGGATCGCTTGTCAGCGCTCTACGAACTCGCCGCCTATGCCGGCCTGCGCCGGGCTGAGCTGTGTGGGCTGCGCTGGTCAGACATCGACGCGAACGGCGCCGGTCTACGTGTCCGCCAGACCATCGTGTCCGTCACACGCGCACAGGTGGAGCCTGAGCAGGCCAAATGCCCGGTCTGCGGCGCGATCCACGTGGGCCGCCTATTCAAGGCACCCAAGTCGCGAAAGGGTCGCCGGTGGGTGCCGCTCGCTGTGCCTGCTCAGGAAGCGCTCGCCCGACACCGGGCAACCCAGCAAGAGGAGCGCGAGTTCCTCGGCATTGACTACCAGGATCACGATCTTGTGTTCTGCCGACCGGACGGAATCCCACTCCGGCCGGACCGAGTGACGGTCGAGTTCGTGCAGCACGTCGCAGCATGCGGCCTACCACCGTGCCCGCTGCACGACACGCGGCACGGCGCCTGCTCGCTCATGCTGGCCGGCGGAGTGCCGATCGAGATCGTGCAGATGATCCTCGGGCATTCGTCACCGGAGATCACACGGCGCGTCTACGCCCACCTGATGCGGACGACCACTTCCGCCCAGGTCGAAAAAGCCGGAGAGCTTCTGACGCGGCACCGCCCTCGCCGAACGCGGATGTGAGCAATCCGTGAGCAACACCCCCGGTCGGAAGGCTTTCCGGCCGGGGAATCTTGGCTCGGAAAGCAAAACGCCCACCGGCGTTTCCGCTGGTGGGCGATGCTCAAAGCCCGGCGAGAGGCTTGAGTGGCCAGGGGCGGGGTCGAACCGCCGACCTTCCGATTTTCAGTCGGACGCTCGTACCAACTGAGCTACCTGGCCCTGCCGCGCCGTGATGCGCGCGGACTCGGCTGTTGCGGTCCTGACGGGACTTGAACCCGCGACCTCCGCCTTGACAGGGCGGCGAGCACTCCAACTGCTCCACAGGACCTTGCTCGTGCACTTGCTGCGTACTTCTTACCACTTGCTCCGACCGAGGTCGGTCCGTACCCCCAACGGGATTCGAACCCGTGCTACCGCCTTGAAAGGGCGGCGTCCTGGGCCACTAGACGATGAGGGCAACCCCGCCATCATTGCATATTTCAACTCCGGCGGCGTGGGCCCCAACCGGCCCCGCTTGAGGCTTGGAAAGCATACGTGATCCACCGCCCGTCATCCAAACCGGTATCCCCCGCGCCGCGTACACGTCGCTGACCTGCATCAACGCGGCCGGTCCACGGGCACGGCCACGGCCGACACCAACTGGACCGCCTCCGCGAGGCTGCCGAGCAGAGTGACTTCCTCGGGGAGGCTGTCCCGCTGCCAGCCCGGCCCGGCGGCCGCGACGAGCAGCGGCCGGTGCCGGCCCGACAGCACATACGACCACTGCGCGGGGTCGGCGGTGCCCGGAAGCTGCGACCACACCACCAGGACGGCCGGTCCGGTCCGGGCTATGGCGTCGGCGAGGGCCTGTGCGGGCACCCGAGCGCCCAGCAGCCTGCTCGACACCCCCGCCTGGGCAAGCGCCGCGGCGAGCGCCTCCAGGGGCAACGTGTGCTGTTCCTCGTCGGCCGCCGCCAGCAGGACCCGGGGGATCTGACTGCTCGGCGGGCGCGCCACGGAACCCAGCACCTCGGTGACCCCCCGGGAAAGGATGTGCTCGACCTCGATGAAGCGCTTGGTGGCCGCGTACCGCTCGCCGACGCCGATCAGCACCGGCATGATCACTTCTTCCCAGGCCGAGATGACGCCCCGATCGGTGACGCTCATCTCGAGAATGTCGCGCAAGGCAGGTGCATCAAGACGCATGGCGGCGCGAGCCAGCCCGCGAGCGGCAGGCCCGGCCCGACCGGTACGGATGGCGTGCCCACCACCGTCGCGAGCAACAAAGATCCGCCCGTTCTGCTCGGGCCAGACCATGTCGATTGCCGGCCGATCGCCCAACCGGGAGAACGGGTCGGAGTCCGCGGGCGGGGCTGCGTTCGCGGAACCGGCGCGGGCATCCGACTCAGGCCACTCGGAAAGCGGAAGCCCCGGGTGCAGCGCGGGCAAAACGGCGTCTCCGCGGGTCGGGAAGCCATCTTCGGCAGTTTCACCGCCGGTCAGTGGGCCAGCGCCGGTGATCTGCCCGCCGTCCAGTGGGCCAGTGCCGGTGATTTCACCGCCGGTCAGGGGGCGAGTGCCGGTGGTTTCGCCGCCGCCCAGTGGGCCAGCGCCGAGTGTTTCACCGTCGACCAGCGGGTGGACGCCGGTGGTTTGGCCGCTGGCCTGCGGGCCGGCGTATGCGCCTTCGCCGCCGCCCAGTGGGCCGGCGTAGGCGCCTTCGCCGCCGACCAGCGGGTCGGCGCCGGCTGCTGAGCGGGGAGCGTTTCTGCCGGACGCGGCGTCGGCGTCGGCGGCTGCGTCAAGAGCGATCCGGCCGGCCGTCGCCCTCGGGTCCTGCCCGTCCGCCGGATGCCCAGCGTCGGTTTGCCTTGGACCACCGCTCCCACCGAGCGCTGACTTTCCACCGCCCGGTGTCCCCGCAGCGTTACCGCCCGGCGCAGATTGCTCGTCGGTCGAGGAAATGCCGTCAGGGAGCCGAGGCCCCACCGCTGCAGCCCCCGGCTCGGAGAGACCTGGGCTCACCGCCCCGCCGGCGGGCGGAGACACGTCTTCCCGGCCGCGCGGCCCGCGCCGGTCAGCGCGTGCCGGTCGCGCCTTTTCCGGGTGCGGCGTCCCAGCGTCGGCCGGGGCGGCCTGGTGGCTCGGTGGGATCGGGCTGGATACGTCGATCGGGACGGGCACGCGGCGCGCCCAGGCGGCGGCCTCGGCCGGTGCGACGCCCTGGGCGGTGAGCCTGCGCATCACCTGGAGGCGGTCCATGTCCTCCGGCGTGTACCGGCGGTGCTGGCCCGGCACGTGGTGACTCGGCCCCAGCCCGTACCGCTGGTGCCAGGTGCGCAAGGTGGTCACGGCGACGCCCAGACGGCGGGCGACCGCCCCGGCCGTCAAGGCCTCATCGGCCACCCGACCGCTCCGGTGCATCGTCGGTGGACGGGGTGACGCCGGCCGCCGGCCCGAGGGCCAGGTGGCGGATCAGTCGCTCGGTGACGCCCGGCAGCCAGGGCGCGTACGAGCGCAGATCCTCCCGCAGCCCCGCGTTCAGCTCGTCGACGGACACCCAGCGCACATCCGCGACCTCGTCCGGGTCCACGAGCAGTCGAGCGTCCGCGGCCACCTCGCCGAGCAGTACGTGGTCGTACTCGTATTCCACCAGTCCGGTTGTCGGGTCCTCCGCGTAGTACGAGTACACGCCGGCCTCGGTCAGCTCGACGTCGCCCACGCCGATCTCCTCGACGAGCCGGCGGTTGGCCGCGGCCGCCGGGGTCTCGCCGGGCAGCGGGTGACCGCAGCACGTGTTTGCCCAGCGGAGTGGGAAGCGGGTCTTCACCGCGGCCCGCTGTTGCAGCAGCACCCGTCCCGCCGGATCGCGGAGGAACACCGAGAAGGCCCGGTGCAGCTGGCCGGGAGCGCGGTGGGCGTCGCCGACCGTGGCGGCGCCGGCCGGGGTGCCGTCGGTGTCGACGAGCTCAACCAGGTGCGCCTCGCGTGACGTGGTCACAGGGCCCTCCCCACGAGATCCGCCGAAGTCCCGGTGATCCGGCTGGCCGCCAGCTTGCCGGAGATCAGCACCATCGGGACGCCCACGCCCGGCTGGGTGCCGGAGCCCGTGAAGACCACGTTGGGCAAAGTCGGGTGCAGGTTACTCGGGCGGAACGGGCCGGTCTGCGTGAAGGTGTGGGACGAGGCGAACGGGGTGCCGGCGGCCATGCCCTGTGCGGCCCAGTCGTCCGGGGTGATGATGCGTTCCACCTCGATCCCGTCGCGGAATCCCACGTAACCGCGCTGTTCCAATACGCCCGCGAGCTCGTCGGCGTATCGCCGGCCGAGGCCGCCCTTCCAGTCCAGCGGCGCTACGTCGAGGTTCGGCGTCGGGGCGAGCACGTAGTAGGTCTGCCGGCCGGACGGGGCCACGCTCGGGTCGCTGTGGCTGGGGTTGGTGACCAGCAGCGAGGGGTCGCTCATCAGCAGGCCCTGGCGGATCACCTCGTCGAAGGTGCCCTTCCACGCGGCGCCGAAGTGGATGTTGTGGTGCGCGATCTTGGAGTAGCTCTGGCTGGACCCGATGTGCAGCACGACGCAGGACGGCGAGTATTTGAGCTTGCGCGGGCGGCGGGACTCGGGCAGCAGATCGCGGTAGGCGATCGGCAGGTCGGGGTTGAGCACCACGACGTCGGCCGGGATGCGCTCGCCGCCCTCGGTGATCACGGCGGTGGCCCGGCCGTTCGTCGTTTCGACGCGGGCCACCGTCGTCTCGTAGCGGAACTGCACGCCGTGCTTCTCGGCCGCGCCGGCCATCGCCTTGGGCACCGCGTGCATCCCGCCGCGGGGGAAGAAGACACCCGCCACCGAGTCGAGGTAGGCGATGACGGCGTAGATGGCGAGCGCGTCGTGCGGGGCCAGACCGGCGTACATGGCCTGGAAGGAGAAGATGCGCTGGGTGCGCGGGTCGCGGAAGTACTGGTCGATCTTCGGCTGGAGCCGCCGGAAGCCGCCCATGCCGAGCAGCTTGAGCAGGCTCATGTTCATCAGGTCGAGCGGGGTGTCCAGGTTGCGGTCGATGAAGTTGTTGCGCTCCAGGCGCCACAGCTCGCGGGCGAAGTCGACGAAGCGGAGATAGCCGTCCGCCTCGCGCGGGCCGCAGACGCGGGAGATCTCGGCGGCCATCTTCACCGTGTCCGTGCGGACGTCCAGTGTGGAGCCGTCGGGGTAGAAGGCGCGGTACGCCGGGTCCAGCGGAGTCAGCTCGAGCCAGTCGGAGAGCTTCTCCCCGACGGCGGCCAGCGGCTCCGCGATCAACTCGGGCATGGTCAGCACGGTCGGGCCGGTGTCGAATTCGTATCCGTCGACCGAGAGTCGCCCGGCCCGGCCGCCGGGCACCGGCTCGCGCTCGACGACGGTCACCTGCCGCCCGGCCGCAGCGAGGTGCAGCGCGCAGGCGAGACCGCCGAGTCCGGCGCCCACCACCACTACCCGGTCCGTAGATCCCGTCACTCTTCGCACGTCAACTGCTCCAGGGGGTCGGTAGGTCCATCATGCTCGGCGATGCGTGGCTTGCGCCGCCAGGCTCGTCAACGCCGCACGGGCGTCGTCGTGAATAGGCGCGCTCGCCAGCGCCGCGATGCCGTCGGCCACCCGCTGCTCGATCAGCGCCTCGACCTGCGCGACCGCACCGGTCTCGGCGATGACCTCGGCCCGGCGGGCGACCGTGGCGGGGGAAGTGAGCCCGCCGGAGCCGTCGGCGGGGATGACGGCTCCGGCGGGGTTTTGGGCCAGCTCGGCCCGCTGGGCGGGAGTGGCGAGCTGGTGGGCGAGCATGAGCAGGGTGGTGGGCTTGCCGGTGAGCAGGTCGTCGCCCGCCGGCTTGCCGGTGATCATGGGGTCGCCGTAGACGCCGAGCAGGTCGTCACGCAGCTGGAACGCCTCGCCGACCGCGATGCCGTAACGGTTGTAGGCGTCGTCGACGGCGGCCGCGTCCGCACCGCCGGGGCCGGCCAGCGCCAGCCCGAACTGCAGCGGCCGCTGCACCGTGTAGCTCGCTGTCTTGTGCCGGGCGACGAGCAACGCTCGCTCGACGGACCAGGCGGTGGGCTCGCTCTCGCCGAGGACGTCGAGATATTGCCCGGCGATCGCCTCGATGCGCATGTGGTCGTAGCAGGCGCGCACCGCGAACAGGGTCGCGGTGGAGAGCGCCGCGCGGGCCAGCAACTGGTCGGCCCAGACCAGGCAGAGGTCGCCGACCAGGATGGCCGAGGTGGTGCCGAACCGGTCCGGGTCGCCGATCCGGCCCGAGTTGCTGTGCTGGGCGGCGAAGATGCGGTGCGCCGTCGGCCCACCGCGCCGGGTGGCCGAGTCGTCCATCACGTCGTCATGGACGAGTGCGAAGGAGTGCATCAGCTCGAGCGCCGCGAGGGCCGGCAGCACCGGCTCGACGGGCTCGCGCGCGGCCACCACGCCGCGCCACCCCCAGTAGGCGAACGTCGGGCGCAGCCTCTTGCCGCCCGCCAGCACGAGATCCCGTGTCGTGCGGGCGAAGCGGCCGAGCGCCGGATCGACGTCGTCCAGCGCGGCGGTCTGGCCGCTCAGGAACTCGGCCAGGGTGCCCTCGACGGCAGCCGTCAAGCCGTCCGCGGGGACGGTCTGACGAGGTATCCCGATGCGGGGGTTTCCCTCGAGGATGTCGTTGGCCACGACGGCGACATTACCGTAGGCTGCCAGTTGCGTCGATTCATGCGTCGATTTTCTTGGGAGGAACCGTGGAGGTCGATCTGGCAGCGGCCTACGAGCGGTGCCGTGAGCTGCACAAACACCATGGCCGCACCTACTACCTGGCGACCCGCCTGCTACCCCGGTGGAAACGACGCCATGTGCACGCCCTGTACGGATTCACCCGTTATGCCGACGAGATCGTCGACCGGACGGAGGACCTGCCGCCGGCCGAGCGCGCCGCCCGGCTCACCGCCTGGTCCGACGAGTTCCTCGCGGGCCTGGCTGGGAAACCTACCGACGACCCGCTGTTGCCCGCGGTGCTGCACACCATCGCGGTCTTCGACCTCGACCGCGCTGACTTTGCGTCGTTTCTGCGCAGCATGGCGATGGACCTGACCGTCACCTCGTACGCGACCTACGACGACCTGCTCGACTACATGGAGGGCTCGGCCGCGGTCATCGGCACGATGATGCTGCCGATCCTCGGCTCGACCGATCCGGCCGCGGCCCGCGAGCCGGCCCGCCAGCTCGGCCTTGCCTTCCAGCTCACCAACTTCATCCGGGACGTGGCCGAGGATCTCGATCGCGGCCGCACCTACCTACCCGACGCGCATCTGGCCGAGTTCGGCGTCACCCGCGACGACCTGTTCGCCGCGCGCGCGGCGGGCCGGTCGACCCCGCAGATCAAGGCGCTGATCCGCGCCGAGGTCGCGCGGGCCGACGAGCACTACGCCGCCGCGGCGCCGGGCATCCCGCTGCTGCAGCGCGGCTCCCAGGCCTGCATGCGCACGGCCTATGAGCTGTACGGCGGCATCCTCGACGAGGTCGCCGCCGAGGACTACGACGTCTTCGCCCGCCGGGCGACAGTCCCCAACCAGCGCCGGGCCGCAGTGGTCGCCAGGTCCCTGCTGACCCGACCAGGCACCCCCGCGACCGCCTTCGCGCGCACCTGAGCAAACGAAGCGCACCGCCGGACCATGGCAATCAGAGAGCGGAGTTGAAATGCAGACGGCCGTCGTTCTGTTCACCCGAGACCTGAGGGTGCACGACAACCCGGCGCTGGCCGCCGCCTGCGCCAACGCCGAGCAGGTCGTCCCGCTCTTCGTTCTCGACCCGCATCTGCAACGGCTCTCGGCCAACCGCGCCCGCTTCCTGCACCAGAGCCTGGCCGACCTCCGCGAGAGCCTCCGGGGCCTCGGTGGTGACCTGGTCATCCGGACGGGCGACCCGGTGGCCGAGTCGATCAAGCTCGCCATCGAGGTCGGCGCGGAGGGCATCGCGCTGAGCGGGGACGTCAGCGGCTACGCCCGCCGTCGCGAGCAGCGCTTCGAGCAGGAATGTGAGCAGCACCGCATCGCGCTGCGGCTGTTCCCCGGCACCACGGTGGTGCCGCCGGGCGACGTGCGCCCGGGTGGCGGCAGTGGGCACTACAAGGTCTTCTCGCCGTACTACCGGGCCTGGGAGTCGGCGAAGTGGCGCGACGAGGTCGCCACGCCCGCGCGGATCGTGCTGCCGCCCGAGGTGACCATCGGGGAGCTGCCCGAGCCGCCGGCGGGGGAGTCGCCCGGGGCGGCCGGCGGGGGTGAGACGGAGGGACGCCGCCGGCTGCAGACGTGGCTGCGGCACGTCGGGCCGTACGACGATCTGCACGATGACCTGGCCGCCGACGGGACTTCGCGGCTCAGCGCGTACCTCCGGTTTGGTTGTGTTTCGCCGTTGACCGTCGCGAACACGGCGCGCGGGCAGGACGGCCCCGGGCCGGCCGCCTATGCCCGCCAGCTCTGCTGGCGCGACTTCTACTACCAGGTCACCGCGGCGTTCCCGGCGATCTCGACCGAGGCCTACCGCAAGGCGGGCGACGGCGAGTGGCGCGACGACCCGGGGGCGCTGCGGCACTGGCAGGAGGGGACGACCGGGGTGCCGGTGGTCGACGCGGGCATGCGGCAGCTGCAGGCCGAGGGCTGGATGCACAACCGGGCCCGCCTGATCACCGCGTCGTTCCTGACCAAGCACCTCGGGCTGGACTGGCGGCACGGCGTGCGGTGGTTCTTCCGCTGGCTGATCGACGGTGACGTGCCCAACAACTCCGGCAACTGGCAGTGGGTGGCCGGCACCGGCAACGACACCAAGCCCTACCGGAGGTTCAATCCGATCCGGCAGGCGGAACGCTTCGATCCCGACGGCGAGTACGTTCGTCGCTACGTTCCGGAGTTGAAGGCGGTCGCGGGCAAAGCCGTGCACCAGCCATGGCGACTACCGGATACGGTTCGTTCAGGTCTCGACTATCCAGGTCCGCTCGAATCGCACCGCGACGAAGCGGTGTGGCTGCGGCCCTGACCGTGGCGGCGGTGAGTTTTCCCGTCCGGTTCGCCGGATGGGATGTGGAAGCGGGTCCTGCCGACCCGTTGCGTTCGTCCGTTGAAGGTCGGCAGGACCCGCGACAAACTTCCCAGCGCGCCGGGCCGGAAACCTCAGGCGGGCAACGTCCGCCAGGCGCCGTAGTGGTGCACGGCGATGCCACCGAAGGCTGCCGTCTGCCGGGTCGCGGTGTCCACCTTCGCCAGCTCCAGCCGCAGCGCCGCCGCGCCCTCCTCGCGGAAGGTGCAGTAGGCACAGTCCGCCAGCGGCCCGGTCTCCGCCGCCAGCCGCACCCGCTTGCCGGCCGCCTTCCCGCGGGTCAGCCAGTCCTGACTCACCCCCAGCAGGGAGTTCGGCCCGGTCGCGGTGTCGCGGTAGCTCATCACCGTGACCGCGTTCACCCGGCGCAGCACCTCGTCGGCCAGGTTCTTGCGGCCGATCTTGTACTGGCCGAACCAGAACGGCACGTCGACCTCCAGCTGCAGCTTGCTGGCAAGCCGCATCCGGTCCAGCAGCTTGAGGTACGCAGCCTCGGTCGCCTGCAGGTTGGTGGTCCAGCCGTCGACCAGGTACGGCTCGACGTCGAGGTGGATCCCGTCGAAGAGGCCGGTCGACACCACGGTCCGCTGCCACGCCAGGGCAGCCGCGTGGTCGGTGACCCACTCGGTCTCCCCGCCCAGCGCCCGCAGCTTGATCCGCCTGGCGACGGCCTGAGCCTTGAGGTCCTGCAACCGCTCGAGGCTGCCGTCGGTGAGCACCGTCGGCGAGACGTAGACGAAGACCTCGGAGATGTTCTGCCCGGCGGCCCATGTGATCACCTCAGCCGCCGGGTCGGCGCCCCACAGCCACATGGCCCGGGTGTTGACCGGCGCCGCCGTGAGGCCCGCGCTGCCCGCGGACGAAGCCCCGGGCGATACCGCGGCCGCGGCCACGAGAACCGCGGACACCAGCCCGGTCTGCCATCGTCGCCGCATGTTTGCCCCCTGCTCGGTGGTTTCTGTTCCGCAGGGGCACAGAATCGGCGGGGGCGCCGGTCAGGTAAGCAGTCGCACCGAGGAAAGTGCCTTGTCGACGGCACCGACCCGCTCGAAGTCGCCGATCCGGCGGGTGACGTAGGCGATCGCGTGGCCGGTGGCCGGGTCGGCCCAGGCCGCGTTGCCGCCGAGACCACCCATGCCCCAGGTCCCGTCGGGCTCCAGCTGCACGCCGAGGCCCCAGGTCGTCGACTGGCCGATGAAGAGGTCCGGACCGCTGAAGTGCGGCGTGACCAGGTCGGCGACGAGTTCCGCCCGGAGCAGCCGGTGGCCGTCGAGCACCCCGCCGGCGAGCAACCCCGCATAGAAGCGCGCCAGCGAGTCGGCCGTCGCGTGCAGGTTCACCGCCGGGATGACCGACCGTCGCCACAGGTCGCCGTTGAGGACGGCGAGGTCCCGCGAGCCGGGCGGGTTCGCGATGGCCCGCGCGTGCACCGAGCCCGGCTCGCCGAGCAGCTCTTCCGGCCGGTCCGGCCGGTCGAACTCCAGGTCGGCGCAGCGGGCCGGCTCGGTGGCGCCGAAACCGAGATCAAGCCGCCACGGCCCGGCGATCTCCTCGGCCACGAAGCGCTCCGGCGACCGGCCGTCGACCCGGCGGACGAGCTCGCCGAGCAGGTGACCGTAGGTCAGCGCATGTTCCGCGGCCACCGTGCCCGGGGGCCACTCCGGGCTCGCGGCGGCCAGGTCGGCGCAGAGCAGGTCCCAGTCGCGCCACGCGGAGGCGTCCCGCGGCACCGGGAAATAGGGCAGCCCGGCCGTGTGCGTGAGCAGCTGCCGCACCGATGCCGCGGTGGTGAACCCCGGCCAGTGCCGCGCGATCGGATCATCCAGACCGACCAGGCCGCGATCGACCAGCAGCAGGACCGCCAGGGCGATCACCGGCTTGCCCACCGAATAGACGTTGACCATGGTGTCCGTGACCCATGGCCGGGTGCGCCCGGCGTCGGCCCAGCCCTCGCGCAGGTCCACCACCACCTCGCCGTGGCGCCGCACCGCCAGGGCCGAGCCACTGCGAGGGCCCGCCGCGAAAGCCTCCCGGACGGGCTCGTAACCTCCGGCGACAAAACCATCAACATTACGGTCCGCTGACATGGGCGCACGGTACCGCCGAGGGCCGCCCGATGGTGGAAAGCTGGTCCCATGGGCGAAGCGCAGCAAGTGGACGTGGAAGCGCAGCAAGTAGACGTGGAAGCGCAGCAAGTAGACGTGGTGGTCATCGGCCTCGGCGTGGGCGGTGAAGAGGTCGCGGGACGGCTCGCGCAGGCCGGCCTCACGGTCGTCGGCATCGAGCACACCCTGGTCGGCGGGGAGTGCCCCTACTGGGGCTGCATCCCGACCAAGATGATGATCCGCGCCGGCAACGCGCTCGCCGAGGCCCGCCGCATCCCCGGCCTGGCCGGCACGGCCGAGGTGCGGCCCGACTGGGCGCCGGTCGCCCGGCGGATCCGCGAGCAGGCCACCGACACCTGGGACGACAAGGTCGCGGTCGACCGCTTCACCGGCAAGGGCGGCCACTTCGTGCGCGGCCGGGCCACGATCACCGGGCCGGGCCGGGTCAGGGCCGGCGAGCAGGAGTGGGTGGCGAGCCGGGGCATCGTGATCGCCACCGGCACGACGGCGGTCGTCCCACCGATCGACGGCCTCGCCGGCACTCCGTATTGGACCAACCGCGAGGCCGTCGAGGCCGAAACCCTGCCGGGCACGCTGCTGGTGCTCGGCGGCGGCGCCATCGGCCTCGAGCTCTCCCAGGTCATGGCCCGCTTCGGCGCGCAAGTCACGGTCATCGAGGGCAGCGACCGGCTGCTCGCGATGGAGGAGCCCGAGTCGTCCGAGACCGCGGCCGCGGCCCTGACGGCCGACGGCATCAAAACCCTGACGGGGGTACGCGCACAGCACGTCACGCACGCAGCCGACGGCTTCTCGGTCCAGCTGACCGACGGCTCCACGGTGACCGGCGAACGGTTGCTCGTGGCCACCGGCCGTGCCGCCCGCCTCGACGGGCTGGGTCTCGACACGATCGGCCTCGACCCGTCCGCGCGCTTCCTGAGCACCGACGACCGGATGCGCGCCGCCGATGGGGTCTGGGCCGTCGGCGACGTGACCGGCAACGGTGCCTTCACCCACATGGCGATGTACGAGGCCGACGTCGCCGTCCGCGACATCCTCGGCCAGGGCGGCCCCGCGGCGGACTACCACGCCCGGCCCCGCGTCACCTTCACCGATCCGGAGATCGGCGCCGTCGGGCTCACCGAGCGCCAGGCCCGCGACGCGGGCATCGACGTGCAGGTGGGCTATTCGAGCCTGCCGTCGTCGTCCCGCGGTTTTGTGCACGGCCCGGGCAACGAGGGATTCATCAAGCTCGTGGTCGACCGGGCGCGCGGGGTGCTGGTCGGCGCCACCTCGGCCGGCCCGTCCGGCGGCGAGATGCTCGGTGCGCTGAGCGTGGCAGTGCAGGCCGAGGTTCCGGTGTCTACCCTGCAGGCCACCATCTGGGCCTACCCGACATTCCACCGGGCCATCGGCGACGCCCTGCACTCGCTCTAGAGCGGCAGTGTCGCCGTGATCGTGGTGCCCGCGGGGGACGTGACGACATGCAGCTCGGAGAGCTGCCGGGCGATCCACAGCCCCCGTCCACCGGGCAGCGAGGGCGCGGGTCGGCTGTGCCCGGCGCCGGCCGGATTCTCCAGGCCCGCGCCGTCGTCGCTGACCTCGCAGTGCAGGGCGCCGTCCGCCACCCAGAGCCGCAGCCGGCCGGCGCCGCCGCCGTGCCGGACGGCGTTGCTGGCCAGCTCGTGGGCGATCAGCACGATCGTGTCCACGGCGCGTTCGGTCGCCAGGGTGGCGGCGTGCGCGGCCACCGCGGCCCGCACCCCGTACAGGTTGTCGTCGTTGAAGCCCTGCTCGAGCAGGATCTCCGGATGCTCCGCCGCCGGCGCCTCCTGGCGGAGCGGCCGGTCGGGGTCGGCCAGGTCAGCGGTCGCCATTGCGCACCAGCATCCGCAGCGCCGGGACTTCCGCCGCGCCCGCGACCGTCAACGTGCGTTCGATGAGCTCCGGGCAGACCACGATCATCCGCCGCGACTCCGGCAGGCGCGCCGCCGTCTGCAGGATCACCGCGGCGGCGCCGGCGTCGATGAAGCGCAGGTGGTTCAGGTTGAGGTGCACGTCGTGGTCAAGCCGGACGGCCTCGGCGAGCGCGGCGCTCAGCACGTCGGCCCGGGCATAGTCGAGCTCGCCCGCCACCCGTACCCCCGGCGGCACGTGCTGCCGGCAGATCCGCAGCACCGGGTCCTCGTGGTAGACGGTCGCCGCCACCGTCCGGGGATGCACCCGGGCCGCGTAGGCGAGAGTGACCGGATCAAAACTCTCCCGGTCGTATTCGCAGATCGTGGTCAGCCGCCCCGCGTCGAAGAGCCGGCCCACCTCCGACTCGAAGACCAGCAACTGCTCGGCGTTCGCCTGCGGGCGCGCGGCCCAGCACATGTCCGCGGTGACCCGCAGGCCCGTGCGCCCGTCCCGGTCGGCCCGGGTCAGCTCATGGGCGAGCAGCTCGACCATGGTCCCGGCGTCGGGCCCGGTGCCGCCGCCCCACAGCCGATCATTGGTGACGACGGAGAGCTCCCGGCCGGCCTCCAGGCCGCGATCCAGGAGCTCGGCGCGCAGCAGGTCGACGTCGGCCGCGTCGGTGAAGCAGATGACCCGCTCGCCACGGTCCTGCCCGGCGGCCACGAAGGCGGCCAGGATGTCGAGCCGTTCCTCCGGGTCGGTGAAGGTCAGGCAGGCGTGGTCGCCGGGGACGAGTCGATCCACCGGTGTCGTGGCGACCATGCTTCCTCCTAGGGCCCGAGGGCTGGAAACGTACCCGATGGCGGGGGTGCCCAAGCGGGTTTGGTCGGCCCATCCGGGGTATCCCCGTTCCCATGGTGCGGCAGACGATCTCCCGACTGGAGCAGGCCTCGGCGCTGGACGCTGTCAGCGACCGCCTGCAAGGCGTCGTGCAGCGCGTGGTTCAGCCCAGGAGGCTGCGGGACCTGCTGCACGGGACCTGGCTCGGGCATCCCCTGCACCCTGTCCTGGTCCAGCTGCCGGTCGGCGCCTTCATGAGCGCCGCCGTCCTTGACGCCCTGCCGGGCCAGCACCGGGCCGCGACGACGCTGATCGTGGTCGGCACTGCCGGCGCGGCGCCGGCGGTCGCCGCCGGGCTTGTGGACTGGTCCGAGCTTTCCCGCGACCAGCGCCGGGTCGGCCTGGTGCACGCGGCGGCCAACACGGTGGCTCTCGGCCTCTATGCCGGGTCACTCGCGGCGCGCATCTCCGGCAGGCGAGGGCTGGGCAAACTACTGGGGTTCGCCGGACTGAGCGTTGCCGGTGCCGGCGCCTACCTGGGCGGGCACCTCTCCTACGAGCAGGGCGCCCAGATGAACCACGGTTCCTCTGAGGTGCTGCGCCTGCCCGAGGACTGGGCCGAGGTGGGCGAGGTGGCCGCGCTGCCGGAGGGCAAGCCGACGGTGCGCACGATCGGCGACGTCCGGGTCCTGCTGTACCGCGTCGGGGACGACGTCACCGCGATGGTGGAGCGCTGTGGCCACCAGGGCGGCCCGCTCAGCGAGGGCGAGGTCGAGGGAACGGGCGAGAACGCGTGTGTGGTCTGCCCGTGGCACGGAAGCACCTTCCGCCTCAGGGACGGCCTTGTGGTGCACGGGCCGGCGGCCGGGGATCAGCCCACGCTGCGTACCCGGATTCGTGACGGTCTGCTGAGCGTCGCCACACCCTGATCGGGTTTCCGCAGGTCACCGCGTTGTGGCCCGCGACACGGGGGGCCGATTTGGAGCCCGGGAAACGAGCGAGTAATGTTTTGCGAGCCAGCAGGGAAACGGGCGAGGCAAGCAGAACGAACTGACCGGGTAAACCGGCCAGGGAGTCCAGCTACCGGCCGTCCTGCTAAATCCTTCGAACTTCGGGATCGTAGTGATGCTGCCCTGTGCAGCTCGCCCCGAGCCCGGGACGAAGGGTGCGCTAGGTACGAACGGCACGAACCGGGAGATACCGGTTGACAGGGCCCGGAAGACCTAGTAAAGTTGAACGAGTGCCCCGGGAGCGGGTCGTCGAGTGTGGCGGCAGGTTTTCTGGTGTGTGGTTGTTCTTTGAGAACTCAACAGGGTGCTAGATAAGCCAGTGCCAATTGGTTTTGCTTTGGCTGG
>NZ_JBITLX010000038.1:0-66697 GCF_044465625.1 Actinoplanes sp. NPDC049599
TGATTGCAACTCCAGGTGTGCGGTCACCTTCTGGTGCGGGGTCTGGCTTCCGCGCTGTGGTTGAGCCGGGCGGGTTTGTCGGGCAGGCCAGGCTTCGGTAGTGGTCAAGCGAACATTCCGCGCCGGTTGCGCTCAGCAGGCTGCGGCTGGGTGGGGGGTCACCCATGGGTTGCGGGGCCCCGGGGTGCGGGGTGCGGGCTGGGCTGTGACCCACTGGTTTTTGGCGGGGTTGATATCTGCAGTAGGCGTAGCCGGCCCACCCGGATGGCCCCGCTTGAGCAGCGGTGACGCCGCCCTCGAACGAGCGGGCCTCCGAACGCACCCCAGCGGTGCCTGCGCAACCGCCAGGGTCAGCAACTCCGCGTCCGCGAGCCTCGGCGGTCGACCGCTCCTGCGTGGCCGTCCGAGCCAGTCATCGATCTTCACGGGAAATGCGGTCAGAAGGGTGTTGGGGTCTGTCGTCACAGGAAGCGCCACACGTGCCGGCGGCGGTGCAGCATCTCTCCGGCGGTGACGGTGACCGCGCCGTCCACGACGGACTCGACCTCGTGGATGACGCGCAGCGTGCGTCCGGTGGCGTCGACGACCTCGGTGGCAAGCGCGGGCGTCCCGTCCCGCCTGGCGGGGGCCTGCGGGTGGCGGGTTTCGAAGGCGAACTGGCCGCCCTCGATCAGCGCGGCCCCGATCCCGGCCAGGCACAGGTGCGCCGGGTCCGGGTCGATGCCGGCCGGCCGGCCGGCTCCGGTGCCCGGCGTCCCGGGCGTGGTGCAGCATCGCCTCGATGCCGCAGCCCATATCCAGCACCGAGCCGGCCGCCGGCACCCGCCGGTGCAAGAACGCGTCGGCCGGGTTGCGCGCGGGGTCCCACGGGTTCAGCAGGTCGTGGAGCGCGGCCACGGCTCCGGCGGTCCGGCGCGACGGGGTGCGGCCCGAACCGGGCCGCACCCCGGCGGGCCAGCCGCTATGCCCGCCACATCCGGTAGAACGGTGTGTCGTCGGGCATGCGGATGTCGAACGGCATCATCTCGGCGTAGCCGTACCGGCGGTAGAGGCGGATGTTGTCGTCGTTGGTCGCCTCCAGGTACGCCGCCGTGCCGCCCAGGTCCTGGTGGGTGCTGTCCATGAGCGCGCCGCCGAGGCCGCGGTGCTGGTGCTCGGGGCACACCGCCAGGAACGCCAGGTGCCAGTGCGGGTCCACCGGGTGGTGCTTGTCGAACAGCTCGTCCAGGGCGTGGAAGTTCGGCAGCCACTCCCCCGCCAGCTCGGCCAGGCGGTGGTCGTAGTGCGGGATCTCCGGCATCTCGAGCGTACGGTCGAACCAGACCGCGGCCGCGGCCAGGCCGCCCGCCGGATCGTCGATCACGTCGACCTTGCCGCAGAGCGGCGCGTGCTCGGTGAGCAGCGTGAAGAAGTCGCTCATCACCCGCAGCCGGGCCGCCGGGTCCGGGACCAGCGAGTGGTTCTGTTCCAGGTGGTCGAAGGAGAGCGCGATCAGCGCGCCGACCGCGGGCAGTTCGGCCTCGGTGGCGGGACGGATGACCGGGTTCACGGGCGGACCTCCGAGGTGGCGTCGCGGAAGGTGAAGCCGGAGCCGGCGCTGCGCGCGCCCATGCCGATGCCGGCGTAGACCTGCGGCCGGCTCCGGCGCAGGATCAGCGCCCAGCCGACGCCGGCGAGGGTCAGCAGCGCGTACGCCAGCGGCACGGCCCAGGTCGGCGTGGAACCGGGCGCGACGCCGAACAGCACGGCGATGTTGGTCAGCGCCAGGTAGGTCACCACGAGCAGCAGCACGGTGCCGAGCACGGGCGCGCCGATCCGGTGCCAGCCGTCCTCACCCTCGGGGTTGCGGGCGAAGTAGCCGATCACCGCGGCGGAGGTGACCGTGATCAGCAGCAGCACCCCGATGCCGCCGGTGGTGCCGCCCCAGAAGAAGAGCTGCACCAGCGGGTCCCAGCCGGCCACCGCGTACACCAGGATGGCGACCAGGCCGAGCGCGGACTGGGCCAGCGAGCCGTTCTTCGGCGCGCCGGTGGCCGGCACGGTCCGGCCGAACGCGCGCGGCAGCACGCCCTCGCGGCCCAGCGAGAAGGTGTACCGGGCGATGATGTTGTGGAACGAGATCATCGCGGCGATCAGCGAGGTCAGGAACAGCGCGTGGCCCAGGTGCAGGGCGCTGCCGCCGAGCCGGTCCGCGGCCAGGTTGAAGAACAGCTCGGGGCCCTCGGCGCCGGCCCGGCCGACCGGGTCGGCGCCGGCCGCGGAGATCATCGCCCAGGCCGAGAACGCGTACAGGCCGGCGATCAGGGCGACCGCGATGTACGTGGCCCGCGGCACGGTCCGGCGCGGGTCCCGGGACTCCTCGCTGAACACCACGGACTGTTCGAAGCCGACGAAGCCGGTGACGGCCATGACCAGCAGCGCGCCGGCGCCCGCGCCGACCAGGCTGCCGGGGTTCAGCGGCGCGGACGACGCGGCGAACTCCGGGCCGGCCAGGTCGGCGAAGCTGAACACCACGACCAGCACGATCTCGGCGACCAGCAGGGTGGCCAGCACCTTGCCGTTGACCGCGACGTCACGCACGCCCAGCACGGCGACCAGCGCCCAGGCGACCAGCGCGATGCCCCACCACGGCAGCTCGACGCCGAACCAGTCGGTGACCAGCGGGGCGGCGATCGCGCCGAAGCCGCCGTACGAGGCGATCTGGAAGCTGTTGTAGGCCAGCAGCGCCACCCAGGCGGCGCCGACCCCGAACGGGCGGCCGATGCCCCGGGCGACGTAGGCGTAGAAGGCGCCGGCGTTGGCGATGTGCCGGGCCATGGCGACGTAGCCGACCGCGAAGACGGCGAGCACGACCGCGACGGCGAGGAACGCGATGGAGATGGCGGTCAGGCCGGTGACGGCCAGGCCGGTGGGGACGACGCCGGCGACGACGGTCAGCGGCGCGGCGGCCGACATCACGAAGAACACGACCGCGGCGACGCCCAGGCGGTCGCGGGCCAGGGCGGTCGAGAGCTGGCTTTCTCTGACGGGGGTGGACGTGCTGGACACGGGGATCTCCCAACGGGACGGGGTGTCAGGCTCGGCGGGCCATCACGGCGTCGCCGACGGCGGCCTCTGCGTGGCCGACGAGGTGCTGCAGCATCGCCGGCGTGCGCCGGCGCAGCTGGTCGAACAGGTGGTCGCGCTCGCGCGCGTCGAGCGTGACGAGCACGTGCTGGTCCAGGCCGGTGGCCAGCACCAGCCCGGTCAGCACGAGATCGGGGCTGTCCAGCAGCTCGCCGCGGGTGGCGGCGATCCGGATCCGGGTGCCGGGCCAGCCGGCCGCGGCGGGGTCGGTGGGCACGAACCGCACCTTGGTGCCGAGCAGCCCGCGCTTCTCCTCGCGGCGGATCAGCCCGGACCGGGCCAGGCGCCGCTCGACCAGCTCGGTGGCCACGCCGGTGGCCAGGAAGGAGATCCAGTCGCGGATCTGCCGGTGGTGGCTCTCGCGCAGCAGCTGTTCCAGCACCGCCGCGGTCGCCGGGTCGCCGGTGGGCCGCTCGTCGAGCACGGTCAGCTGGTTGTCCTGGGCCGCCAGCCGGCGCCAGAGGACCAGCTCGGCGAGCAGGGCGGCGGCCACGCCGAGCCCGAGGGTGGCGGGGGTGAGCAGGCAGCGGCCGCGGGTGCTGTCGTGGGCGGCGAGGTACAGGTCATCGGCGAGCGGCAGCTGGCTGGTCGCCACTCGACGGTCTCCTTCCCTGGGACGCGGGCACGGCCGGGCCACCGCGGGTCGTGGTGACCGGCGGTGCGGGCTGAGGATCGAGGTAGGACGAGGGTAGCCGCGACCGATTACGGTGAGCGGCGCCCGAGCAACACCGCGTAGCTTGCCAGCGCCCCGCACGCGGCGCAATGTCCAGAGTGGCCTGATCCGAAATGCATCCTGTGGCAAGGCCGCGAGCTGCGGTTCCGTCTCCGGGTAGATCGAAGAAGTTAACATCTTCTTTACCTGGCACGGACGCGTACGCGGCTCTGACCGCACCCTTACCGAACGCTTACCCGCCGGGCCTAGCGTCGCCGTCATGACCGACCGTGCCGAGGTGTCCCATCTGCTGCGCCGGCTCACCTTCGGACCCACGGCCGCCGAGGTGGACGCCGCCGTACGCGCCGGGGCCGCCGCGACCCTGACCCGGGTGCTGGCCTCGATCGGCGGCGCCGCCCGGCTGCCGGAGCTCGGGCCCGACCCGCTGGCCGGGCTGGGCCGCGACGCGAGCCGCGAGGACCTGCAGCGGGCCCGCCGGCAGGCCCGCGCCCAGGTCGGCGCCGCCACCCGGTGGTGGCTCGCCCGGCTGGCCGCCGAGCCGGGCGCCGCGGAGAAGCTCACCTTCTTCTGGCACGGCCACTGGGCGACCTCGGTGCGCAAGGTGCGCTCCGCGCCGCTGCTGCTGGCCCAGCAGCAGACCTTCCGGCGGTACGGCGGCGGCCCCACCGGTCCCCTGGTGCGGGCGATGATCCGTGACCCCGCGCTGATCCTGTGGCTGGACGGGCAGCGCAACACCCGCCAGGCCCCGAACGAGAACCTCGCCCGGGAGCTGATGGAGCTGTTCACCCTGGGCGTGGGGGCGTACACCGAGGCCGACGTGCAGGCCGGCGCCCGGGTGCTCACCGGCTGGCGGGTGGACCGGGCGGCCGGTACGGCGACGCTGGTCCCACGCCGGCACGACGACACCCCGGTCACCCTGCTGGGCCACTCCGGACGGTGCGATGTGGACACGTACGCGGATCTGCTGGTGCGGCACCCGGCCCACGCGTCTTTCCTGGCCCACCGCCTCTGGATCCGCTACGCCGCCGGCGCCGCGCCGTCCCCGCCGGTGACCGCACGGCTGGTCGCCGCGGGCAGCGCCGGCACCACCGCGATGCTGCGCGCCGTGGTCACCGACCCGGACTTCGCCGGCACCGCGGGCGGCCTGGTCAAGCAGCCGGTGGAGTGGCTGGTCGGCGCGCTGCGCCAGCTGGGCGTCGCCGTCGCCGGCCTGCCGGAGCCGGCGCAGCAGCGGCTGCTGGCCGGGCTGCGGGCGCTGGGCCAGGTCCCGTTGCAGCCGCCCAGCGTCGGCGGCTGGCCGGTCGGCGCGGCCTGGCTGACCACGTCGGCCACGCTGGCCCGGCTCGAGCACGGCCGGCACCTGGCCGCGCTCGCCCCGCGGGCGGTGGCGGGCCTGGCGGACACCGCACCCGGCGACCGGCTGGCCGCGCTGGCCCGGCTGCTGGTCGTCGACGCGTGGACCGACCGCACGGCCGCCGTGCTGTCCGGCGCCGTCCACGAGCCCCGCCGGCTGCTGGCGCTCGGCCTCGCCACCGGCGAGTACGCGGTCCACTGAGAAGGAGTCATGAGAAGGAGTCACGGACATGGACACGATCACCCGGCGCCGCTTCCTGACCGCCGGCGGTGTGGTCGCCGCCGGTGCGCTCGCGGCCGGCGGCACCGCGTACGGGCTGCGCGACATCCTGGCCACCGCCGGGCAGCGGGCACCCGGCCGGATCCTGGTGCTGGTGACCCTGTACGGGGGCAACGACGGGCTGAACACCGTCATCCCGTACGCGGACCCGGCCTACCACGCGGCCCGGCCGGGGCTCAGTTACGACGAGGGCGCGGTGCTCAAGCTCGCCGATGGCGTCGGCCTCAACCCGGGACTGGCCGGCCTGCACGCGCTGTACGGCCAGGGCCGGCTGGCGATCGTGCGCGGCGTCGGCTACCCGAAGCCGGACCGCAGCCACTTCCGCTCGATGGACATCTGGCAGACCGCCAGCCCCGAGCAGCCGGCCGGCACCGGCTGGCTGGGCCGCTGGCTCGACACCGCGGGCGGCGATCCGCGGCTGGCCGTGTCGTTCGAGCCGGTGCTGCCGCCGCTGCTGGCCGGCGCGACCAGCGCGGGCGCCACGGTGCCCGGCGGCGCCCTGCGCCTGCCGCCGGGCGTGACCACGCCGGTCCTCACCGGCCTGGGCGTCCCGGCCGCGGCCGACTCGCCGGCCCGGGCGCGGGCGGCGGCCTGCTTCGCCGACCTGGTCCGGGTGCAGGACCTGATGACCGGCGTCGCCGCCGGTGGCGAGGAGGCGGACGAGGCCGACGAGCCGGCGACCGCCACCGGCGGGCAGGCGCCGCCGCTGGACCAGCAGCTCGCGCTGGTGGCCCGGTGCGTCGAGGCGGGCGCCGCCACCCGGGTCTACTCGGTGTCGCTGGGCGGGTTCGACCTGCACGCCGACGAGAAGGCCGCCCAGGAGGCGCAGCTCGGCAAGCTCGACAAGCCGCTCGCCGCGTTCGTGACGCGGCTGGCCGGCAGCGCGGCCGGGCGCGAGGTGGTGGTGGCGGTCTACTCGGAGTTCGGCCGCCGGGTCCGGGCGAACGCGTCGGCGGGCACCGACCACGGCACGGCGTCCGCGCTGCTGCTGCTCGGCGCCGGCGTGCCGGGCGGCCTGTACGGCGAGCCGCCGAGCCTGACCGACCTGGCCGACGGCGACCTGCGGCACACGGTCGACTTCCGGGACGTGTACGCGATGCTGCTCGCCGACGTGCTCGGCGCGGAGCCGGAGCCGATCCTGGGCGGCTGGACCGGTCGCCTGACATTTAGTTGACGACTCAAGTAAATCGCCGTATGGTGAGCTTCAGTAGTTGAAGCGTCAACTCGGAGGCACCCCATGAGCACCATGCCCGCCCTGTTCCTCAGCCACGGCGCGCCGCCCCTGGTCGACGACCCGACGTGGGTCGGCCAGCTCCAGGAGCTCGCCGCCGGCCTGCCGCGGCCGAAGGCCATCCTGATGGCCTCCGCGCACTGGGAGTCGGCGCCGCTGATGCTCGGCGCCACCGAGACGGTGCCCCTGGTCTACGACTTCGGCGGCTTCCCCCGGCACTACTACGAGGTGCGGTACCCCGCCCCCGGCGCGCCCGAGCTGGCCGCCCGGATCGAACGGCTGATGCCCGACCACGAGCGGGTCACCCGGACCAGCCGCGGCCTCGACCACGGCGCGTACGTGCCACTGACGGTCATGTACCCGGGCGCCGACATCCCGGTGCTGCAGATGTCGCTGCCGACCCTGGAACCCGACCGGCTGCTGGAGATCGGCCGCCGGCTGGCCCCGCTGCGCGAGGAGGGGGTGCTGGTGGTCGGCTCCGGCTTCACCACCCACGGGCTGCCGTTCCTGCGCGACTTCCGCCCCGAGGCGGCGGCGCCGGGCTGGTCGCGGGACTTCGACGCCTGGACGGCCGAGACCCTGGCCCGCGGCGCGGTCGACGAGCTCGCCGACTTCCGCAACCGGGCGCCGGGGATGCCGTACGCGCACCCGACCATCGAGCACTTCGCGCCGATGTTCCTGACGCTGGGCGCGTCCGGGGACCCGGAGCGGCGCCCGGAGCAGTCGATCGAGGGCTACTGGATGGGCCTGTCGAAGCGCTCGTTCCAGGTCACCTGAGCGCCGCGACCGGGGGATTTTCAGGATGTTCCCAGTCTGACCAGCAACCCTTGTGGGTACATTCCGCCAACACCCCCCGCTGACTGACGCCCGGAGGTTCCTGCCCCATGCTGGAGGTCACCGCGCTCGGCTGGACGCTGACCATCGCGGTCATCGTCGCCCTGCTCGCCCTCGACCTGGCCCTCGGCGTGCTGCGCCCGCACGCCGTGGGCTTCCGTGAAGCCACCGCCTGGTCGGTGTTCTACATCGCGATCGCCATCGCGTTCGGCTTCGTCTTCGCGTCGATCGCCGGCTGGGACTACGGCACCGAGTACTTCGCCGGCTACATCGTCGAGAAGAGCCTCTCGGTCGACAACCTCTTCGTCTTCGTGATCATCATGGGCACCTTCGCGGTGCCCGAGAAGTACCAGCAGGAGGTGCTGACCTTCGGCATCATCATCGCGCTGGTGCTGCGGGTCATCTTCATCGCGCTGGGCGCGACGCTGCTGTCGCTGTTCTCGTTCATGTTCCTGATCTTCGGCCTGATCCTGATCTTCACGGCGGTGCAGCTCTTCCGGCACCGCGACGAGGATCCGGACCCCGACAACGCCGTGGTGCGGGCCGCCAAGCGGCTGTTCCCGGTCACCCCGGAGTTCGTCGGCGGCAAGATGTTCACCCGGCTGAACGGCAAGCGGACCGCCACCCCGCTGTTCATCACGCTCATCGCGATCGGCAGCGCCGACCTGCTGTTCGCGCTCGACTCGATCCCGGCGGTGTTCGGCGTGACCGAGGAGGCGTACATCGTCTTCGCCGCGAACGCGTTCGCCCTGCTCGGCCTGCGGGCGCTGTTCTTCCTCGTGAAGGGCCTGCTGGACCGGCTCGTCTACCTCTCCACCGGGCTGTCCATCATCCTGGCCTTCATCGGCGTCAAGCTGGTGCTGCACTGGGCGCACAAGGACATCAGCACGGACGTGCCCGAGGTCAGCACGCCGATCTCGCTCGGCGTCATCCTGGTGGTGCTGGTGGTCACGACGGTGGCCAGCCTGATCAAGGTCCGCAAGGACCCCGACACGGTGGCGCACGCCGGCAGCCTGCGCGCCCGGGACGACCACCCCACCGACCGGTGACCTGCGGAACGGCCCCCGGCGTCGTCGCCGGGGGCCGTTCCGTGTCCAGGTGCAGCGTCAGCCGCGATAGCCGCCGATGGCGCTGCCGGTGCGCTGGCGCTCGTAGTCCTGCCGGTTGAGGATCTCGCGGATCTCCCGCGTCTCCTCCTGCGTGTGCCGGCCCAGGATGAAGTCGAGCTCGGCGCGCTCGGCCGGGGTCTGGAACGCCGCGAGCTCGGCGCTGAGCCGGCGCCGGGCGGTCCGCTCGGTGCGACGGTTCGCCAGGTTCACGCGGACGTCGCGCAGCACGGTCTTCAAAGGCATGATCCTTCTCCTCACGATGAGTGATGGCGAAAGCCTCGTCGCTTCCTGCGTCAACCATCCTCGTCGAGGGCTTCCGCACCAAACCGGCCAGGTAAAACTCTCGATACAGGAGTGACGGCCACCACCGGATCCCTGTAGCCCACGTCACTGTGCGTCGTCAAAGTGCTGGTCAGAGCGGGCCCTCGGGCCGGCCGTGTTCCCGGACACAACGAAGGCCCGCGGCGGGCGCCGCGGGCCTCCGGAGTGGTGGCTGGGGTCAGAGGGTCAGGGTCCAGGTGTTGATGTAGCCGGTGTCCACGCTGTAGACGTCGCGCGCCTGCAGCTTCCAGTCGCCGTTGGCGGCCTCCGAGGAGAGGTTCACCGTGTACGTGGCGGCCACGTTGTCCGCGCTGTCCGAGGTGCTGCTGCTCTTCAGCCGGTACGCGGTGCCGTCCGGGGCGACCAGGTCGACGACCAGGTCACCGCGGTAGGTGTGCACGATGTTCACCGCGACGGTCGAGGTCGCCGACGCGGAGCGGGCGCAGCCGCTGATCGTGATCGTGCTGGTGACGGCCGACCCGGCGTCCGGGATGGACACGTCGGTGCCGTTGGTGCCGGCGCAGCTGCCGCTGGAGCCGCCGGTGACGGTCAGCGTGTAGGTGGCCGTGTGCGTCGCCGAGCCGGTGCCGGTGACGGTCACCGGGTAGCTGCCCGACGGGGTGGCCGCCGTGGTGGCGATCGTCAGGGTCGACGACGAGCCGGAGGTCACCGAGGCCGGGCTGAACGAGGCGGTCGCGCCGCTCGGCAGGCCGGACGCGCTCAGCGCGACGGTCTGCGCCGAGCCGGAGGTGGTCGCCGTGGCGACGGTCGTGGTGGCCGAGGAGCCGGCCGCCACGCTGCCCGAGGTGGGCGAGACCGAGACCGAGAAGTCGTTGGTCGGGGTGCCCGTGGTGCAGGTCGCCTCGCCGCTGACCGCCGGGACGCTGACCGCGGCCCAGGCCGCCTTGACGGCGTTGAACTCGGCGCAGCTCGGTGCGTACAGGTTCTTGGCAGCGGCCAGGGTCGCGGTGCGGACCCCGGAGTGCTTCCACGTCGACGTCTTGGACTGCATCGCGTTGTAGTAGATCTCGCCGGCCTTGCGGATGCCCAGACCGGTGACCGTGGTCGAGTTGCAGGTGGGGCTGGCGGGCTGGCCGTTGGTCGGGTTGGAGCCCTCGGCGGTCAGGTAGAACCAGTGGTTCAGCGGGCCGGCCGCGGCGTGCACCTCGGTCGACGGGATCGACGAGGAGTAGCAGTTCGGGTCGCCGGCCAGCGACGGGTCGTACATGTACCGGATCGGGCCGGCCCCGACCAGGTCGACCTCCTCGCCGACCTGGTAGTCCGGCGGGTCCAGCGGGCTGTTGGCGTACGCCTCGGTGAGCGCGCCGAAGATGTCGCCGGTGGACTCGTTGATGCCGCCGTTCTCGTTGCCGCTGCCCGCGCCGCCCGGCGTGTTCTGGAAGACGGCGTGGCCCAGCTCGTGGCCGACCACGTCGATGGGCGTGGCCTGGCGGGTGTTCGCCTGGTTGTGCCCGAAGTTGACGTAGGAGCCGTTCCAGTACGCGTTCACGTCGGCGAGCCCGACCCGGATCGGCGGGTTGCTGCCGTTGCCCAGGATGCCGTTGCGGCCGAACCAGGACGAGAACATGTCGACCTCACGCTGCGCGCCCCAGAGCGCGTCGACGCAGGCGGTCTCCAGGTTGGTGCCGGAGCCGTTGCCCCAGGCGTCGTCCGTGCCGGTGTAGGCGGTGCCGCCCTGGCCACCGCAGCGCAGCCCCGGGCGGGTCGTGTCGGTCATCGAGTACGACGAGCCGGAGCCCGAGGTGGTGATGGTGACGTTGCCGTAGTAGTAGCCGCTGCCGGTGCCCTCGCGGACGTAGTCGACCTCGTCGACCACCACGCCGGTCGCGGCGTCCACGAAGATGTGCAGGTTGCTGGGCTTGTTCTGGGCCGTACGGCCCTCGACGACGGCCTCGTAGACCAGTTTCGGGTCGGCGCCGGCCAGCACCTTCAGCGTGGGCGTGCCGGCGCTGTCCACCTTGGCCAGCTTGGCCTTCGCGGTGGCGGCCGCCTGCCCGGCGGAGATCTTCGGGGTGGTGCCGACGGCGATGGCCGCGGTCTCGGCGACCGCGGTGTCCTTGACCGTGCCGGCCGCGTCCGTGGTGACCACGACGTCGCCGCCGACCACGGCCAGGCCCTTGAAGGTGCGGGCGTACGTCACGTACTGCAGGCCACGGGTGCCCTGCACGACGCCGGTGCGCTTGAGGGCGTCGCCGTCGGAGCGCCGGAGCAGCCCGGCCTTGCCGGCGCTGCCGACCAGGCTGTCGGCGGCGGACGCGGCCAGGGTGGCGGGTGCGGGGGCGGGGCTGGGCGCCTGCTGGGGGCTCGCGGTGGCGGGCGCTGCCGCCAGCGCCAGCGCCGCGCCGGTGGCCAGGGCCACCGAGGCTGTGATGAGTTTCTGACGTCCCACGTCGTACTCCCTTTCTCGACCCGGTCAGGGCGAGGCCTGGGCGAGCTTTCCCGGGGTCGGGATGCACCAGGCTGACTGGACAGTGACGCTATGCATCGATGGCGGTCACCGAATCAGGGAAAACCCTTGTCGCGAGCCGGGCGGAGAGCTGGGAGGAGAGCTGGGTGCGGGAGCGGACGCCGAGCTTGCGGTAGACCCGGGTGAGCGTGGCCTCCACGGTCTTGACGCTCAGGTAGAGCTGGTGGGCGATCTCCCGGTTGCTGGCGCCGGCCCGGACCAGCCCGGCGATCCTGGCCTCGGTCGAGGTCAGCCCCGCCTCGGCCGGGGGCGCGGAGGTGCCCTCGGTGCGGGCCAGCGCCCGTTCGGTCTGCTCGGTCCACGGCTTCGCCTCGGCGGCCAGGAAGATGGCCAGCGCCGCGCCGATCGCCAGCCGCGCGGCCGCGTACCGCCGGCGCCGCCGTTCGGCGCCGCCCTGCACCAGCAGCGCGTGCGCCTGCTCGATCGGCTGGTGCAGCTCGGCGAAGTGCTCGGCGGCGGCCGCGGACAGCCGGACCGCGGTGTCGGCCTGGCCGCTCTCGGAGAGCACCACGGCGGTGGCCCGGTCCAGGTAGCCGGCCACGCCCGGGTGCGCGCCCAGCTTGTCCGCGGCGGCCCGGGCCTCGGCCAGGATGCGGGCGGCCTCGTCGTGCTCGCCGAGCGCGGCCAGCCCGCCGGCCAGGTCGCCGCGCCAGCGCACGATCATCGGGTCGGTGGCGCCGCCCTCCAGCTCGCGCAGCCGGCGCAGCGCCGCGACGCCCGCGCGGCTGTCCCCGGCGCGCAGCTCGGCCAGGCCCAGGGCGTGCAGGTTACGACGCAGGTAGAGGCTGTCGCCCTCCTGCTCGGAGGCGCGCCCGCCGCGGCGGGCGTACCCGGCGGCGGCGGCCAGGCTGCCACCGGTGAGCTCGGCGACCGCGGCGGTGTACCAGGTCGGCCCGGGGCTCAGCCCGGCCTGCTGGGCGGCGCCGACGGCGCGGTGGGCGTACCGCAGGGCCTCCCGGCAGCGGCCCGCCCGGCTGGCCACCTCGGAGAGGCTGCGCAGCACCTCGACCAGGGCCTCGCCGGTGCGGTCGTGCTCGGCCACGGCGAGCAGCGTGAGCAGCTCGGCGCGGGCCTCGTCGAGCCGGTCGTCGATCATGGCGAACCGGGCGGCCAGGTACCGCGGGCCCATGTGCAGCCAGCCGGGGGCCGCCGGGGCCGGCAGCGCCAGCGCCCGCGCCAGGGTCTGCTCCCACTGCGGTTCGCCGCTGATCCGCTGGATCTGCGCGAGCGCGCTGAGCGCCATCGCCTCGGTGCCCGGGTCGCCGGCCAGCCGCGCCGCCGCGGCCGCGCCCACCGCCCAGCCGGCCGCCGTGCCCGGGTCGCCGGCCAGCATCGCCGCCCAGGTCAGCCGCAGCCGCACCGGCCCGATCAGGGTGACGTCCTCGCCGGCCTCGTTGAGCGCGGCGGCGAACGTCTCCCCCATGTCCGCGAGCGCCTGCCCGGCCAGGTCGATGAGCACCAGCCGGGCGGTGACCCGGTGCCGGGCCGGTGAGTCCGCGGCGGCCAGCACCGCCTCGGCAGCCCGGCCGGCCAGGGTCGGCGCGCCGGCGGTCAGCGCGGTGCCGGCGGCCGCGACCAGCCAGTCGAACCGCTCGGCGGCCAGGCTGCGCGGGCAGCGGTCGGCGGCCAGCAGGTACAGCTCGGCGGCGGTCCGTCCGGCGCCGCGGCCCAGCGCCCGCTCGGCGGCGGCGACCAGGTCGCGGGCCACGTCGGCGTCGGGCCGGCCGCTGCGCAGCGCGCGGTGCCGGACGTTGTCGGTCTCGTCCAGCGCCGCGTTGGCCAGCGCGTCGTGCACCCCCGCGCGGCGGGCCGCCCCGGCGTCCTCGGCCAGCACCGCGGCCAGCGCCGGCGGGGTGAACCGGATCGTCTCGCCGTCCACCGCGACCACCCCGGCGGTGGCGGCGACCCGCAGGTCCCGGTCGGCGTCCTCGTGCCCGGCCCGGACCAGGGCCGTCCGGGTCGGCTCGGTGGCCAGCGCGGCGACCAGCAGGGTGGCGGCCACCGGCGGCGGCAGCGCGTCGATCCGCCGGCGCAGCAGCGCACGGGCCGGGTCGGGCAGCGGTGCGGGCCGCCAGGCGGGCCCGGCGGCGACGGCCCCGCCCAGCGCCAGGGCCAGGAACGGGTTGCCGCCGCTGGCCTCGTGCAGCCGGCTGGCCGTGCGGCAGGGCAGGCCGCTGGCCTCCAGCAGGGCGGTCAGGTCGTCCGCGGCCAGCGGCGGGACCAGCAGGTCGGCGACCGGCGCGGGACACAACCTCGCGGCCCGGTGCCGGCCGACCGGATCGGGGAAGCGCTGGGCGGCGACGACCCGGACCCGGGGCCCGGGGCGGCGGCGCATGGCGAACCCGATCAGCTCGGCGGACTCCGCGTCGAGCCACTGCACGTCGTCGATCACCAGCAGCACGCCCTGGCCGCGGGCGCAGTGGGCGAGCAGGCCGGGCAGCACCAGCCGGCGGGCCAGGGCCGGTGCGCCCGCACGCGGTGCGGTGCCCTGCCGCAGCACGGCCAGGGCGGTGCGGTGCGCGGGTGGCAGGGCGGCCGGCGCCGCCGGGGGCAGCTGCGCCACGAGGTCGTTGATGCCCGCGTACGGCAGCCGGCGCTCGGCCGCGGCCGGCCGCAGCCGCACGACCAGCTCGCCCCGCGCGGTGGCGGCGGCCGCGACGGCGTCCAGCAGCGCGCTCTTGCCGATGCCCTCGGGGCCGTGCAGCGCCACCCCGCCGCCGGTGGCCAGCCGCGCCTCCACAGCGGCCAGCAGCGACGCCCGGCCGAACAGGCTGGGCGTGCCGGGCTGCACGCGGGTGTCCAGGGCCGTCTCCCCAGCTAGACCGGATCGAGCGCCCTCAGCCTAGGAACCCGGCCCGCAGGCATCAATGGTTGCGCATATGTCATTTCTTGCTGTCCGGCCCGGCCGGCGCCCGAGATCTTCCCGGCCGGCGCCGCCCGGGCGCCCGGATCCACGGCCCGGCCGGGCCGTAGGGTCAACCCATGATCAGCTACTTCGAGCGGACCGGCGCCGGGCGGTTCCGGCCCACCGCCGCGACCGGCGGCGCCTGGGCCGTCGACGAGCAGCACATCGCCCCGATGACCGGCCTGATCGTGCACGCGGTCGAGCGGTTCGCTGCGGACCGCGGCGCGGACGGCCTGGTGGTCGCCCGGGTGACCATGGACATCCTGGGCGTGCTCAAGCTGGACGAGTTCGAGATCACGGTGGAGACGGTCCGGCCCGGGCGCACCATCGAGCTGGTCGAGGCCGTGGTGACCGCCCGCGGGCGGGCCGCCGTCCGGGCCCGGGTGTGGCGGATGGCCCAGCTCGACACCGCCGCGGTCGCCGGCGGGCAGCCTGCCGCGCTGCCCGCGCCGGAGGCCGTGCCCGGCTGGGCGATGTCGGACGCGTGGCCCGGCGAGTTCATCACCACCCTGGACGTCCGCCCGATCGCCGGGCCGGCGCCGGGCCGGACCACCGCCTGGGTCTCCACCCGGCTCGACCTGCTGGCCGGCGAGCCGGTCAGCGAGCTGGCCCGGTTCCTGGCGCTGGTCGACACCGCCAACGGGATCGCCGTCCGCGAGTCGCCGAAGGAGTGGCTCTTCCCCAACCTGGACCTGACGATCCACCTGCACCGGCAGCCGCGCGGCGAGTGGGTGGGGCTGGACACCACGGTGATCTTCGGCGCGGCCGGCCACGGGCTGACCTCGACCACCCTGCACGACCGGCAGGGGCCGGTGGGCCGCGCCGAGCAGATCCTGACCGTACGGCCCACCCCGCACTGACGGACCCGGTCGCTCATCGACGGAGGGTGATCTGTCGGCTCCGCGACGATACCGGCGGACGATAGCCTGCATCGACGGCGGCGACTATCGTCGGCACCGGTTGTCACGTCCGCTCGGTCCGTCCGGGGGTGCCCATGACCGACCCGAGGCGCCGGCGCAGCAGGCTCGCGGTGACCGCGACCGTCGCCGTCACGCTGGCCGCGACGCTCGGGGGAGCACCCGCCCGCGCCGACACGCCCGCGCCGGCGCCCGCCGTCGCCTGGACCGCCTGCGGCGACGGCTTCGAGTGCGCCACCGTGCCGGCGCCGCTGGACCACGACCGCCCGCTCGGCGTCCAGATCGGCCTCGCGCTGGTCCGGCAGCCCGCCGCGGACCCGGCCCGGCGGATCGGCTCGCTGCTGCTCAACCCGGGCGGCCCGGGCGGCTCCGGCGTCGAGTTCGCCCGCGCCGCCGCCCGCGCCCTGCCGGCCGAGTTGCAGGCCCGCTTCGACATCGTCGGCTTCGACCCGCGGGGCATCCACGCCGGCACCCCGCTGCGCTGCTTCGCCGGCTACGAGCAGGCACTGGCCGTGCTGACGCCGTTGCCGTTCCCGGACACCCCGGCCGAGGAGCGCGCGCGGCGGGTGTCGGACGACCGGCTGGCGGCCGCGTGCGCCCGGCACGGCGGGGCGGTCCGCGACCACATGTCCAGCGCCGACGCGGCCCGCGACCTGGACCTGCTGCGCCGGCGGCTCGGCGACCCGCAGCTGACCTACCTCGGGTATTCCTACGGCTCCCTGCTCGGGCAGAACTACGCGAACCTCTTCCCGGACCGGGTGCGCGCCCTGGTCATCGACGGGGTGGTCGACCCGGTCGCCTGGTCCACCGGGCACGGCGCCGACGCACGCGCCACCCCGGTCGGCACCCGGATCGGCAGCGCCGACGGCGCCGGCCGGACCCTCGGCGAGTTCTTCCGGCTGTGCGACGCGGCCGGTCCGGACTGCGCCTTCTCCGGCGACGCGAGCCGGCGGTACGCGGCGCTGGCCGCCCGGCTGCGCGGACACCCGGCCACCATCACCGGCCCGTTCTCCGGTGAGACCTTCACGTTCACCCACCACGACCTGATCGTGGTCACGCTGAGCGCCCTGTACCGCGCGTCGATCTGGCCCGACCTGGCGTTCTTCCTCGACGGCGTGCAGCGCCAGCTCACGCCGGCCGTGCTGGGCCGGCGGCTCGCCACGATCCGCACCGGGCTCGGCCCGGCCGCCGCCGCGCCGCCGGACTACCCGAACGACGTGGAGGGCGCGCCGGGCGTCGCCTGTTCCGACACTCTCAACCCGCGCGACCTCCCCGCCTGGCAGCGCGCCGCGGACCGCGCCGAGCGGCAGTACGGCTACTTCGGCCGGTTCTGGAACTGGGCCTGGAGCGCCTGCCGCTCCTGGCCGGCCGGCGCGGGACAGGACTGGCACCTGGGGCCGTGGACCGCGCGGACGGCGGCGCCGGTGCTGATCGTCGGCAACTACTTCGACCCGGCGACCCGCTACCAGGGCGCCCAGGCCGCGGCCCGGCTGCTGCCGAACTCGCGGCTGCTGTCGTACGCCGGGTGGGGGCACTCGGCGTACCTCATCGCCGGCAACACCTGTGTGGACACCGCCGTCACCCAGTACCTGCTGACCGGCCAGGCGCCGGCGCCGGGCACCGTGTGCCGGCCGGCCACGTCCCCGTTCACCCCGGTGGCCCCGGTGGCGCTGGGCAGCACCGCCCGGGCCGCGCTCAGCGGTGTGGTGCTGCCGCCCGGGGCACGCCGCTCGTTCGGGCCGTGACCGGCGGGCTCAGCCTTTGTTCTCGGTGACCGTGGTGGCGGTGACCGTGCCCTCGCTGTCGGCCGTGCCCTGCACGCTGACCGTGTCGCCGGCCTTGACGTCCTTGAGTTCGGCCTTGCTGGCGCTGCGCACCGACGTGTCGCCGCTGGTGCGCACGGTGACCACCGTCCCGTCCGAGGTCTCGACGTAGATGGTGGTGCCGTCGACCAGCTTGACCTTGCCCGTGGTGGGCCCCGCGGCGGCGGTCGGCGCGGCGGTCGGGGCGGCCCCGCCACCGAACGCGCCGCCGGGGAAGCCGCCGGTCCGGGCCCCGGTGGCCCCGGTGCGCCCGGTCGCGGCGGTGGCGCCGGTGCCGTAGTGCTTCTGCACCTGCAGGCCGCCGAGGAAGCCGCCGAGCAGCAGCGCCACCGCGCCCAGCACCAGGGTGCCGCGGTTCCACCAGCGGCGCGGGGCGGCCCGGGCCAGCTCGCCGGCGAAGCCGTCGTCCCGCTCGCCGGCGGGGCCGGCCGGAGCGACGGGGTCTGTGCTGTATGGCACCGCGGGCAGGACGGCGGTGTCGTCGGAGGCAGGGGTCACAACGGTCCTCACTCGTAGCGCAACGCGTCGATGGGGCGCAGCCGGGCGGCCCGGCCGGCGGGCAGGCCGCCGAAGAACAGTCCGATCGCGATGGACACGCCCAGGGCGAGCCCGATGGAGCTGGGCACGATCACCGGTTTGACCCCGACGATGGAGAAGCTGCTGCCGATCAGCGCGGCGGCGACGCCGAGCGCGCCGCCCAGCACGCTCAACAGCGTGGCCTCGATCAGGAACTGGGTCAGGATCACCCGGCGCGGCGCGCCGAGGGCCTTGCGGATGCCGATCTCGCGGGTCCGCTCGGTGACGGTGACCAGCATGATGTTGGTGATCCCGATGCCGCCGACCAGCAGGCTGATCGCGGCGACCGCGCCGAGCAGGGTGGTGAACGTGTCGGCGGTCTCGGTCTGGGTGGCCAGCAGCTGGGAGGCGTTCTGGATCCGGTACGGCGCGGTGGCCCCGGCCGCCACGTCGAGCCGCTCGTCGAGGATCGCCGCCACCTGCGTCTGCACCGCGTCCACCCGGTCCGGGCTCTTCGCCTGCACCAGGATCGAGGTCAGGGCGCCGTACCCGGTGAGCACCTGGCGCACCGCGGAGAGCGGGGCGACCGCGGTGTCGTTGCTGTCCTGGAAGCCGGTCGAGCTCTTCTCGGCCAGCACCCCGACCACGGTGAACAGCGCCCCGCCGACGGTGACCTGCTGGTCGACCGGGTCGGCGCCGGGGAACAGTTCCTCGGCGACCGTGCGGCCGAGCACCACCACCCGGCGGCCCTGCGCCTCGTCGTCGGCGGTGAAGCCGGCCCCGCTGCCGACCGGGGTGTTCGAGGCCGCGAACCAGCTCGGCGTGGTGCCGACGAACTGGCCGACCTCGTGGTCGGTGCCCTGGTGGGTCAGCGTCGCGGCGGCGCTGACCACCGGGGAGACCGAGGCGACGTCCGGCGCCAGCTGCGGGTCGATCAGCGCGTCGGCGATCGGGGTGGTCAGGGCGGTGCTGGTGGAGCCGCCGCGGCCGGTGCTCAGCACGGTGATCGTGTTGGTGCCCAGCGCCTCGATCCGGTCGCTGATCGCCTGCGCGGAGCCGTTGCCGACGGCGACCAGCAGGATCACCGCGGCGACGCCGATCAGGATGCCGAGCATGGTCAGCGCCGAGCGCAGCTTGTTCGCCGACAGCCCGCGCAGCGCGAACCGGACGACCTCGAAGAAGCTCATCGGCTGTGCCGTCCCTGCTGGGCGCCGACCGGGACGAGGTCCAGCGGCGACTGGCGGATGTCGGTGACGATCCGGCCGTCCACGAGCCGGACCAGCCGCTTGGTGCGGTCGCCGACCTCGGGCTCGTGGGTGATCAGCACGATCGTCCGGCCGGCGGCGCTGAGCTGGTCGAAGACCTCCAGCACGTCGGCGGTGGAGCGGGTGTCCAGGTTGCCGGTGGGCTCGTCGGCCAGCAGCAGCGCGGGCTCGGTGACCAGGGCCCGGGCGACCGCGACGCGCTGCTGCTGGCCGCCGGAGAGCTGGTTGGGCTCGTGCCGGGCCCGGTCGGCGAGCCCGACGGTCTCCAGCGCGGCCATCGCCCGCTCGCGCCGCTGCCGCGGCCGGACCCCGGCGTACGCCAGCGGCAGCTCCACGTTGGCCACGGCCGTGGTGCGCGGGATCAGGTTGAACGCCTGGAAGATGAAGCCGATGAGCCGGTTGCGGGCCAGCGCCAGCTGCCGGTCGGCGAGCCGGCTCACGTCGACCCCGTCCAGGTGGTACGACCCCGAGCTGGGCACGTCCAGCGCGCCGAGGATGTTCATCAGGGTGGACTTGCCGGAGCCGGACGAGCCCATGATCGCCACGTAGTCGCCGCGCTCGACGGTCAGCGAGACGCCGCGCAGCGCGTGCACGGTCGCCTCGCCGGTGCCGTACACCTTGGTCAGCTCACGGACGGCGAGCACCGGGCGGCTCATCGGGTGCCCCGGCCCGTACCGCCGCCGCCGGTGAAGCCGCCGCCCGGCGGCGCGCCGCCCCCGCCGGTGAGGCCGCCCGGCAGGCCGCCGCCGGGGAACCCGCCGGTGGTGCCGGTGGTGGTGCCGGTCGCGACGATCACGACCTGCTCGCCCGGGGTCAGCCCGGAGGTGATCTGGGTGGCCTGGTCGCCCTCGAGGCCGACCTCGACCGCACGGACCTCCTGCACGCCGCCGGCCAGCACGGTCACGGTGTGCCGGGTGCCGACCGTGGTCAGCGCGGCCGCGTTGACGTAGACCGCGTCGGTCACCTCGCCGGTGACCACCGAGACCGACACGGTCTGCCCGGGCTTGGCGCCGGTGGGCACCTTGTCGAGGCTGAGCGTGACGCCGTAGGTGACCACGTTGTCGGCGGTGGTGGCCTGCGGGTCGACGGCGACCACCTTGGCGCTCTGCTCGGTGCCGCTGAGCGCGTTCCAGGTGACGGTCGCGGCCTGCTTCTCCTTGAGCCGGGTCGCGTCGGCCTCGGCGAAGGCCGCGGTGACCTGGAGCTTGGTGAGGTCGGCGAGGTCCACGAACCCGGTGGACGACGAGGACGAGGACGACGTCGACGCCCCGCTGCCGGTGGGCGCGCCACCGGCCGAGGAGGACGACGAGGACGAGGACGACGAGCCCGACGAGGAGCTGCCGAGGGTGCCGTTGACCGCCACCACCGTGCCGGCCATCGGCGCCTTGAGCGTGGTCCCGGTCACCGCCGCCTCGGCCTCGTCGACGGCCAGCTGGGCCTGGGTGACCTCGTTCTGCGCCGCGGACGTGTCGGAGCCGGCGTCCTCGGCGCGGTCGACCGCGTCCCGGGCGGCGTCCAGGTCGGCCTCGGCGGCGGCCAGGGTCCGCCGCGCCGGCGCCGGATCGACCTCGGCGAGCACCTGGCCCTTCCTGACCTTGTCGCCGACCCGTACGGAGATCGACGTGACGGTGCCGCCGGTGGTGAAGCTCGCGCTGGCGGAGGCGGCGCTCTCCAGGGAGCCGTCGGCGGTGACGGAGGCGGTGACGGTGCCCTGCTGGACGGGTACGGACCGCACGGACGCGGCGGCCGCGGTGCCGGTGTCCGCACCGGACACGATCTCGTACCCCCAGAAGGCACCGGCGACGAGCACCAGGACCAGGGCGGCGTTGACCGCCACCGAGGGACGGCGCAGGGAACCCAGACGGGGCGCAGGCATGACGGACACTGTGGCGGCACCCGCTCGGAGGATCTTCGGGGTTGGCTGGGAGCCACCTCGGAACCTCACCCGGGGTCGGGGTCGGCGCTCGGCAGCAGCACCCGGAAGGTGGCCCCGCCGCCGGGCGCCGGGTCCAGCTCGACCCAGCCGCCGTGGCCGTGCACGATCGCCGCGACGATGGACAGGCCCAGCCCGGAGCCGCCGCCGCGGCCCCGGGTGCGGCTGGAGTCGGCCCGGTAGAGCCGTTCGAAGACCCGGGGGGCGTGCCGCGCGGGCACGCCCGGGCCGTCGTCGCTGACCTCCAGGACCGCCAGCGGTACGCCGGTGACGACAGTCCCGGAGCGCACCGACCCGGCCGGCGGCAGATGCCCCGCGACCCGCCCCACCCGCACGGTGACCCGGGCGCCGGTCGTGGTGTGCTGCAACGCGTTGGCGACCAGGTTGGTGGCGACCTGGCGCAGCCCGTGCTCGTCGCCCAGCACGGTCGGCGGCACGAAGGTGTCCGAGTCGTCGTCGAGGGCGGCCAGGCGCACCGGGCGGTCCGGGACCCGGGCGTGTGCGTCCCGGATGGTGTCGGCGGCGATCTCCAGCAGGTCCACCGGGCGCCGCACCGGCGCCCGGTGCAGGTCCAGGCGGGCCAGCAGCAGCAGGTCCTCGACCAGCACGCCCATCCGGCCGGCCTCACCCTCGATCCGGCTCATCGTCTCGTCGAGCTGCGGGCCGGGCGGGGCGCCGCCGCGCCGGTAGAGCTCCGCGAAGCCGCGGATCGAGGTCAGCGGGGTGCGCAGCTCGTGCGAGGCGTCCGCGACGAACTGCCGCAGCCGCTGCTCGGAGGCGGTCCGGGCGGAGACCTCGGCCTCGATCCGGGCCAGCATCAGGTTGAGCGCGCCGCCCAGCCGCCCGGGCTCGGTGTGCGGATCGGTGTCGGCGACCCGGCCGGAGAGGTTACCGGCCGAGATGTCGGTGGCCAGCCGCTCCATCTCGGTCAGCGGGCGCAACCCGAGCCGCACCACGAACGCCGCGCCGGCCGCGAGCAGCACCAGGACCAGCAGCGTCACCCCGGCGTCGATGAGCAGCAGCCGGTCGCCGGTCTGGTCCACCTCCTCCAGCGACGACCCGATCACCACCGCACCGCCGCTCTCCGGCATCGCCACGGCCAGCAGCCGCCAGTCCGCGCCGCCGTCCGCCGCGGCCACCGTGTACGGCCGCCCGGTCGCCGCGCGCGCCAGCACCTCGGCCAGCGGCGCCACCGCCGGCCGTTCGACGTCGGCGGTGGAGCTGCGGTCGGGGTCCAGCGTGCCGGCGGCGGTGTAGACGTACGCCACCTGGTCGGCGCCCAGGCGCAGCTGGCGGTTGCGCACCCCGGCGCCGGCCGGCGGTGGCGGGGTCAGCCGCTGCGCGCCGGCGAACGGCCGGGACAGGCTCATCAGCTGCTCGTCGACCCGGTCCTGCAGGTAGCTGCGGATCAGCAGCAGCCCGGCGACGTTCGCCACGACCAGCGCGATCGCGGCCAGCGCGCCGACCACCAGGACCAGCCGGGAGCGCAGGGTCCAGTGACCCCAGCGCCTCATGGCCTGCTCACTCCTCGCCGCCGCGGGGCAGGCGCAGGGCGTAGCCGACGCCGCGGACCGTGTGGATCAGCGGCGGACCGGTCTTGTCGATCTTGCGGCGCAGGTAGTACACGTAGGACTCGACGATGCGCCCGTCGCCGCCGAAGTCGTACTTCCACACCCGGTCCAGGATCTGCGCCTTGCTGACCACCCGCCCGGCGTTGACCATCAGGTACTTCAGCAGGTTGAACTCGGTCGGCGACAGGTCGACCAGCCGGCCGGCCCGGCGCACCTCGTGGGCGTCCTCGTCGAGCTCCAGGTCGGCGTAGCGCAGCACCCCGGCGTCGTCCGGCGCCGCCGGCTCGGGCCGGCTGCGCCGCAGGATCGCCCTGATCCGCAGCACCACCTCCTCGAGGCTGAACGGCTTGGTGACGTAGTCGTCGGCGCCGGCGGTGAGCCCGGCGACCCGGTCCTCGACCGCATCCCGGGCGGTCAGGAACAGCACCGGGGTGGCCCGGCCGGCGGCGCGCAGCCGCCGGGCCACCGCGAAGCCGTCCAGGTCCGGCAGCATCACGTCGAGCACCACCAGGTCCGGGTCGAACTCCTCGATCGCGACCAGGGCGCCGTGGCCCGACTCGGCGACCCGGACGTCGAACGCGACCAGGCGCAGCGTGGCGGCGAGCAGGGCGGAGATGTTGGGCTCGTCGTCGACCACCAGGACCCGGGTGGCGCGGGCCGCCGGAGGGTCACTGAGAGCGACGGCGCCTCGGTTATCGGAATACACCGCACAGAGATACCAGCGGTTCCTTTGAATCGCTTGTGAATCCGGTAGGAGCGACCTGGGCCGTGCGCCCCGGGCTCACCAGGACCGGACCACGGCAGCGCCCTCGGCCAGCCCCGAGGTGATCTCGGTGTACTGGTCGCCGCGCAGCCCCACCCCCACCTTGACCTGCGCACCCGCGCGCAGCACGGTGCCGGTGCCGCCGGCGATGTCGTGCACGGCGGTGCTCGGCACCCGCAGCACGTCGTCGGCCGAGCCGGTGGTGACCCGCACCGCGGCGCTCTGCCCGACCAGCAGATCCTCCGGCGCGTCCGTGAACGACAGCAACACTCCGTAACGGACCATCGTGCCGTCGTCGGTGCCGACCGGGTCGACCTGCACGACCGTGGCGGCGAAGTCCTGGCCCGCCCGGTCGGCCAGCGTCGCGGTGGCCCGCTGCTTGACGGCGAGCCGGTCGGCGTCGGCCTCCGGGAAGTCCGCGCTGATCTGCATGTCGTAGACGTCGGCCAGGGTGAGGAAGGCGGTGCCGCTGCCGACCTGGCTGCCGACCTTGCCGGCGACCGACAGGATCCGCCCGGCGATCGGCGCGGTGATGGTGGTGCCCTCGAGCTGGTCCTCGGCGTTGCGCAGGGCCACCTCGGCCTGGTTCACCCGCTGCTGGGCGCTGAGCACCGCGTCGCCGCCGCCGGCCGAGCGCCCCCCGCCCTGCGCGGCGCAGGTGGCGGCGGTGGTCGGTGCGGCGCCGCCGGGCCGGGCCGGCGCGGTGGTCCGGCCCGGCGTCGCGGTCCGGGTGGGCGCGGTGGTCCGGGTGGGCGCGGTGGTCGCGGCCGGCGCCGAGGTACGGGAGGCGCCCGGCGTCGCGCTGCCCGGCGTCGCCGACGGGCCGGTGTACGCGGCCGGCACCACCCCGCAGCCGGAGCTGGTCGACGCCGCACTGTCCCGTGCGTCCGCCAGCGCGTCCTGCGCGTCGGCCAGGGTGTCCTGCGCGGAGTCGACCGCCTCGGCGGCGTCCGTGTCGTCGATCGAGGCGAGCGGCTGCCCCACGGTCACCACCGTGCCCGCGCGCACCTTGATGCTGTCCACGGTGCCGCCGACGGCGAACGTGAGGCTGCGGGTCTGCGCCGGTTCCACGGTGCCGGTGGTCGCCACGTCGGTCGTGACGGGGCCGCGGTCCACCCGTACGGTGGCCACCGCGGCGGGCCGCTCGTCCGCGCCGGCGGTCAGGGCGCGCACCGTGCCCGCGCCGAGCAGCAGGACCACCACCAGGCCGGCGGTCAGCCACACCCACCGCCGGTTCACCCCGCGCCAGGCGGTCAGGCCGATACCCATGGTCCGGAAGTGTGGCCGGGCGTCCTCGCCGCCGGCTCGGTCCCACCTCGGAGTTGCCTCGGAGCCGGCGGGCGCTCTCCTAGCTGATTCCGAGCCGCGTCGCAGGCTGCGGCGAGGTGCGCGGTCTTGTCTGGACCGTCGTGTCCGCTGGAAAGAGGAGAGAGACCGTGCCGCAGCTCAGAATCACGTCACCCCGGCGCCTCGTGGGGCCGGTCGTCGCGTCCGCGGCGCTGCTTTTCCTGGCTGCGTGCGGGGGCGGCACGGACACCCCGGCCACCGGCGGCGCCGGGCCCGACGGCGGGGCCGGGAACAGCGCGTTCGCCGCGTACACCGAATGCCTGGCGAAGAACGGCGTCACGATCACCATGCCGTCCGGCGGGGCCCGGGTGCGCCCGTCGGGCGCGCCGTCCGGCCTGCCCCGGCCGTCGGGCAGCGCCCGGCCCGGCGGTGGCGGGTTCCCGGGCGGCGGCGGCTTCGGCAAGCCGGCCGGCGTGGACGACGCAACCTGGGAGAAGGCGCAGCAGGCGTGCGCCTCGGTCATGCCGAGCGGCCGCCCCGGCGGCGCCGGCCGTGGCAACGGCACCGGGCTGAGCCCGGCCTACCGCAACTGCCTGGAGGACAACGGGGTGTCGCTGGGCGAGGGCGCCGCCCTGGCCACCGGTGACCCGGCGGCACAGAAGGCGCTCGCGGCGTGCCAGGCCCTGGCCCCGGCGGCGAGCTCGGCGCCGGCGAGCTGAGACCCCCGGATCGGCGTCGCCGGGTGGCGGCGCCGGTCCGGTCTCAGTACGCCGGCAGGCTGTCGTTCAGGGTGTGCCACCGGTCGGCGAGCTGCCGGCGACGGCAGGCGACCAGGTGGCTGGCCAGGATGGCGGGCATCCCGCCGCGTACGCAGACGTCCGCCCCGGCGGTGAGCACGGCGGCGACCAGCTCGGCCCGGGCGTCGTCGTCGAGCAGGGCGACGATCCGGGTACGGGCCGGCAGCGCCGCCCGCGCCCGCAGCACCTCGGCCTCGGTGGCGCCGCTGCACAGCACGATCTCCTCGGCCACCACGTCGTCCAGGCCCGCCGGGTAGCGCAGCCGCCACCCGGCGGGCAGGTGCGCGCCCAGCGCCGCGACCCGGCCGGGCTGCCCGAGCACGGCGACGATCGGGCTGACCCGCTGCGAGTTGAGATCGGGCAGCGGCACGGCGGTGGAGTTCGGGGTGAACGTACGGTTGGTCTCGTTCCGGTTCAGCTGCACAAGCATGTCTGCGACCCCCCAGGTCTCGGCTGCCTACCAGCCAACTCCGCCTGGCTGGGCTGCCCATGTGCGCCGGCTGTGGGTCTGGTGTCAGTGCGTAGGGTGGCGGCCGTGACCAGGATCGTGGTGTGCGGGCTGGGCGGGACCATCGCGATGACGGCGACCGGCGACGGCGGGGTGACGCCGGCCCTCGGCGCCGCGGAGCTGCTCGCGGCCGTACCCGGGGCGGCCGGGCTCGGCCTGGAGCTCGATCTCGTCGATGTCGCCGCGGTGCCCAGCGCGTCGCTGCGGCTCGGCGACGTGTTCGCGCTGTCCCGCCGGATCGCCGCGTTGCTGGCCGCGGGGGCGGACGGGGTCGTGGTCACCCAGGGCACCGACACCCTGGAGGAGTGCGCCTACCTGCTGGATCTGCTGCACGACCGGCCCGAGCCGGTGGTGGTCACCGGCGCGATGCGCCCGCCCCGGCAGGCCGGCGCGGACGGACCGGCGAACCTGCTGGCCGCCCTGACGGTGGCCGCCGACCCCGGGGCGCGCGGGCGGGGCGTGCTGGTGGCGTTCGCCGACGAGCTGCACGCGGCGGCCCGGGTCCGCAAGACCCACACCACCAGCGTGGCGGCCTTCGGGTCGGCGGACGGCGGGCCGGTGGGACGGCTGGTGGAGGGCCGGGTGCGGTTCCGGAACGCACCGGAGCGCCGGCTGGTGCTGCCCCGGCCGGCCGGGGACGGGCTGCCCCGCGTACCGCTGATCGTCGCGACCCTGGGGGCCGACGAGCCGGAGCTGGACCGCCCGGCGGACGGGCTGGTGGTCGCGGCGTTCGGCGCGGGACACCTGCCGGAGTGGTGGGTGGCGCCGCTGGCCGGGCTGGCGGCGCGGATCCCGGTGGTGCTGGCGTCGCGCACCCTGGCCGGGCCGGTGCTGGCGGACACGTACGGCTTCCCCGGCTCGGAGCGGGATCTGCTCGGGCGCGGGCTGATCCCGGCGGGGTCGCTGGATCCGGCCAAGGCCCGCATCCTGCTGCTGACGGTGTTGGCCGGCGGCGGCGACCACGAGAGGGCGACGGCCGCCTTCGCGGCCGCGGACGGCCTCGGCAGCCACTGACCCGGACGTAGCCCTCGCCGGGCGTGGCGCGGTCTTCCCGGGCGTGGCGCGGTCTACCCGGGCGTGGCGCGGAGTCTTGTCGCGCGCAGTGCGGCCTCCCCAGGCGCGGCCTACCCCGGCGTGGCGCGGCCTCCCCCCGGCGTGGCGTGTTGTCTTGTCAGGCGGAGTCGCGGTGGATGACTGTGACGATGCCGGTCAGATCCGTCGCCGGCGGTTCGGTGCCGTTGATCGCCGCCAGCACCGTCGTCGCCAGGTGTGCCGCCACCGCCGCCTGGTCGGTGGTCACCGTCGTCAGGGCCGGCTCCGCAAGCCGCGCCGCCGGGATGTCGTCCACCCCGACGACCGCCAGGTCCGCCGGGGCGTGCAGGCCCCGGCGGCGCATTCCCGCCAGCACCGCCATCGCCACCTCGTCGTTGTAGGCGCACACCCCCGTCACGCCCTCCGCGTGCCACCGCCGTACCGCCTCGGCCGCCGCGGCCGGGTCCAGCGGCACGATCCGGACCGACGGTTCGGTCGCGCACGCCGCCCGGACCCCCGCCAGGCGCGGCTCCGCGAAGATCCGGACCCGGTCGTCGTCCGGGTAGGCGTAGCCGATCGTGGTGTGGCCCGCCGCCGTCAGGTGCTCCGCCTGGAGCCGGCCCACCCGCTGCTGCGGCACGGCCAGCTCGCGGCGCGGTGCCGTGCCGCGGCCGAGCAGGCCCACCACCAGGGCGACGCCGGCCGCGCGCATCGCGGTGATCTCGGCGGCGCTGAAGTCGGTGAACGCCAGCACCGCGGCCGGGGTGATCGCCTTCCACAGGTCCGCGATCGGCCGGTCGGCGTGGTTGCCCGGGTGCGCGACGAAGGTCAGGCCGCTGCGCGCGAACCCGGTGGACAGGTTACCGAGCAGCGCGCCGACCTCCGGGCCGATCGGCCAGTCCGGCAGCAGGCACAGCACCACGTCGGACCGGCCGGTGCGCAGGGCCCGGGCCGCCGCGGAGGGCGCGTACCCCAGGCTCGTGGCCGCGTCGAGCACCCGGCCGCGGGTGGCCGCCGAGATGGTCTGGTGCGGGGTGTCGTTGAGGACGTAGCTGACGGTCGCCCGGGAGACCCCGGCCAGCCGCGCCACGTCGGCGCTGGTCACCCTGCGGGGCGTGGGGTCTGTCATGACTGGCACCTCTTGCCGTGCGCCACCGCTGCCGATTCCGTCGCTGACACGAGCAAGTTACACGTGTCAGCCGGTCAGCGCAGCGCCGGCTCGGGGGCCGGCGCGGGCCGGCGCTCGGTGCGGAAGCTGAGCGCCGCCAGCCCCAGCCCGGCGACCGCGAGCCCGACCCCCACCCAGGTCGGCGCCAGGTAGCCGTAGCCGCGGGCGATCACCAGGCCGCCCAGCGCCGCGCCGAGGCTGTTCGCCACGTTCATCGCGGACTGGTTCACCGCCGCGCCCATCAGCTGCGCGCCCGGCGCCACCGCGATCAGCCGGGCCTGCAGCGCCGGGCCCAGGAACAGGCTGGTCGCACCGACCAGGAACGCCCCGGCGAACAGGCCCACCGGGTGCGCCGCGACCAGCCCGAAGACGATCACCGCCGCGATCACCGAGCCGAATCCGATCAGCAGGCTGCGCCGCAGGTCCCGGTCGGCGAACCAGCCGCCCAGCGCGTTGCCCACGGTCATGCCCAGTCCGATCGCGACCAGCGCCCACGGCACGGTCGCCGGCGCCAGCCCGGTGACGTCGGTGGTGACCGGCGCGATGTAGCTGTTCACCGCGAAGAAGCCGGCGAAGCCCACCGCCGCGGTGGCCGCGACCAGCCAGACCTGCGGCTTGCGCAGCGACCGCAGCTCGGCGCGCGGCGAGCCGTCGGCCACCGCGGCGACCGTCGGGACGATCGCCAGGACGGCGACCAGCGTCGCCGCGAAGGCCAGCGCGATGACCAGGTACGCGATCCGCCAGCCGGCCGCCTGCCCGAGCCGGGTGACCAGCGGCACGCCGACCACGTTGGCCGCGGTCAGCCCGCTGAGCACGGCGGCGTACCCGCGGGCCGCGTTGCCCGGGCCCATCAGGCTCGCCGCCAGCAGCCCCGCCGCGCCGAAGTAGGCGCCGTGCGGCAGGGCGGCCACGAAGCGCGCCACCAGCACCAGCTCGAACGTGGGGGCGAGCGCCGAGGCGACGGTGCTGGCCGCGAACAGCACCAGCAGCGCGAGCACGAGCCGCTTGCGCGGCACCCGGGCGGTCAGCGCGGCGATGGTGGGCGCGCCGACGACCACCCCCAGCGCGTACGCGGTGATGGTCCAGCCCGCCTGGGCGACCGCATCCGGCGCCGACCGGGCGTACGCCTCGGGCAGCAGGTCCCGGGCCACCTCGGGCAGCAGGCCCATCGCGGCGAACTCGGTCAGCCCGATCGCCACCCCGCCCAGGGCCAGCGCGAGCAGGGCGGCCCAGCGGCGCCTACGGCTCAGATCCTCCACGGTCGCCGACTTTAACAACAGTGTTGCGTAATAGAGTGGCGGGATGGCCGATCTCACCTTCCTGCGCGGTTACAACGAGGCCCTGGTGATGGCGGTGGCCCGCACCCGGCCGGCGTTCGAGCGCGCGACGATCGCCGAGGCCACCGGGCTCACCCCGCAGGCGGTGTCGAAGGTGCTGGCCCGGCTGGTCGAGCACGGCCTGATCACCCCCGCCGGCGTACGCCGCCCGGCGATCGGCAAGCCCGCGGGCGTGTACGAGCTGGTCCCGCACAGCCGGTACGCGATCGGCGCGCACGTGACCCGCCGCGGCCTGCGGCTGGTGCTGACCGACCTGGCCGGCACGGTGCGGCACTCGGCGGTGACTCCCCTGCCGGCCGACTTCACCCCGGAGACGCTGCTGACCGAGCTGGCCGCGGGCATCAACCGGATCACCGCCGCGCACGACGTCCGCGGCCGGCTGACCGGGCTGGGCATCGGCATGGTCGGGCCGCTGGACCACGCCCAGGGCACAGTCCGGGACGCCCACCGGTTGCGGCACTGGCACGACGTACCGCTGCGCGCCCTGGCCGAGCAGGCCCTGGGCCTGCCCGTGCACCTGGACAAGGACGTCACGGCCGGGGTGACCGCCGAGGCCTGGCGGCACGGCCCGGCCTTCCGCGACGCCGCCCTGATCATGGTGGAGTCCGGGGTCGGCGCGGGCCTGTGGCTGCACGGCGCGGCGCACCGCGGCGCGCACACCAACGCGGGCGAGTTCGGCCACACGGTCGTCGACCTGTCCGGCCCGCCGTGCGTCTGTGGCCGCCGCGGCTGCCTGGAGGCGGTGCACGACCGCGCGGCGGAGGCGGGCGACCTGCGCGCGGCGGCCCGGGTCCTGGCGGTCGGCGTGGTGAACCTGCTGCAGACCCTGGACGTGGCGCACGTGGTGCTGGCCGGCGCGGACCTGCTCGCGCACGCCGCGACCTACCGGGCCGAGGTGCAACACGCGGTCCGCACCGAGGTGCCCCGCGCCGACTGGCAGACCGCGGAGGTGACGCTGTCGAGCCTGGGCGCGGACGTGATCGCGGCGGGCGCGGCGATGCAGATCCTGGACTCCCGCTACGGCATCCCGGACCTGGCCCCGGTCGCCGCCGGCGGGCCGCCGACCGCGCCGGCGTGACGGTGGGCCGGCCGGATCAGCCGGCGTTCCAGGTGTCGATGACCGGATTGCCGTGTTCGAAGCCCAGCGTGGACAGGGTTCCCGTGCCCAGCTTGAGCAGCCCGCCGCCGCCGGCCGGCAGGCCGATCCAGCGGGCGCCCGCCACCCGCAGCGCGTGCCCGTGGGCGACCACCGCCACGTCGCCGCCGGTCAGCAGCGCGCGGGCGCGGCTCAGCACCCGGTCCAGCCGGTCCGCCACCTCGGCCGGGGTCTCGCCGCCGGGCGCCCCGTCGGTCCAGAGCGACCAGTCCGGGCGGGTCTCGCGGATCGTCGCGCTGGTGACGCCCTCGTACTCGCCGTAGTTCCATTCGGCCAGGTCCTCGGTGGTCTCGGTGACCGCCAGGCCGGCCAGCTCCGCGGTCCGCAGTGCCCGCTTGCGCGGGCTGGAGAACACCCCCGCGAAGGTACGGCCGGACAGCCGCTCCCCCGCCAGCCGGGCCTGCTCCACTCCCGCCTCGGTCAGGTCCAGATCCGTGTACGAGGTGTGCCTGCCGTTCGCACTCCACTCGGTCTGCCCGTGCCGGATGAGCACGATCTCGGCCATGACACCCCCACTTTGTCGTTGCCCGGGTTCTACCCGTACCGGTGGGCCTCCACTCAGCCGCCGGCGAGCAGCTCCTCGAACGAGGTGGTGAGCGCGAACGGGTCCTCGACCGTCGCCGGCTCGCGGCGCTCGATCTCGCGGGCGAGCTCGTCGGCCGCCCGGTTGATCCGGCCGCGCAGCTGGCCCGCGCTCTCGTCGCCGCCCCAGTCGTCGGTCGCGGCGAAGACCGACGTCGGCACCGTGACCGCCCGCAGGTAGCCGAACAGCGGCCGGAGCGCGTGGTCGAGCGCCAGCGAGTGCCGGGCCGTGCCGCCGGTGGCCGCGATCAGCACCGGCTTGCCGGCCAGCGCGTCCTTGCCCAGGACGTCGAAGAACGACTTGAACAGGCCGCTGTAGGAGGCGGTGAAGATGGGCGTGACGGCGATCAGGCCGTCGGCCGCCTCGACCGCGTCGAGGGCGCGCTTCAGCGGCGCCGGCGGGAAGCCCGTCAGCAGGTGGTTCATCAGGTCGTGGGCCAGGTCGCGCAGCTCGACCACCTGGACCGTGAGCTGGACGCCGAGGCCGGCGGCCGCGCCCACCGCCGCCGCGGACAAGCGGTCCGCAAGCAGGCGGGTGGACGACGGCTGGCTCAGCCCCGCCGAGACGACGACGAGGGTGCGCTGTTTCATGCCTGGACCTTCTCCTGCTGGGCCGCCGCGACCAGCGAGGCGTGGGTGGGTGCGTCGGGCACGTGTGCCGGCTTGAGCGCCGCGAACTCCTTGCGGAGCACCGGGACGACCTCCTCGCCGAGCAGGTCGAGCTGCTCCAGCACGGTCTTCAGCGGCAGGCCGGCGTGGTCCATCAGGAACAGCTGGCGCTGGTAGTCGCCGACGTAGTCACGGAAGCCGAGCGTCCGGTCGATGACCTGCTGCGGGCTGCCGACGGTCAGCGGCGTCTCGCGGGTGAAGTCCGCCATCGCCGGGCCGTGGCCGTAGACGGGCGCGTTGTCGAAGTACGGCCGGAACTCCCGCACCGCGTCCTGCGAGTTCTTCCGCATGAACACCTGGCCGCCGAGGCCGACGATGGCCTGGTCCGGCGCGCCGTGGCCGTAGTGGGCGAAGCGCTCGCGATAGAGCGCCACCATCCGCTGGGTGTGCGAGGCCGGCCAGAAGATGTGGTTGGCGAAGTACCCGTCGCCGTAGAAGGCGGCCTGCTCGGCGATCTCGGGGCTGCGGATCGAGCCGTGCCAGACGAACGGCGGCACGCCGTCCAGCGGGCGCGGGGTCGAGGTGAACGACTGCAGCGGGGTGCGGAACTTGCCCTTCCAGTCGACGGTGTGCTCGCGCCACAGCCGGTGCAGCAGGGCGTAGTTCTCGACCGCCAGCGGGATCCCGGCGCGGATGTCCTTGCCGAACCACGGGTAGACCGGCCCGGTGTTGCCGCGGCCCATCATCAGGTCGACCCGGCCGTCGGCCAGGTGCTGGAGCATCGCGTAGTCCTCGGCGATCTTGACCGGGTCGTTGGTCGTGATCAGCGTCGTGGAGGTGGACAGCAGCAGCCGCTCGGTCTGCGCGGCGACGTAGCCGAGCAGCGTCGTCGGCGACGAGGGCACGAACGGCTCGTTGTGGTGCTCACCCAGCGCGAAGACGTCGAGATCGACCTCCTCGGCCTTCCTGGCGATGGCGACGATCGCCTTGATCCGCTCGTGCTCGGTGGGGCGCCGCCCGTTCGTGGGGTCGGGCGTGACATCGCCGACGGTGAAGATCCCGAACTGCATGACCGCTCCTGAGCCTCGGGCCGGGGCCTGTCGTCCCGACTGATCCGCACAACGCGTTTGACCCGTCAACTATTTCAGATTCAAAGAAGTTGAGGGAAGTGCGCTCCCGGTCACACCCGTACAGACTGACCATGTGCATCGATCCGACCACCATCCGTGAGGAGTGCGCGTGAAGATCAGCACCAGGATCCTCGTTACCGCGCTGGCCGGCGGGCTCACGTACCTGCTCACCAAGGCCACCGATCAGCCGGAGATCTGGCAGCTGACCATGTCGGTGTTCGTCGGCGGCATCGTGCTGGTGGTCCAGGTGCTGATCGACTACGACAACCGGATGCTGCGGTTCGCGGCCGAGCAGGCCGAGCACGTCGACCGGATCGAGGAGCTGGTGGAGCGCCGGTTCGCCGCGATCAGCGCCGCGACCGCGCTCTACGCCAGCGTCGAGGCCACCGCACTCAAGGCCGACAACGTCACCCGCCTGGTGGAGTCGGCCGCCCGGGTCGGCCCGCACGACGAGCTGTCCCGGCGCTTCGCCGACCACCAGATCAACCGGCTCATCAGACTGTTCGAGGGATTGCAGAACGGCATGGCCGTGGACGACGGCGAGGACCCCAACTGGCTTCTCGGTCTGACGGACTGCACGTCGCACTCGATCGACGCGACCAGCATGACCTCGTTCACCGGCCACAACAGCTACGTCGACGAGGACTTCTGGTCCAGCATCCTGGGCCAGCGGTACCTCGAGGCACAGCGCCGTGCCATCGCCGAGAGAGGGGTGCGCATCCGGCGCGTCTTTCTGCTGACCGACAAGGATGCAGAAGACGAGGGACGGTTGCGGGAGCTTCGAGAACCGCATCGCCAGATCGGCATTGAGACGCGCGTGCTGAGACAGTCGAGCGTTGACTTCCTGCTCAAGACCAAACTCGTCGACTACATCCTCTTCGACGAGGCTGCGAGCTACGAGTTGCACTCATCGTCGATACTCGGCGCAGAGACTCGCGAGGCCATCATCAGCGTGGCGCTGGTGGTGGAACAGTCCCGAGTGGCGGAACGTAAGCAGCGGTTCGAATCGATGTGGAACGCGGCGAAGGACGAATGACGATGGGTCCGCCGCGACGCCGGTCTCCACGGCGGACCCAGCACATTGCATGATCAGCGGCCCTGCAGGCGCTTGACGTTGTCGCCGAAGGTCCAGCCCTTCGAGCCGTCCCAGTTGGCCGACCAGGTCATCAGGCCCTTGAGGCTGCCGTTGAAGCTGTTCCAGGACTGCGTCACCAGCGCCGGCGTCATGTACCCACCGCCGGCCCCGACCTGAGCCGGCAGACCCGGCACCTGCTTGTCGTACGGGACCCGGATCGTCGTGCCCTGGATGACCAGCCCGGTGTTGAGGCAGGTGGTCTGCGCCACGAAGCCCTGGACCGTGCCGGCGCCGTAGGAGTCGGCGGCGCAGCCGTACATGCTGCCGTTGTAGTACTGCATGTTCAGCCACCAGAGCCGGCCGTTGTCCGCGTACTTCTTGATGATCGGCAGGTAGGAGCCCCAGATCGAGCCGTAGGTGACGCTGCCACCGGTGACGTACGCGGTCTCCGGCGCCATCGTCAGGCCGAAGGTCGCCGGCATCCGGGCGAGCACCCCGTCGATGATCCGGATCAGGTTGGCCTGCGAGGCCGACAGCGTGGTGATGCTGCCGCTGCCGGTCAGCCCGGTCTCGATGTCGATGTCGATGCCGTCGAAGTTGTACCGCTGCAGGATCGGCACGACGGTGGCCACGAAGCGGTCCGCGACCGTGCTCGAGCTCAGGTCGATGCCGGCCGCGGCACCGCCGATCGACATCAGCAGGGTGGCCCCGGCCGCCTTGGCCGCGCACATCTCGGCCGGGGTGGAGACCTTCACGCCCGCGTCCATGCCGTCCTCCCACAGCACCGTGCCGTCGGACCGGATCACCGGGAACGCCGCGTTGATCACGTTGTAGCCGTGCTGGGCCAGCCGGCTGTCGTTGATCGGGAGCCAGCCCAGGCCGGGGTGCACGCCGTTGCTCGCGCCGTCCCAGTTCTCCCAGTAGCCGACCAGCACCTTGCCCGCGGGCCGCGACTTGACCGCGCAGGTGCTGCCGCCGGGCGGCGGCGTCGTCGTGGGCGGCGGCGTGGTCGGCGGCGGGGTGGTCGGGGGTGGAGTCGTCGGGGGCGGGGTGGTCGGCGGCGGGGTCGTCGGGCCGCCGGTGCAGGCGCCGAGGTCACGCCAGAGCGACGGCGTGGCGGCGGGATTCCAACCGGCCCCGGCGTACGCGGTGTGCGTCACCAGCGCCGAGTACAGCTTCCCGGCGTAGGTCACCTGCGTGCCCGCGGTGTAGGTGGGGCCTTCCGTCCACGCCGGAGCCGAGCAGACCACCGCGGCCGCCGGCACCGGCGCGGCCAGTCCGTCCGGCGCGGCCACGACGGTGGCCGCCAGCATCAGGGCAGCGCCGGCTGCCAGCGCGAATACGGTACGACGTCTGCTCATGGCCGCTCCTGACGCATCGATGACCTGCCCGGTCCTCACCATCCTCACGGGCACCATCGTGAATATCAAGGGTTGTTAACAGATAGTGTCGCCGTCCATCGATTGACGGCCCCGGCCCGATCTGGTTCGCTGGCCTGCTCCCGGGTAACAGTTCGCCCAACCGGGGGACGCCTGTTGGCGTGATGCGTCAGAATGCAGGAAACTGCCCGCGCGCCACGCGCCGACTCGGCACACAGATGTCGTAAGTTGCACCGCAGAAATGCGGGCTCAGCAAGGCCTTAAACTGGAAGAAGTGGCTGATTCGGGCAGCTTCCCCAGCGACCGCGACAGCTCACCCATCGCCGGAGGAAGTTTCGTGACCGACCTGGACCCTCGTCCCGGCTCCGCGACCGAGGTTGCCGCGCTGCCGTTGGTCAACGCCGACTTCCCGTGGGACTCGTTCGACTCCGCGGCGTACTTCGAGAAGAACTACAGCAAGCTGCGCGGTGACGACGAGGAGATCATCGACTTCGTCGCGGACTTCTTCCAGGCGCACCAGACCCCGCGGCGGCTGCGCCCCCGGGCCATCGACGTCGGCGCCGGCGCCAACCTCTATCCCGCGCTGGCGATGCTGCCCTTCGCCGCCGAGGTCACCCTCTACGAACGCGCGTTCACCAACCGCGACTGGCTGGCCGCCGAGGTCCTCAAGCCACACCCGTCCTGGTGGCAGTTCTGGTCGCACATGAACGTCGGCCGCGAGGCGTACGCGTCCATCAAGAACCCGTTCGACCTGCTGGGCCGGCGCGCGCAGGTGGTCAAGGGCAACATCTTCAGCCTGCGCCCCGGCCAGTTCGACATCGGCACCATGTTCTTCGTCGCCGAGTCGATCACCACGCGCAACGACGAGTTCGAGCGCGCCACCCAGTCCTTCGTCAACTCGCTGGTGCCCCGGGCGCCGTTCGCGGCCGCCTTCATGCGCGACTCCTCCGGCTACCGGGTCGGCAACCGGGACTACCCGGCCTGCTCGGTGGACGAACGCGACGTGCGCCAGGCGCTCGACCAGGTCGCCACCGGTGTCCGGATCCGGACAGTGGACAGTGAGGACCTCCGGGAGGGTTACTGCGGCATGATCGTGGCAACCGGCCGCAGAAAGACGTAACTGACCCACGGACGGGTAGGTGACGGCACACCGATGCAGATCCAGCCACGTCAACAGCTCCTGGATGCCTGGCGCGCGACCGCACGACTGTCCTACCCCGACAATGCCTGGCGGTTCGGCGGCCGCGAGGGCGCCAACTCGATCAGCGACGCCGAGCAGCTGCTCTGCCTGATGGCGCCGGCGACCGAGGTCCCGATCTTCCGCCTGGACAAGCCCGACGCCGCCGCCAGCGACGTGATCGCCGCACTGGGCGTGCTGGGCGACGACATCCAGGTGCCGCAGCGGCTGATCGAGGCACTGACCGGCTACCTGGTGCGCTACACCGCCCCGGACGGCACGCCGATCTTCTCCGGCGACACCTACTTCCAGCCCGACGCCGAGGGCGACGAGATCAAGACCGAGCAGCGCGGGCTCGACGTGGTCGACTCGTTCTCCATCTCGGTCACACTGATGCTCGCCATCGTCGGTTTCACCAAGGTGTTCCGCACCGTGGTCACCCGGCCCGGCCTGCTGGCGGACGTGGACCGGCTGGAACAGATGGCGAACACCCGGCTGACCGCCGCGATGGTGGGGCTGCTGCGTAGTTTCGCGGTCAACGTCTTCTCCGCCGACGAGGACCTGGGCCGCGAGCTGATCCGCACTGTGAACCAGGAACGGCGGCCGACCCGGCAGGTGGTCGAGGAGCTGCGCGAGGCGCTGCGGGAGATCAACGCCCGGCTCCGGGACGACGTCACCATCGGTTCCGGCGCGGCCGAGAGCAGCGAGCTCGACATCCCCAACCGGCTGTTCGAGTGCGGCTGGTCCTGGGGGCTGGTCAAGGAGGCGCCGCTGATCGAGACCACAGTGGACGTCGGCGTGCAGCGCGACGGCGTGGCCGAGAACGCGCCGTACCTGTACTTCACCACCGTCGCGCTGGACGCGATCCAGACGCTGTTCGCCGAGCGCACCCGGCTGCTGGGCCTGCTCGACGAGGCACAGTCCAAACTGGCGCAGGCGCTGCAGCTGCGCTGGGAGCTGGCCCGCTCCTACTGGGCCACCATCGCCACCTTCGGCTCCGGCCGCTGGCCGCTGGAGGACCTGCCCTGGCGGACCACCGACGGCATCGAGTTCGACTACCTGAGCCTGCTGGTCAGCGGCATGGTGGTGCAGAACATGGTGGCCATGCGCGCCTCGAACGCGGAGCTGACCCGGGTGGCCGCGGTGCTGGACGAGCTGGCCAACCGCAGCCGGATCACCCGCCGCTCCTCGGAGCGGGAGCCGGCGCTGGACGTGCACCACCCCGGCCTGCACTTCCCGCTGGTCGGCAGCGAGGAGCTGGGCGGGCCCCGGCTCGCCTGGACGGTCGCGGACATCTCGCCGCTGCTGCTCAAGCGCACGCTCAACCTGGCCAGCCTGCTGTCGGAGGGCACCTCGCGCAGCCGGCTGCTGGATCTCTCCGACGAGCTCTGGGGCCACCTGCAGCAGCGGGTGATCCGGCAGGGCCCGGCCCGGGGCCTGTGGGACCAGCCCGCCGGGGCCTTCCCGCAGCTGCGGGTCGAGTTCACCGAGGTCTCCTGGTACTACACCAAGCGCGTGGTGGACTGCCTGGTCACCGCCGCCCGGGTGATCCAGGAGCCGCCGCTGCGCAGCGGCCTGCTCGCGCAGATCGCCGCCGACCTGCTCAACGAGGCCGACCACCTGTACGACCGCGAGCTGCTCAACGGCTCGACCGACAGCGGCGAGCAGCTGCGGGTCGAGCTCGACCGGATCGGCGTCGAGCTGCGCCGGGCCCGGGCGGTGCGCGGCGAGCGGCCGGGCGTCGCCGTGGCCGTCACCGAGGAGGTGCTGCGCAAGCTCGACCGGCTCTCGGCGGCGCGCCGCGCCAGCAGCGGGACGAGCTGACCGTGCTGATCTTCGCGACCTCCGACAAGGGCGGCACCGGGCGGTCGGTGACCAGCAGCAACGTGGCATACCGGCACGCCCTTCAGGGCGGCGACTGCTGCTACCTCGACTTCGACTTCGGGTCGCCGACCTCCGGCGCCATCTTCGACCTGCCGGGCGCGCTGGCCGGCGTGCCCGAGGGCGGCCTGCACAGCTACCTGGTGGACGGGGTGGCCGGCCCGCGCCGGATCGACATCTGGGCCGAGTCGGAGCGCGACGTGCTGCGGGTGCGGCCCGCCGGCGCCGGCCGGCTGACCCTGTATCCCGGCGACAGCGGCCGCGGCGAGTTCCACGCCCAGCCCGGCGTCGTGGACCGCTGCATCGACCTGCTGGTCCAGGCGGACACCGAGTTCGACCTGGTCATCGTGGACCTCAGCGCGGGCCGCTCGTACGCCACCGAGATCGTGCTGGCGGCGACCGCGGCGGCGGCGCTGCGCGAGGTCGAGGCCCGCTGGCTGGTCTTCCACCGGTGGACCCGGCAGCACATCATCGCGGCGGCCGGGCTGGTGCACGGCCCGCAGGGCATCCTGCAGACCGGCACCCAGCTCGGGCACGACCCCGCGGCGCTCAAGGCCGCCATCCGCTTCGTCCGGACGGCGGTGCTCGATCCGGCCTCACCCGACCAGGCCGGCCTGCGCCCGGAGCAGCTCGCCTGGCTCGACGTCTGCAACCGGCGGCTGCAGGAGCTGGCCAGCCGCGCGCAGGTCGGCCGGAGCACGGTGCTCGGCCAGATCCCGCTCGACCCGGTGCTGCAGTGGCAGGAGCAGCTGCTGTCCAACGACGACGTGTGGCTGCACCGCACCGCCAACCAGCGCACCGTCAACGCGTTCGACGACCTGGCCAAGAAGGTCGTCGACGACGACGCCTGGATCGGGCTGTGACCGCCTACGACGGCGTGTTCACCGAGGAGAGCGCCACCCCGGTGGTGCGCAAGGTCGCGCTGTCGCACCTGTCCGTCGAGCTCGGTCACCTCTACATGGACGACTTCCAGGCGGGCCGGCCGCGGCTGCTGGCCCAGTTCGAGGCGGTCCGGCCGTGGGTCGCGGCGGCGGTCCGGGCGTGCGCCGGCGAGCTGGGCGAACGGCCGCCGCGGGTGAGCACGTGTTTCCTGATCGACGACTACTTCACCCGGTTCAGCACGCCGCGGGCGGTGATCGCCGACCTGGTCGCGGCCGCGGCCGAGGCCGGGCTCACCATCGACTACGTGGCCCGGGAGTCCGGGTGTGCGGTCGCCGACGGCGTCGACGTGGCGACGCTGGTCCGCCAGCACCTGGTGGCCGAGCCGCCCGAGGGCGACAACGGCGGCCGCCCGCCCACGGCGGTGAGCGGCTGGCTGAGCAACGGCGAACGCGGCGGCGAGGGGCCCGCGTCGGCGATGGCCGCGCCGCGGGCCTGGCAGCCGCCGCGGCAGAGCGCCGTGCAGAACCACTCGATCTTCGTCGACATCGAGCTGTGGAACGGGCCGGCGGAGCAGCCGCGGTGGTCGTGCCCGTTCCTTGCGGCCGTCTGGCAGCTGCAGCGGCTGGGCCTGATCCGGCACCTGGGCGAGCCGGTCGGCGAGCCGCGGCCGATGACCCCGCGGGAGGCGCCGGAGGAGTGGGAACGGCTGCCGGCCGTCGTGCAGCTCAACCCGCACGCCGCGCCGTTCCGGGCGTACCGGACCTTCTCCGCGCTCGCCGCCCGGTTCCTGCCGATCGAGCTGGCCGTGCGCACTATCCTCGGTCAGGTCGCGGTCGACCCGGCCGTCGCGGCGCAGGTCCGCGAGCGGGCCGGCGCCGAAGGGATCACCCTGCCCGGCGAGGTGGTCGACCGGCTCCGGTACGCGTTCCAGTAGCCGCCGATCACCCCGTGCGCTCGACGTCCGGGCGGCGGGAGACGTCCCACAGCTCGCGGAAGAGCTGCGCGCACTCCTTGACCCGGGAGTCGTTGAGGACCAGGCGGGTCTCGGCGATCTGCGCGTGCCGCGGGTCCACGGTGGTGGTCGGGTTGGTCTCGTACGCCAGCGTGTCGTCGAAGACGATCAGGTCGCGGACCTGGACCCGCAGCGGCGGCGGCACCGCCGCACGGTCCAGCAGCCGCACGTCGATCCGCATGTCGCGCTGCTCCTCGCAGGCCCGCCGGATCGCCGGGTCCTCGGCCATCGCGGGCGAGTCGAGCACGAAGATGCGCCGGACCCGCTTGCCGCTGCCGGCCGCGCGGCGCTGGGCGTCGAGGTAACGCTGGCCGATCTCGCTCTGCCACAGGTCGTGGTCGACGGCCGCCATGCTGATCGCGTCGATGCTGGTGGTGGCGTTGCGGGTCAGCCCGAGCAGCCAGTCGCGGTCCTCGCCGTAGTAGGTGACCGTGCCGCCCTCGGAGAGCTGCTTGAGGAAGTCCGAGGTCTCCCTGATCTTGGCCTGGACGAAGTGGTAGACGATCGGCGGCGAGGTGGGCGAGATCTGCGTCGAGTTGCGCACCAGCTGGGTGACCAGGTCGGTCTGCAGCGCGGACGCCTCGATCAGGCCGAACAGCTCGGTGGCCTCGCTGATCTCGGAGAAGACGTCGCCGACCATCTGCTTCATCTCGGTCATGCCGTCCTTCTCGAGCTGCTCGACGGCCGCGAGCCGGTTCTCGAAGTCGACCAGGAACCGCAGGATCAGCGCGATGCCACCGATCAGGATGGACAGGGTGATCTGGACGTGCTGGGGCTGGTTGAGCGCGTTGGTGATCAGGAAGGTGGCCCCGCCCAGCACGACGGTGACCAGTGCCTTGCGGGTCACGCTGGAGTGCTCCGCCGACTGGCCGCGCAGCGCGATCATCGAGGACCCGCCGCTGCCAGCGCCGCCACGGCCCCGGCGGACAGCTGGTCCCGGATCCGGTGCACGAGGGTCTGCCACTGCCGGCTGAAGCCGGGGCGCCGATCCAGGCTCGCCCACACCGCCGCGGAGATCTCCCCGCCGCGGGCGCCGGGCATCCACAGGTGCAGCAGGTAGTCGATCGCGGGCACCAGCCGTTGCAGGGCCGCCTGCCGGTCGACGACGCCCAGCGCGCTCTTACCGACCAGCTCCAGCAGCGTGCTCAGCAGCCAGTCGTGCAGCGCCACGTCCTCGGCGAGCGCGGTCAGCTCGCCGGCCAGCCCGGCCGGCTCCGCCGGCACCGACAGCTCCAGCAGGCGCAGGTCGTCGGCACGGACCGAGAACCGGACCAGCGGCTGCTCGCCGGGCCGGGCCGTCCAGCGCAGCCGGGTCCGCGAGGCCCGCAGCGGGGCGGGTCCGCCGCGCGGCGCGGCGCGCTGCACGCGGTCGGCCACCCGGCCTGCCATCGCGCCCAGGTCGAGCGTGGGGCCGGGCCGGTCGGTGCCGGTGAGGGCCTCGGCGACCTCGTCCCAGCGGGTCCGGCCCAACGTCTCGATGACGCCGGGCCGGGTGAGGTAGTGCGACCACGGCTGCCGGGTGCTGCCGCCCGCGCGGACCAGGGTCGTGGCGGCGGAGCCCTGCACGACGTGGCCACCGGTGATCGCGGCCCGTTGCAGGGCGGTGCCGACGCCGCGCACCCGGCGGCCGGCGCCGGCCCCGCCGATTCCACAGTCGACACCCACCGGGATCTCCGGGGAGCGGACGTACGCCATCGGCCGGTGCGACACCAGGACCGGCTCGCCGACCACCAGGTCCACCAGGCGCCGGGCCCGGTCGGCGGTCACCGGGTCGGACCCGCGGAGCAGTCCCGTGTGCACCTCGCCCGCGATCAGCATCGGCTCCCCCACGCACGGCGGTGCGAACACCGGGGAGACGCCGGACGGCGCGCAAGGGTCAGCGGTGACCGATGACTCCCCAGCGGCGCGGCCCCGTGCCACGCGTGTCGCCAGCCAGTCGATTGCACCGCATCCGATCGCGGATTGCAACACGCTCAGTATGCGGAAACGAACACTCGGTAGATTTTGCTAGCACCTCACCGGCGCGCGGGACAACCTTCACGCGCCATTGTCCGCAGCCGCCGTACATTTACGTCGCTCTACGCGATAACGGTCCGGGCCCGGTTAGCGTCGGGCGATGACCGCTGCCCGACCCGAGGTCCTGATAGTCGGCGCCGGCGTATCAGGCCTGACCACGGCCGTCCGGCTGGCCGAGGCGGGGATGCGCGTCCGGGTCCGCGCGCTGCGCCGGCCCGAGCAGAGCACCTCGGCCGCGGCCGGCGCGATCTGGGACCCGATCTACGCCCACCACCCGCTGGTGCTGAGCTGGAGTGCCCGCAGCTACCAGGTGTTCCGGGACCTGGCCGGGGCGGGCCGGCCCGAGGTGCGGCTGGTGCCCGGGATGGAGGCCTCCCGCAAGCGGATCCCGTCGCCGGGCTGGGCGCACGACCTGCCCGGCTTCCGCGAGTGCGCCGCCGCGGAACTGCCCGGCGGCTTCGCCAGCGGCTGGCGGTACACCGCGCCGATCATCGACATGCCGCCGTACCTGGCCTATCTGGAGCGGCGGCTGGGCGCGGCGGGTGGCGTCGTGGAGCTCGGGCGGGTGCGCTCGCTGGACGAGGACCTCGGGCCGGTCGTGGTCAACTGCACCGGGATCGGCGCCCGCGAGCTCGTGCCCGACCCCGAGGTCGAGCCGATCCGCGGCCAGCTGGTGGCCGTGCGCAACCCCGGGGTGCGCGAGTTCTTCGCCGAGCACACCGAGGAGCTCGAGGAGATGACCTACCTGCTGCCCCAGGGCGACGTGCTGCTGCTGGGCGGCAGCGCGGACAAGGGCCAGGACGACCCCGAGCCGGACCTGGAGGTGGCCGCCGGGATCGTGCGGCGGTGCGCGGGCATCGTGCCCGCCATCGCGACCGCCGAGGTGCTCGGGCACCGCACCGGCGTCCGGCCGCAACGCCCGGAGATCCGGCTGGAACACGAACGGCTCGGCGGCCGCGACGTGGTGCACAACTACGGCCACAGCGGCGCCGGGGTCAGCCTCTCCTGGGGCTGCGCGGACCGGGTGCTGGAGCTCCTCCGGGACCTGACTTAGGGCCAGCGGACCACCAGCGGCAGCCCGACGAACTCCGCGTACGGCCGCAGCGCCTCCTCGGCCTGCGCCCGCTCCCCCGCGTCGAGCGGCGTCAGCGGCTGGACCTCGACCGTCACCGCCTTCTTGCCCAGCGTCCTGGTCCAGGTGCCGCACACCCGGCCGGCCCGCACCAGCGTCGACCGGAACACCCCGTTGCCGCCCGGCACGACCGCGGTCAGGTGTTCGGCCTCCAGCATCAGCGTGCGGTCCTTGTAGCCCAGCATGTACTCGTCGAAGCCGGGCAGGGCCGCCCAGCCGCCGGGCGACGCCGGCGGGGGCGGGTCGAGCAGGGCCGGGTCCACCACCATCTCGGCGCCGTCGACCCGGACCGTGGTGAGCCGGTCGCCCGCCTCGGCGATGCCCGCCCGGGTGTCGGCCATCGTCAGGCCGGTCCAGCGCACGAAGTCGGCCCGGGTCGCCGGGCCGTGGCCGCGGAAGTAGCGCAGCGCCATCAGGCCCAGCGCGGCCGCCCGGTCGGGCCGGTGCGGCTCGGGCGCCCACTCGTCGAGCAGCACGAACGTCTGCTCCTTGCCGATGTGCGGGGCGATGCAGGTGACGCCGCGCTGGCTCGCGTACCAGAGCAGGTGGTAACCCATCTGCGGGCCCAGCGTGATGCCCGCCTCAGCGAGGGCCGCCAGGCACTCGGCGCGGGTCAGCCGGTTGCCCTTGAGCACCGTGGCCAGGATCTCGACGCCGCGCTCGGCGATCGCCTCGGACAGCCCGATGGTCTCCCGGCGCTTCGCCGCCCCGGCCAGCGCGCGCACGCCCATCAGCTCCAGCATCCAGTGCGCGTCGGCCGGCGGCACCAGGTGCACGGTGCCGCGCATCGGCCAGGTGCGGATCGCCTCGCGACGCTCCAGGGCGGCGGTGACGTCGCCGGTTGTCGCGCCGGGCAGGCGCACGCCCAGCGACCACAGGCCGCTGGCCATGTCCTGCGCCTGCATCGCGCCGAACCACTCGACGATGCCGGCGACGGTGCCGGGCGCGGCGCCCGGGGTGAGCAGGAGGCTGCGCATGCGCAGGGCCAGGGCCTGCGCGGTTGTCAATCCCACCCGCGCAGCCTAGACACCTTTTGCGGTCAGGGTCTGGCTGGTGTCGGTGGTGATAGACCTGTTCCGGTGAAGAAGCCGTCGATCAAGCCGCGTCGGTATTGCATGCGGTTGAGGCGGTTCTTCACCGCTGTGGCCAGGTCGGTGGCGGTGCGGACGCCCAGGTTGGCCAGGCTGCCTTTCATGGTCGACCAGACCTTCTCGACCGGGTTGAGTTCCGGCGCGTAGGCCGGTAGCTCGTAGACGCGTAGCCACGGCCGGGCGGCGATAGCCGCCCGGATCGCGGGTGTCTTGTGCAGCGACAGCCTGTCCCAGACCAGCACGATTGGTGCTTGTAGCTGCTGGTGAGCGGCATCCAGCAGGCGAATCAGCTCGGGTTCGCGGAACCCTTTCTGTTCACCTTTACGCCCGCGGTAGAGCAGGGTGCGGTAGATCAGCCGGCTGCGGTGCCCGGGCCGGTAACAGCACAGCCCGGCCACCGACACCCGCACGGTGCCTTTGGCGGTCACCTTCACCACCGGAGTGACACCTTTCGGTGCCCAGGTGGTGGCCTTGTGCGCCCTTAACGTTTGGCCGCACTCGTCGGCGAAACAGATCCACGCGCCGCGGCGGGCGGCGACTCTTTTAGCGATGGCCATTGGTACCGCCGCCACGCGGCGATCGCCGCCTCGTCACGTTCGGCAGCACGGTGGATCGGCATTTGAGCGGTGTAGCCGAGCCGGCGCATCGCCTGCCACGCCGTGGTCATCGACACACGCAGGTGGAACAGGGTGGCGATCAACGCCACCACCCGGACCAGGGTCCAGCGCTGGTCCTCGCCGTAGCCGGCCGCTGCCGGGCCTTGTTCGAGGCGTTGCCGGAGCCGCGCCAACTGACCGTCGGACAGCTTCGGATCCGGGCCTGAAGTTCCTTTGGAGGCCAAAGCCTGTGCGCCGCCGGTAACCCAGGCCCGCCGCCACTGATACGCCGACTTCGTCGATACCTCCAGCCGCTGCGCGACCTCGATCGCCGACACATCAGCCGCGAACAGTTCCGCCGCCCGCTGCCGCACTCGCTCACGCCGCACACGCTCTACCTGGTCAACGCCACCGCCATCGCCGTACCGCATACCACCAGCAGACCCGAACCCACCACACCCGTCGATCACCCAAAAGCCTCACAGTGGACTCGAAAGAGACCCCCACCCCAAAAGGTGTCTAGTGCCGCGACGGCGCCCGCCGTGGCGGCTCCCCCGATGTGCCACTTTCCCGCCGGAGCCGCCGCCAGGGCCGTTGGGCCCTCCCCGTCCGCCGTGGACACTGTTGAACTTTCGGTGACACCTGCGTCACTTGATGTGATCAATGAGGAGGCTGCGCGCCGCGCCGCCGGGCAGGACAGATGATGAGGCAGCCGATCCGGCCGCGCGGGGCCCGCACCCTGACTCCCGTGGCACGCGACGGGGTGCCCGACCCGTGGTTCGAGCAGGCGGTGGGCAAGGGCCTGGCCGTGCTCGAGTTCCCCGACGGCCAGGTGCTGAGCGAGCATCTCGCCACGGCGCTGGCCGGTGCCGGCCGTACGCCGCTGTGGTTGCGCCTCGATGCCGGGGACGACGATCCGGCGGCTCCGCTGCTCGCGCTGGCCCGTGGACTGGGCCGCCACGCCGGGCCGGCGGACACCACCCTCGCCGCCATGCGGTCGCACCCGGGACCCGTCTCGGGCTGGCCGCGGCTCGTCGACCTGCTCGCCGGGGAACTGGCCGGAGCCCTGGCGGAGACGGGCGCCCTGGTGCTCGAACACGCGCATCTGCTCCGCGGCACCGGGCCCACCGCCGCCCTGCTGGCCGGCCGGTTGCTGCCGCGGCTGCGCCACCACGACATCCCCTGCGTGGTCCTGGCCCATGGGGAGTCGGCGCTGGCCTCCCTGCTCGCCGCCGCGGACCGGTGGACGCCACGGGACCTGCGGCCCGCGCCGCCCGAGGCCGCCGGCGAAGCGGTCCGGGCCGCACAGGCCCTGCTCGGCGAGGCCGCCGGGCGCCGCCTGCAGACCGCGGCCGCCCTGCCCGAGCTGCTGGAGGGGGTGGCGCGGCAGATGCTGCCGCTGTTCGACGACGACCAGCTCGCGGCGCTGGGCCGGGCCGTCGTTCTCGAGTACGGGCAAGGCGAACCGTCCGGCCCGTGGTGGCAGCCGCTGGAGGGCGACTGGTACCGGGTGCGGGGATGCTGGCGGGCCCCGCTCGCCGCGGCCCTCGACCCCCGGTACCGGCCCGGGCCGGCGGAGCTGCGCGGGGTGGCCCACCACCTGATCAACGCGGGCGCCGTCGCCGAGGGCGTCGCGCTCAGCCTGGACGCGCACGACGACGAGGGCGCCGCCGGCGCGCTGCTGGCGCACGCCGACGAGCTGATGGACGACGGGCGATGGGCGACCCTCGAGCGGCTGATCGACCGGCTGCCCACCGACGTGCTGCACGGCCGCGCGGAGCTGCTGCACCTGCGCGGGGAGATCGCCCTGGCCGCCCGGGATCCCGGCGGCGCCTGCCGGTTCTTCGACGCGGCCGCCGCGCGCTTCGCGGCCCGGCCGGCGCTGGACCGGGCGTGCCACAGCATGCTGGCGGCGAGCACCGCGGTCACCGCGACCGACCTCGGCGGGGCGCGGGCCCGGTCGGCGGCCGCACTGTCCTTCGCCGAGGCCTCCGGCGACCCCGCGACCCTGTCCTGGGCGATCTGGCAGGAGGCCGCCACGGCCCTGCTGGCCGGCGGCACCGATGCCGCGCTGCTCGGCTTCCGCCGGGCCGCGCGGGCGGCGGCCGGCGGCCCCGCGGCGGAGCACATCCGCGTCACCGACGAACTCAGCCGCGAGATCCTCGGCTGCCGCGGGAGACACGAGGAGATCCGCAACGCTCAGACCGCCCTGGAACGCCGGGTGGGCGCCGTCCTGGATCAGCTGCGGGAGACCGTCAGCGGGCCCGGCTCGGGGATGCCGGCAGCCACGGGACGCTGGAGCGCGGACCCCGCACCCGTGCGGCTGCGCCGTCTCCCCTCGGCCGGGCCGCGGTGGCTCGCCCCGGCGGCCGAGCAGGAGGCGACCCCGGCGCAACTGCCGGCCGGGGCCCGCCCCGAGCGGCCGGCGGCGGCCCCGGGTCCCACGGTGATCGCGCAGTTGCTCGGACCGTTCGCGCTGGTGGTGGACGAGACGCCGGTGCCGGCGTGGTCCAGCGGCCGGATGCGATCGCTGTTCGCCTACCTGGTCACGCATCGCCGCCCGGGGCCGTCCCGGGAGGCGCTGACCGAGGCACTCTGGCCCGGCGCCGAGCCGGCCTCCGCCCGCAACAGCCTGAACGTCGCGCTGCACAGCCTGCGCCGGGCGCTGCGCGAGGTCACGCCCTCCCCGGTCGTGCTGTTCCGCGAGGGCGGCTACCGGCTGCATCCCGCGGTCCGGCTCTGGCTGGACGTGGACCTCTACGACGAACGGGCCGCGGCCGCCCGGCGCCTCCCGGAGGACGACGTGGGGCGCAAAGGCGCTCGCTACGAGGAGGCGATCGGGCTCTACCACGGCGACTTCCTCGCCGAGGATCTCGACTCACTGTGGACGGCCGAGCCACGCGAGCGGCTCAGAGCCATTCAGATCGACGCCCTGGGCACGCTCGGGCAGCTGCGGTTCCGGACCGGAGAGTACGCCCGCGCCGCCGAGTTGTGCCGGCAACTGCTCACCATGGATCCGTGCCGGGAGCAGGCGCACCGGTTGCTGATGCGGTGCCACAGCCGACAGGGACTGCCGCACCTGGCGTTGCTGCAGTTCCGCGAGTGCGTGCTGACCCTGCGCACCGAGCTGAAGGTGGAACCCGCGCCGGAGACTGTCGCGCTCTACCGCAAGATCCGCCGGCACGAGCCGGTCTGACCACCGCGGCGGGTGGTCAGTCCCAGCGGATGCCGAGACCGCTCAGCCAGTCGTGTTCGTGCTCGGTGGGATCGCCGGCCCGGGTGTCGCTGCGGGCACCCACGTGGACGGCGCGGTCGTCACCCGGGTGCAGGACGACCCGCACCGGCACGGGCGACCACCGCAGCAGCAGCCTGCGGTCGCACGTCGTGCAGGCCCACTCCTCCGCACCGGGTTCCCGCGTGCCACCGAGCACCATCTCATGCGCGTCCATGGTCGGCTCCTTCACCGGGTTGCTTCACCATGCCCCACGCGCCGAGCTCCGAAACGGTCCGGAGGTGCCACTCGGTTAACCGCCCGGACGCCGGGGTTAACCGCCGGCCCGCACGCCGGTTAAGCAGGCGGTGGAAGAGTCGGCGTATCAGCAGAAGTGTGCGAGGAGGTATCTCGATGACCACTCCCACGATCGGCAAACTGACGGCCAGCAAGGGCACGCTGACGGAAAGCCCCGGACCCGAGGTGGCGGCCCCGCCCGCGGAACCGATCAAGAAGGTCGATCCCCGGCCGATTCCCGAGGAGTACCGCGAGGCGGTCGCGGAGTTCGGCGACAAGCTGCTCGAACGGGCGAAGATGTCCCTGGGACAGCGGCTCGAGGAGCGCATGGCGGCGCTGGAGACCGCACGGCTCGGTGAGCCCACGGTCGGGCCGTACAACGCCTTCGACCTGTACGCCTTCACGCCGGTCCAGTTCGGCGGGCCGCCGCCGTACCAGCCCAGCAAGATCATCGCCGGCGGCGAGTTCGCGGTGATCTACGCCGTGATGTTCGTCAACCCGACGATCGACGTCCCGCACGGCTTCGCCGTGCAGCCGACGGTGCAGCTCAGCGAGCGCTGGTGGCGGGTCGGCATGGAACAGGTCAACCTGACCGACGTGAGCGACGGGCCCGACGACGCCAGGATCGACCAGTTCGCTCCCCCGGAGGCGCCGGCCTACACGCTGCTCTCGTTCGGCTTCTACGCGCCGAAACCGACCGGCCTCAAGCCGTTGTTGTTCGAGGCCAACCTGTCCGCCGACATCATCAACATGGGCCAGCCGTACGCCGCGTTCGCCAGCACGATCATCGACGTCGACAAGTGGCTGATCCAGGAGAACATCCCGCTGCGCTACCTGGTCTACACCAAGTAGCCGGCCCGTCCAGGCTGCCCGGTGCCCGGGTCCCGGGGTCGAGCAGCCGCCCGTGTGCCACCGCCGCAGGGAGGCTGAGCCGATGAGCCGCGAGTTCGATCTCCGCCGGCCGGTCGAGCCCGGGGACGAGCAGCGGTACGCCTCGCTCGCCCGGGAGGTCTCGGACGGGCTGGACGGCGGGCACACCGTCCGCGTGACCGCCGTGGACCCGCTGACCGGCAATCCGTGCCGGATCGAATCGGTGGGAGCGGCACCCGAGCCGGGCGATCCCCGGACGCGCGCGCTGGCGCACCTCCGGTCGGTCGGGCCGCTGCTGGGGCTGACGGCCGCGCAGCCGGTCGAGTTCGTCGGGGATCCGGTGGTGCGGACCACCGGCTCCGGGGCGCACGCGGTGCACCTGCGGCAGCAGTACCAGGGCATCCCCGTGTTCCAGGCGGCCCAGGCGGTGGTGTTCGATCCCACCGGCGCGGTGGCCTCGACCGCCGGTTCCTGCGTGACGATCGGCGAGCCGCTGGACGTCGCTCCCGCGGTGCGGGCCGAGGACGCCGTGCTGGCCGCCGCCCGTCGGGTCGCCCGCCCCACCGCCGACGAACTCGGCACGTACGACCAGTTCATGGAGCCGTTCGACGCGCCCACGGCCGATCTGACGTCCTTCGAGCCGCGCGCCGTCGCGGTGATCGCCGGAGCCCCGGACCGGACGACCGTGCTCGAGCCCGGCCCCTTCGCCGAGCCGATCACCGCCGGTCTGGTGTGGTTCCCGCTGCGCCCCGGCGACCTGCGGCTGGGCTGGAAGGTCACGCTCACCATGCCCGGCCACGCCCAGCGGTTCGTCGTGGTCGCCGACGCGGGCGATGCCGGCGTGCTCTTCGCGCACCAGGTCACCCTGTCCGCCGCGGCGACCGCCGACGTCTTCCTGGCCGGCGGCGACGGGGAACGGCACCGCATCACCCTGCCCCGCCCGCTGAGCGACTATCCGGTGGAGCCGCCCCCGGACCTGCCGGTGGGTTTCCCCGGTCCGTGGCTGGCCGGTGACGACACGGCGGGCACCAACGTCGTGGCCGGCTCCGGCGTGGACGGCCCGGCGGTGCGCGGTCAGCGGGACGGCGACCAGCTGGTCTTCGCGCCCGCTCCGGACAGCGCCGAACAGTGGGTGGTCAACGCGTTCGCGCTGGCCTCGTCGGCCCACGACTTCTTCGCCCTGCTCGGCCTCACCGAGGCCGCGGGCGACCTCACGGGGGCCGCGCCCACCCGCGCCGCAGCCCCGCCCGTCGGCGTCCGGGTGTTCGCCGAGCCGCTGCCGGGCACGGCGACCATGCTGACCCCGGTGAACGGCGCCGGCCCGGTGCTGCGCCTCGGGCCGGTCGGCCGGACCGGCCGGCACACCGCGCTGGACCCGACGGTCGTCTTCCACGAGTACGCCCACGTCGTGACCCAGCGCCTGGCCGGGGGCGTCCTGGACGTGCACGCGCTCGACGAGCCGCAGAGCGCCGGGATGGGCGAGGGCTGGAGCGACTACTTCGCCTGCGTCCAGGCGGGCACGGAGGTCGTCGCGGCGTGGGCGGTGGACCGGCCCGAGGGCATCCGGACCCGGCCGTACGACGAGCAGTATCCCGGCGTCTTCGATCAGCTGGGGGCGTGGTACTCGACGCCGCACGAGGTCGGCGAGCTGTGGTGCGCCACGCTCATGGCGATGACCCGCCGGCTCGGCTCACCGGGCCTGGCCGCGCGCCTGGTGCTGGACGCGATCACGATCGCCCGCGCCAACCCCAGTTTCCTGGACATGCGGGACGCGATCCTGACCGCCCTGGCCTTCCTGCGGACGGCCGGCCGGCTGTCGGCGGAGCCCGCCGCCGCCGCGGAGCGGGCCGTGTGGGAGGCGTTCGCGCACTTCGGCATGGGTCCGGCCGCGACCTGCCGGGGCGCCCGGCTGGAGGGCATCAAGGCCGACCACTCCGTGCCCCCGCCGGCCGCGGCGCCCGCACCGCGACCGGCGCCGGAACGCGCCGCCTGCGCCCTCCACATGATCACCGTGGTGCTCGGCGCGGACGGCGAGATCCGGGAACACCGGATCGTCCAGGTCGACGACGCGCTCCCGGAGCAGGCTCCGGTGCGCACCGACGGGGGCCGCCGGATCCAGTACTTCGTCGAGACCCCGCAGCCCCCGTCCGAACCGACGCCGGGGCGGCCCCGGCTGAGCATCATGGACCTGCGCTTCGAGGTGCCCGCCGAGCCCGACCGCCTGGTCGCGACGATCACCTTCGCGCTGACCGGACCGGGCGCCGACGCGCTCGCCGCGGCAGGCGCCGGATACCTCGCGCACATCGTCGTGACCTCCGCGGATCCGCCGTGGACCAGGGTCGCCGCGACCGCCGCCGGCCGGTTCGGCCCCGGTCGCACGGCGGCGGAGGCGGCGCTGGAGTTCGGGCTGCCCGAGCCCGGCCGCTATCAGCTGGTGGGCGGCGTGCTCGCACCACCGGGCGAGACGCTCGCCCTCGCGGCCGGACCGGTGCTGCACGTGGTGCCCTGACCGGGCGTCCCGCGCGATCAGCGGCCGCGCTGTGCCCGGTACCGCGCGATCAGCGCGTCGGTCGACGAGTCGTTGCCGCCGGCCGGGGCCCCCGCCGCGGTGAGCTGCGGGGCGAGCTGGTTGGCCATGACCTTGCCGAGCTCCACGCCCCACTGGTCGAACGAGTTGATCTCCCAGATCGTGCCCTGGGTGAACGTGGCGTGCTCGTAGAGCGCGATGAGCTGGCCCAGCACCGACGGGGTCAGCTTCTCCGCGAGGATGGTGGTCGTCGGGTGGTTGCCCGGCATCACCTTGTGCGCCACGATCTCCGCCGGCACGCCCTCGACCTCGATCTGCTCGGCGGTGCGGCCGAAGGCCAGCGCGCTGGTCTGGGCGAAGAAGTTCGACATGAACAGGTCGTGCATCTCGCCGGTGTCGTGGTTGGGCACGCTGAAGCCGATGAAGTCCGCCGGGATCAGCTTGGTGCCCTGGTGGATCAGCTGATAGAAAGCGTGCTGGCCGTTGGTGCCGGGCTCGCCCCAGAAGATCTCGCCGGTCTGGAAGTCCACCCCGGAGCCGTCCAGCCGGACGTGCTTGCCGTTGCTCTCCATGGTCAGCTGCTGCAGGTACGCGGCGAAGCGGTGCAGATACTGCGAGTACGGCAGCACCGCGTGCGACTGCGCCCCGAGGAACGTGTCGTACCACACGTTGAGCAGCCCGAGCAGGGCCGGCACGTTCTGCTCCAGCGGCGCGGTGCGGAAGTGCTCGTCCACGGCGTGGTAACCGGCCAGCAGCTCGGCGAAGCGCTCCTTGCCGATCGCCAGCATGACCGACAGCCCGACCGCCGACGGCAGCGAGTAGCGCCCGCCGACCCAGTCCCAGAAGCCGAACATGTTCTCGGTGTCGATGCCGAAGTCGGCCACCCGCTGGGCGTTGGTGCTGACCGCCACGAAGTGCTTGGCCACCGCGGACCGGTCGCCGCCCAGGCCGGCCAGCAGCCAGTTGCGGGCCTCGGTGGCGTTGGTCAGCGTCTCCTGGGTGCCGAAGGTCTTCGACACGATCACGAACAGCGTGGTCGCCGGGTCCAGGTCGTGGGTCTTGGCGTACAGGTCGGTCGGGTCGATGTTGGAGATGAAGCGGCACTCCAGGCCCGCGTCCGCGTACGCCTTCAGCGCCTCGTAGGCCATCACCGGCCCGAGGTCCGACCCGCCGATGCCGATGTTCACAATGGTCCGGATCCGCTCGCCGGTGGCGCCGGTCCAGGCGCCGGAGCGGACCCGGTCGGTGAACGCGCCCATCCGGTCGAGCACCTCGTGCACGTCGCGGACCACGTCCTGGCCGTCGACGACCAGCGTGGCGTCGCGCGGCAGGCGCAGCGCGGTGTGCAGCACGGCACGGTCCTCAGTGACGTTGATGTGCTCGCCGGCGAACATCGCGGCGGTGCGCTCGCGCACCTTGGCGCGCTCGGCGAGGGCGATCAGCGCGGCCAGCACCTCGTCGGTGACCAGGTTCTTGCTGTAGTCCACGTAGAGGTCCGCCACCCGGGCGGTGAGCCGCTCGCCCCGCCGGGGATCACTGTCGAACAGCTCGCGCAGGTGCACGCTCGAGAACTTCTCGGCGTGCCCCTGCACGGCCTGCCACTCAGCGCTGTCGGAAACGTGTTCGCTCATTGCCTTTGACTCCCGCCTGGACCAGAACTATCGGCTTCATCGTGGCACGGATCCCCGCGGCTTGCCGCGAACTGGGTCCGGCTGACCCCGGCGCGGCCACCGCATCCTGCGCGGCACCGATCCGGACGGCGAGTGCCCGGAACGGGCCACCCGCAGCCGGACACCAAAAGAGGGCCGCCCAGCGGGCGGCCCTTGCTTGCGTCGGATTCAGCCGATGAGCGTCGGGATCCGCTCGAACAGCTGCGTCGTGAACGTCACCATCTCGTGCAACATCCAGTTGCCCGAGAACAGGATCGCCGCACCGACGCCTACTGCCTTCGGGACGAACGACAGCGTCGCCTCCTGGATCTGGGTCACCGACTGGAACAACGAGATCGCGAAACCGATCAGCAACGCCGTCAGCAGCACCGGCGCGCACATCTTCGCCGCGATGGTCATCGCCTGCAGGCCCAGCTCCACGATCTGCGTATCCGTCATGCCAACCCCTTCGGGCCCCGCCGCGAGGCCGGGAGCGCAGAACAGGCGCACCCCGGTTACCGTTCGGTTCGCCACCCCGGAACCCTCAAGTCACCACCGGAACGAGCTTGCCGGCCGAGCGCTACCCCGTGGCGTACCGCACACCGCCTAAGGCATCCTAGGATGAAAGGGTGGGCGACGGTCAGGCGGTCGCTGCCGCCGCCGCGCGGCCCGCGGTGCGGCCGGAGAACAAGCACCCGCCCAGGAACGTTCCTTCCAGCGAGTTGTACCCGTGCATCCCGCCGCCGCCGAAGCCCGCCACCTCGCCCGCCGCGTACACACCGGGCAGCGGGGTGCCGTCGGCGCGCAGGACGCGGGCCGAGAGGTCCGTCTCCAGGCCGCCCAGGGTCTTGCGGGTCAGGATGTTCAGGCGTACCGCGATCAGCGGGCCGGCCGCCGGGTCCAGCAGCCGGTGCGGGGCCGCCACCCGGATCAGCCGGTCGCCGCGGTAGCGCCGGGCGCCGTGGATCGCCGTCACCTGGGCGTCCTTGCTGAACGGGTTGGTCATCTCGCGGTCGCGGGCCTCGACGGTGCGGCGTACCTGGTCGAGGTCCAGGGCCGGGCCGTCGCTCTCCGCCGCCAGTTTGTTCATGCCCGCGACCAGGTCGTCCAGGCCCGGCGCCACGACGAAGTCGGCGCCGTGCTGCTTGAACGCCTCGACCGGCGGCGTCGCGCCGGGGCGGATCCGGCCCAGCACCTGGCGGATGCTCTTGTTCGTCAGGTCCGGGTTCTGCTCGGAGCCCGACAGCGCGAACTCCTTCTCGATGATCTTCTGGGTCAGCACGAACCAGCTGTAGTCGTAGCCGGTGGCCATCAGGTGCTTGAGCGTGCCCAGGGTGTCGAAGCCGGGGAACAGCGGCGCCGGCAGCCGCTTGCCGGTGGCGTCCAGCCACAGCGAGGACGGGCCGGGCAGGATGCGGATGCCGTGCTGCGGCCAGATCGGGTCCCAGTTGCGCAGGCCCTCGACGTAGTGCCACATCCGGTCCGGGTTGATGATCCGCGCGCCGGCCGCCTCGGTGATGCCGAGCATCCGGCCGTCCACGTGTGCGGGGACGCCGGCGACCATCCGCTTCGGCGGCGCGCCCAGCCGGGCCGGCCAGGCCTTGCGGACCAGGTCGTGGTCGCCGCCGATGCCGCCCGAGGTGACGATCACCGCTTGCGCCGCGTACCCGAAATCGCCGGTCTCCTCCCGTGAGCTGGACGCGCCGCGCGGCACGTCGCTGGCCGCCAGCGTGCGGCCCCGCACCCCGGTGACCACCCCGCCGGTCTCGACCAGTCCGTCCACCCGGTGCCGGAAGCCGAAGCGGACCAGGCCGCGCTCGGCGGCCGCGCGCACCCGGCGCTCGAACGGCGCCACCAGGCCCGGGCCGGTGCCCCAGGTCAGGTGGAAGCGCGGCACCGAGTTGCCGTGCCCGTCGGCCGGGCCGCCGCCGCGCTCGGCCCAGCCGACCACCGGGAACAGCCGGTGGCCCATCTGCCGCAGCCACGCGCGCTTCTCGCCGGCCGCGAAGTCCACGTACGCCCGGGCCCACTGCCGTGGCCAGTGGTCCTCCGGGCGGTCGAACGCCGCGCTGCCGAGCCAGTCCTGCCAGGCCAGGTCGACCGAGTCGCGGACACCCATCCGGCGCTGCTCCGGCGAGTCCACCAGGAACAGCCCGCCGAACGACCAGAACGCCTGGCCGCCCAGGCTCTGCTCGGGTTCCTGGTCGAGCAGCAGCACCCGGCGGCCCGCGTCGGCCAGCTCGGCCGTCGCCGCCAGCCCGGCCAGTCCCGCCCCGACCACGATCACATCTGCGTCCATGGCACCACGCTAGGCATCGCGGTGCCAAGATGGTGGTCCACCGAGGCGGAATCCCGTCCTCGCTTTATCACCGGGGTGACAAACGTGCCGGAGACCTTCGCCGACATCGAGCCGCGCGTCGGTGACCTGCCGGCAGCCGTCGGCGAGCGGTTGCGGGCCGAGCGGGTGGCGCTGCGGGAACGGGTGCTGCGCACCATGCGCGCCGCGATGAGCGGGCAGGGCCGGTCGCTGACCGGCGGGCAGGGGCGCGGGCTGACCCTGGGCGTGGAGACGGCGGTGGACGCGTTCGTCCGGGCCGTGGCCGAGCCGTCCCGCGACCTCACCGCCAGCCGGGACGTCTTCGTCGAGCTGGGCCGCACCGAGTTCCGCGAGGGGCACAGCGTGGACGCCCTGCGCTCGGTGCTGACCCTGGGCGGCCGGGACATCTGGGCGTACCTGGTCGAGCGGGAGCTGCCGCCCGCGGTGCTCTACGTGCTGGCCTCGGCGCTGTTCGGCTTCCTCGACACGCTCGCCGGCGCCGCGGCCGCGGGCTATCTCGACGAGCAGCGCCAGCACGCCCGGGACTGGGACACCACCCGGCGGCGGCTGATCACGCTGCTGGTCCAGCCCGACCCGCCGGGCCACGCGGCGGTCCTGGCGGCCGCCGACGCCGCCCGCTGGCCGCTGCCCGGGTCGCTGGCGGTGGTCAGCGTGGAGGGCACCGACGGCGAGCACCTGGCCCGGCTGGCGGGCAGCGGCACCATCGCCACGGTCATCGACGACGCCACCCGGCTGGTCCTGCCCGAGCCGGCGACGCCCGGGCGGCTCGGGCATCTCGCGGCGGCGCTGGCCGGGCAGCGGGCCGCGGTGGGGCCGGTGGTCGGGCTGGGCGAGGCGCGGTTGTCGTACCGGTTGTCGCGGCGGGCCCTGCAGTTGCAGCAGCAGGGTGCGCTGCCGGCCGACGGGCTGCTGCACTGCGACGAGCACCTGGTCACGCTGGTCACCGCGTGGGAGCCCGGGCTGGCCGGCCGGCTCGCCGAGCGGTCGCTGGCCCCGCTGGCGGCGCTGGGCGCGGCCGAGCGGGAGGTGCTCGGTGCGACGCTGCTGGCCTGGCTGCGGGCGCAGGGGCAGGTGCTCGCGGCGGCCGCGGCGCTGCCGGCGCATCCGCAGACGGTGCGGTACCGGATGCGCAAGATCCGGCGGCTGTTCGGCGCCGCCCTCGACGACCCGGACGCGCGGCTGGCGCTGGAGCTGGCCCTCAGGCCGGCACGGCCAGCCGGGCCGTCCCCTCGGTGAGCACCCGCCCCGCCTCGGCCGCCGGCAGCGGGCGGGACAGCAGGTAACCCTGCGCCAGGTCACATCCCAGGTTGCGCAGCGTCGCCAGCTGGCCGGCGTCCTCGATGCCCTCGGCCACCGTGGTCATGCCGAGGCTCTTGCCCAGCCGGACGATCGTGCGGACCAGCGCCTCGTCCTCGCGGTCGCCGCCGAGCCGCTCCACGAACGAGCGGTCGATCTTGAGGATGTCCATCGGATAGCGGCGCAGGTACGCCAGCGACGAGTACCCCGTGCCGAAATCGTCCATCGCCAGGGTGACGCCCAGCGCCTTCAGCCGGAGCAGCTGGGTGAGGTTCTCGTCGGTGTCGGTGAGCAGCACGCTCTCGGTCATCTCCAGGCACAGCTGGTCCACCGGCATGCCGGTCTCGGCGAGCACCTCGGCCACCATCGCGGACACGTCGCCGTGCTCGAACTGGCGCACCGACACGTTGACGGCCATCTTGAACCGGCGGGTGCTGCCCGCGCCCCAGGCCACCGACTGCCGGCAGGCCTCGGCGAGCACCCAGCGGCCCAGCGGCACGATCAGGCCGGTCGCCTCGGCGATGCCGATGAAGTCCAGCGGCGAGACCATGCCGCGGGTCGGGTGGTGCCAGCGGACCAGCGCCTCGAAGCCGACGACCTCGCCGGTCCGCAGATCGACGGTGGGTTGGTAGTGCAGGACCAGCTCGGCGCGTTCCAGGGCGAGGCGCAGGTCGGCCTCCAGCTCCAGCCGCTGCACCAGCCCGGCCAGCATCCCCGGGTCGTAGGTGGCCAGCCCGGCGCCGCCCGCCGACTTGGCCCGGTACATCGCCAGGTCGGCGTTGCGCAGCAGCTGGTCGATGTCGGCGGCGTCGGCGCCGCAGGCCAGGCCGATGCTGCCGGCCACCCGCAGCTGCCGTCCGCCGAGGTGGACCGGCTCCTGCAGCGCCGCCCCGATGCGCTCGGCGACCGCCTCGGCGTCGGCACGCGCGGTGGTGGACTCGATGACCACGCCGAACTCGTCGCCGCCGAACCGGGCCACGGTGTCACCCTCGCGGACCGCGCCGCGCAGCCGGGCCGCGACCTGGACCAGCAGGGCGTCGCCGGCGGCGTGCCCGAGGCTGTCGTTGACCTCCTTGAAGCCGTCCAGGTCGAGCATCAGCACGGCGACGCCGACGCCGGCGCCGGCCGTCTCCCGGGCCAGCGCCTCCAGCACCCGCTCGCGGAACAGCGCCCTGCTGACCAGCCCGGTCAGGGCGTCGTGGTAAGCCTCGTGCACGAGCTGTTCCTGCAGCTCGGAGGCGTCGTGGATGTCGCGGGTGTTGAGCACGAAGCCGCGCACGGACGGGTCGTGCACCAGGTTGGTGATGGTCATCTCGGCGAGCCGGACCCGGCCGTCGCAGTGCCGCAGCGGCACCTCGACGACCGCCACGGCCAGCGGCTCGTCCCGGATCGACGCCAGGGCCTCGGCCAGCGGGCCCGCGGCCCGGCGCCCGACGACCTCGAGCAGCCGAAGCCCGAGCAGCGCCGCCGGCGGGTAGCCGAAGATCCGTTCGACCGACTCGCTCTGGAACCGGATGGTGGAGTCGGCGTCGATGACCGCGACCGACTCCGAGCTCTGCATCACCAGCGCCCGGAACCGCAGCTCACTGGCCTGCAGCTCGGTGCTGCGCGCGGACACCCGGGCCTCCAGGCGGCGGGTCAGCTGGCGGTTCTCCAGCAGCGTCAGCAGCTGCCGGACGATGATCAGCCCGATGAGGAAGGTGCGGGAGCCGGCGGTGACCGGGTCCACGTCACCGGTGACCGCGAAGGCCACCACGCTGCACGCCACCGCGACGAGCATGACCGCGTACGGCACCAGCATCGCGAACGGCTGCCGCTCCTCGGGGTCCTCGTCCCCCGCCGTACGGGTGCCGGGCCGCAGCGCGGCGAGCAGGACCAGCGCGAAGCCGCCGAACCAGCCGGTGTCGAGCACGCTGCCGGACAGGTACGCGTCGTGCAGGGTCAGGTAGGCGTACACGCAGTCGGAGACGCCGACCGTGCACACCGCGCCGACCAGCAGCAGGAGCGGGCCGGCGTCCGGGCCGTCGCGACGCAGCTGGGCCAGCGCGTACAGCGCGGCGGTGATCAGCACGACGGCGCCGAACGGGTAGCCGATCAGCGTCCCGTGGCCGCCCGCGGCGACGAGCGGGTCGAGCACCAGGATCCAGCACATCAGCAGCAGCGAGACGGCGATCATCAGGCCGTCGGCGATGCCCCGGACCCGGTTGGCCACCGTCTGCCGGCCCACCGGCACCAGCAGCAGGCCGGCCGAGATCAGCGGGACCATGCCGAGGTAGCCGACGTCGGGCAGCCCGGGGAACGGCACCGCGCGGTCCCGGGCCAGCTCGGTCCAGGACCAGCAGGCCTCGCCGAAGGAGTACGACAGCGCGCCCAGGCCGATGCCGGCCCACGCCAGGCCCATCCGGCCGCGCCGCCGCACGGCGCGGAGCAGGCAGGCGATCCCGGCGGCCAGCGTCATCAGCACGGTGCCGAGGTCGGAGACGGCCTGGGTGACCGTGCCGCCGCCGAGGCCGGTGGCCATCCAGACCCCGAACAGGGCGACGGCGGCGCCGACCACGACGGTCGTGGGAACCGGGCGCCGGAGCGGCATCGGACTCCTCCCCCGTGCCCTGGTCGCGCCGGGCGGCGTGACGTCTCTTTGCGAGATCGGGCGGGCGGTGGGCCACCTGAGAAAATCGTCGCCCTTTCGGTGCCGGCGCGGGCCCGGCGCAGCACCGGCGGTGCGGGAGTGACCAGCGTGACGACCTGCGATGGACGGGCGGGCGGCCGGCGCGTACCGTGCGCGGGTGATCACCCGGCTGTCCGCCTTCCTGAACCGGCACCGGCGGGCCCTGCCGGCCGCCGGGCTCGCGGTGACCGCCGGGGAGATCGCGGCGGTGCCGGGGACGCCGATGATCGCGTACGCGGTGATCACAGCCGGCGGCGGCGCGGCGGCGGTGGCGGGCTGGTGGCTGACCCGGCGGGCGCGCGCGGACCGGGGCGCCACCCTGGTCGCCGACGCGCGGGCGCGCACGCTGGCCACTCCCCGTACCGGTGCCGACGTGCTCTTCGCCGGTGCTGTCCTGCAGGCGTTCGCACTCTGCGCCGGCCGCACCACCGCGGCCGCCCTGGACGGTGACCTGAGCCGGGCCGGCCTGCTCGGCGCCCTGCTGTTCGCGGGCCTGCTGGCGGTCACCGCCCGCAGCCTGCCGCACGGCGTCGGCGTGGTCGTGGGCCCCGGCGGCATCCGGGCCGACAAGCTCACCGGCGAGTTGGCCGTGCCGTGGGAGGCGCTGGCGGCGGACCAGCCCGGCCCCGGCGCCGACCCGCGCGAGCTGACCCTGGCCTACGCGCGGCCGGAGCTGATCCGCGCGACCGGCCTCGTGCCGGACCGCACGACGCTGGAGTTCGAGGGCGTGGACCGGGCCGTGCTGGCCGCCGCGATCCACCGCTACGCCCGGCATCCGGCGGCGCGGCACGCGATCGGCACGGAGGCGGAACAGGCCCGGCTGCGCGCGGAGCCGGGCCCCATCCGGTACGGCGTGCTCCCGCTCCCCGAGCCGCCGACGCCCCGGGCGACGGCGGCCCGGGCGCTGACCGGTGCCGTCCTGGTCGCGGGGGCGGTCACGCTGCAGACCGTCTTCGACCCGCAGCATCCCTACTGGTCGTTGCTGGCCGTGCCGCCGGCCTGGCTCGGCCTGCGCCGGCTCCGCAGGGCGTGGTCCGGTTGGCAGGACCTGCGCGACATCCGGCGACCGGCGAACTGACAGTGATCGATTCATGAAATTCACATCGTCGGTATTTCGGCGCCGGGTCCGGAGCTCTACCGTCAGCGTGTGGACCTCGAGCTGCGCCACCTGCGGATGATCTGCGCGATCGCCGAGGCGGGCAGCGTCAGCAAGGCCGCCTCCGCGCTCGGCCTGGCCCAGCCCGCGCTGACCACCCAGCTCCAGCGGATCGAACGCGCGGTCGGCGGCGCCCTGTTCCTGCGCGACTCGCGCGGCACCCGCGCCACCCCGCTCGGCGACCTGGTGCTGGCCCGGGCCCGGCTGGTCCTGCCCGCCGTGGACGGGCTGCAGGACGAGGTGACCGCGCTGGTCGGCGCGGACCGGATCGGCCAGTACCGGATCGGCGCCACCAACGGGCCGGTCGCCGCCGGGCTGGTGCAGCGGCTCTCGGCCACCCGCCCGGCCAGCCCGGTGACCGTGCACGCCACCTGGTCGGCCGACGAGATCTGCGCCCGGGTGCTGGCCGAGCGGCTCGACTACGCGCTGGTCGGCGCCTGCGATCCGTCGCTGCCGGCCGGCGCCGACGGGCTGGTCTGGCAGCCGGTCTGCGTCGACCCGGTGTGGGTGCTGGTCGGTGAGCGCCACCCGCTGGCCGGGCGGGCGGAGGCGGCGCTCGCCGAGTTCGCCGGTGAGCAGTGGGCCAGCGCACCGGGCGACGGCTGCTTCACCGCCTGTTTCGCCACCGCCTGCGCGCGGGCCGGCTTCACCCCACGGCCGCCGCTGGAGATGGACGTCGGCGGCTGCATCGATCTCGTCGCCGCGGGCAACGCCGTGGTGCTGTGCCAGGGCACCGTGCGGGCGATGCCCGGGGTGGTGCCGGTCGCGCTGACCGGCTCACCGCTGCGCTGGCGGCACCTGCTCGGCTGGCGGCCCGGCGGCCCGGCCGCCGCCGCGGCCGGCGAGCTGCACGGCCTGGCGGTGCAGGCCTATCTCGACGTCGTCGCGCAACGGCCCCGGTACGCGGACTGGCTGGGCACCAACCCGGGGTTCGGCGCCCAGCCGGTCACCGCGGCGGCGGTCAGCAGGCGTTGAGCATCGTCGTCACCGCCGCCTTCTCGGCGCTGGTGACGGTCAGGCTCCAGACGTACTTCACCTTGACCCACATCCGCGCGTACGTGCAGTGGTAGCTGGTCAGCGGTGGCTTCCAGGCGTCCGGGGACTGGTCGCTCTTGGACTGGTTGACGTTGTCGGTGACCGCGATCAGCTGCGGGTTGGTCAGGTCGTTGGCGAACGACTGGCGCTTGGCGGTGGTCCAGGCCCAGGCGCCGGAGATCCAGGCGTTCTTCAGCGGCACCATGTGGTCGATGTCGACGTCCGACGCCGCGGTCCAGGTCGCCCCGTCGTACGGGCTGAACCAGCGGCCCGAGGTGGCGGCGCACGCCGAGCTGACCACGACCCCGGTGCCGTCCCGCTTGAGCACGGTCTCGCGGGTGTTGCAGGTGCCCGAGACGGTGATCCAGTGCGGGAAGAGGTCCCGGTCGTAGGTGGTGGTGTGGGTCGAGGCCGCCACGGTCAGCGCGGCGAGGTAGGTGCGGGCGGTGGCGGCGGTCGGGATGCCGGGCGGGGTGGCCGCGGCGGGTGCGGCGAAGCCGAGTTGCAGCAGGACCGCGGCCAGCACGGCGGCCAGCAGCGCGGTGGTCGTACGGCGAGGGGTCACGAGAGCCTCCGGGCGATAGCCGAGATCGTGAAAAGAATTCTCGGCGGCGCACCGGCCCGCGCCCAGATCCCACCTTCGATATACCCAAGTCGATATAGCGCGGGGCGGCGGCGGTCACAGCCGCCGTTCGCGCCCGAAGTCTCAGGTCCGGCCACCGGCGAACGATGGACAGGCTGCGACTCCCGTCCCGGGGGTGCCGGGCGGGAGGAACGAGCGATGGTGCCGCGCACGGTCCGGCGGACGGCCCCCCGGGTGCCGCTCGCCCTGCTGCGCGACCGGGGCGTGCGGGCCCTGCTCGCCGTCGCCGCGCTCGGCACCGCCTGGTACGCCTGGCCGGTCGCCGGCCTGCCCGTCCTGATCGCCGGCTACTGGCCCGTGCAGGTGGCCCTGGACGTGGTGCTGGCCGTCGGCTCCTGGCAGGTCTACCGCGACCCGGTGGCCCCGGCCGCCACCCGGCGCTTCTGGCGGTCGATGACGGTCGCCGCGGTCCTGTTCACCGTCGGCGACACCGTGCAGACCGTGCAGTCGGCCCGGGACCACACCGTGCAGGGGCTGCTCAGCGGCAACCTGCACCTGGCCTTCATCGTGGCCGGCATGGTGATGCCGCTGTGGGCGATGCTGTCCCACCCGATCCGGGCCACCGGCCGGCAGCGGCTGGTCTTCTGGCTGGACGCGGCCACGGTGATGACCGCCGCCGCGGGCTTCATCTGGGCGTTCATGCTGAGCGCGGTGGTCGGCTCGGGCCTGGACCTGATGCTGCTGAACAGCATGCTCGCGGCCATCATGCTGATGCTGTTCTTCGGCATCACCAAGCTGGTCCTCGGCGGCGAGGCCCCGTTCCGGCCGGTCGCGGCGGGCATCGCGCTGGTCGGGGTGGCGCTGACCGCGCTGGGCGTCGGCGTGGACGGGCTCGCGGCCACCGCGCACCCGGCGGTGTTCATGCTGTCGAGCTTCGTGCCCTGCGTGATCATGGCGTCCTGCCCGCGGGCGCAGCTGGTGGAGATGCGGGTCGCCGCCACCGCGCCGGCCCGGGTCCGGCGCCGGCCGTTCAGCCTGCTGCCGTACGGGGCGGCGCTGGCCACGTACGCGGCCGGCCTGACCAGCCTGGTCGACGACGGCCTGTCCACCCGCAGCTGGGGCCTGGTCATCGGCTCGCTGCTGGTGACGCTGGTGGTGCTGGGCCGGCAGATCACCTCGTTCGTCGACAACGCGGTGCTGCTGCGCCGGCTCGGCGAGCAGGAGAGCCGGTTCCGGTCGCTGATCGAGCACTCCTCCGACCTGACCGTGATCACCGACCGGGCGGGCCGGATGACCTTCACCAGCCCGGCGGTGACCCGGATGCTGGGCTACCAGCCCGAGGAGCTGCTCGGCTCGTCGCTGGCCCACCTGGTGCACCCGGCGGAGCTGCCCGCCGCCACGCCGGGCGGTTCCTGGCAGGGCCGGGTCCGCCACAAGGACGGCACCTGGCGCTGGCTGGACGTGGTGGCCACCGACCGGTACGACGACCCCAGCGTCCGCGGGCTCATCTCCAACGCCCGGGACATCACCGAGGCGCGCGCCTTCCAGGAGCAGCTGCGCTTCGACGCCACCCACGACGCGCTGACCGGCCTGGCCAACCGGGCGCTGTTCCACACCCGGATCGCCGCGGCGGACGCCGGGGTGCTCACCGGGGTCCTCGCCGTCGACCTGGACGACTTCAAAATCATCAACGACACGCTGGGGCACCACGTGGGCGACCGGGTGCTGGCCACCGCGGCGGAACGCCTGGTCGGCTGCGTGCGGGCGGGCACCGACACGGTGGCCCGGCTGGGCGGCGACGAGTTCGCGGTGATCCTGACCGGGACCACGCCGGCCGAGGCGGCCGCCACCGCCGCGCGGATCGTCGCGGCGCTGACCGAACCGGCCACCGTCGAGGGCCACGTGCTGGTGGTCCGGGCCAGCGTCGGGGTCGCCACCGGGCCGGGCGAGCGGGCCCGGACGCTGCTGCGCGCCGCCGACGCGGCGATGTACGAGGCGAAGCGCAGCGGCAAGGGCACCATGGCCGTCGCCGCGGGCTGAGGGCTCAGGCCGCCGGCAGGGCCCAGCACCACGCGGCAGCGACCACTGTGCACAGTGCCGTGCGCACGTGTTCCCACCGAGAGTCGCCGATGCTCACTCAGGGCGCTCACGGCGAGTCTGTGTCTGTCGCTGGAGACTCGGGCGCGTGGTGCGAGGCCGCTGAACCGCGTCGCGCCGGATCGGACAGGTGCCGGTGACATACCGCAGCGCATGGATCCCGGGCCCGGCGCGCTGGGCGGCCCGCAACGGCCGCGTTGTCCGCCAGGCGATACGGGGAATCCTCGGGCCGTAGCCCGCTCGGGGCGGGCTCAGCGACGAGCGGACGGCCACGCTGCGCGGACGGCGACGCTGCGCGGACGGCGAGCCGACACCCGCCGTCCGGCCGGGTCATGGATAGCGCCGCCGATACCGGACCAGGATCGCAGTCCCCAGAGCTATCAGGACGATCCCGGTGGCCGTCAGCGCAGGTATCAGGCCGGCACCGGTGGTCGGTAGCCGCGGCGGCGCCCCCATCGGCGGACCGGCAACAGGCGGTCCGGCAGGGGAGGAACTCGCTGCGGGCGTGGTGGCGGGTGCGGTAGCCGGCGTGGTGGCGGGCGTGGTGGCGGGTGCGGTAGCCGGCGTGGTGGCGGGTGTGGTGGCCGGCGGGGTGGTGGCTGCGGCGCAGATCGGTGTGGTGATGTCGTTGTCGTCGAGCGTGACCGCGGCGTTGCGGGCCAGCGCGCGACCGGCCAGCGTGGCGCCGGTGTTCATGGTGATCGAGGTCAGCGCCATGATGTTGCCCACGAAGTCGCTGTTCGTGCCCAGCGTGGCGGAGCTGGTGACCTGCCAGAACACGTTGCACGGCGAGGCGCCGTTGATGAAGACCACATCGCTGTTCGACGCCGTGATCAGCGTGGAGGAGATCTGGAAGATGAACACGGCCGCGGGGTCGTTCTGCGAGTCGAGCGTCAGCTCCCCGGTCAGCTGGGCGGCGCCGATCCGATAAACGCCGGGGATCAGCGTGCTGCCACCGAGCTCGGCCGGAAGGCTGGTGAACGGTGTCCGGCCGGCGGCGTCGTTGTACGCGGCGGTGAGGTCGTCCTCGGCCTGCAGGGCGACGCCGTCGGCGAGATGGGTCTCACCGGCCACGACTCCGGGCGGAAAGCCAGGGGCGGCGGCGCCCGGGTGGACGCCGAGGCTCTGCGCAAGGGTGGTCGGACCGGTGTTGGTGACGGTCGACCCGGCGAGCACGGAGAAGTCCGCCGCCGTGTTCAGGTTGACCGGACTCTCGGCCGCAACCGCGGGTCCGGGAATCAGGAGGAGCACCACGCCCAGGGCGGCGGCCGTGCCGACCAGTCCGGCGACGGGGCGCCAACGGTAGCTTCGGAGCTGGAGTCTCACGCCGAGCCCTTCTCTGGGTCCTACCGCGGGGGCCTGAAGTCGTCCGTGTCAGCGCACAGGAGCAGCAGCGCCTGATTCGTACCGTTTCACACAGAAGGGAAGATTTCCGCGGTTTCGGGCAAGTCCCCCGGAATCGCCCAGCATGCCGCGCAGATGCCCGCAGTCTTGTCGATCCCCCGGCGCCGATAGCGGGCCGCGCAGCGGTTGCGGGAAGCCGCGCCCGAGCGATCCGGCACCTCGCGCCAACGCGTGGGGCTCGCGAGCTGGTCCGGCGACATTGAGGTTGTGCGAGCCATCGATCGAGTGCCAGTACCGCCGATCCCCGACTTTGCCATTTCTGGATCACGGTCCCCCGCGATCCAGCCCGTTGCCGGGTTCATCCGGTATGCGTGATTTGCCCTTGGCGGTTGAGGGGTTCATCTCAGGAGGAAAGGGGCGGGAGTGGTGGACCTTGTAGCGGTGCGGTGCGGCTGGAGAGTCTTTTGCGTGGTTGGTGTATCGGGCGATGGCAATAGCCCGCCGGAGTGACGTGGGGCCGCGCGCCGACCGCCACCGACGCGCAAGATTTCGATCTTGTTGATGTGGTGTGAGCTCGGCGTTTTCAGCCGGTGGTTGCATCACCGAGGAGCTCGGTGAGCCGCTCGGCGGGAGTGTTCCATGCCAGGGTCATGCGGGGGCGTTCGTTGAGC